>ONYZ01000016.1 GCA_900322175.1 uncultured Prevotella sp.
CTGATAAACGCCACCGAGGTTATCCTCAAAACTCAGGCCCTCGCCCTGTGCCTTTTTCAGCGTGATGCGCACGACGGCCTTCACCGAGGCGGCATAGCGGGCACCAGGGTTCTGCACCACATCGACATGCTGAATCTGGTCGGAGCGCAGACGCGAGAGTTCCTTCATGTCCTGCACCCTTCGGCCATTGATGTAAACCTCGGCATCGCCTCGACCCAGCACCTTCACGCCACCGTCGCGCTCAGCCTCAAGCGACGGAATCTTCGAGAGTGCATCGCTCACCGTTCCGGCCTTCTCCAGTATCGTTCCAGCTACGGTGGTGCGCATGGCGTCACCCTTCACCCGTGTCTTCGGCAGACGACCCTTTATCACCACGCCTTTCAGTTCTTGCGTCTGGTTAAACCACATTGTCGTGTCCGTCGAGATGCTATCGTTCACCTGCGCACTCAACGTCATCGTCATCATCATTGCAGCCATCAGCGCTGCCAGTCTTAAACAAATCTTTTTCATATCCTTTACTATTTTAATCATTTGTCTGATTCATTTGTCGCTTTTGACGCTGCAAAATTACAGATAGTTGCACAATCCCCCATACATCTGGGATATTCTGCACAAGTTTGTGACGAATGGTGTGATAAACGGTAATTTCTGTGACGAATAGTAGGATTAGTGAAACTCTGGTGGCAAGAAAAAGGAGTCGCTTGGACTCCTTTTTCTGTGCTATTTGTAGTATTTACCACACCAATGCTCGCTTCTCCTTGGGGAGGAACATCTTGTCGGTGGGTTGGATGCCGAAAGCGTCGTACCAGGTGTCGATCATCGGCAGGGCGGCCATTACACGCAGACGGGCGGGAGAGTGGACGTCGCTGTTGACGAGCATGGCGGTGTACTCGGGTGTTGAGTTGCAAGCCCAGACGCGGGCGTAGGCCAGGTAGAAACGCTGGGCGGGGTTGAAGCCGTCAACATCGGTGAGGGGTTCGGAGACCATGCGGTTGGTAAATGCACGGTAGGCAATCTTCAGGCCGCCGTTGTCGCTGACGTTCTCGCCGAGGGTCTTCTGGCCGTTAACTTTCAGACCCGGCACGGCCTCTTGCTCCGAGAACCAGTCGGCGATGACCTTGGTGCGCTCGTCCATCGCACCGGGCTTCAGACGGGTGTTGGGGAGGCCGCCCTTGATGACGACCTCCTGCAACTCAACTAACTTGTTTACAGATTCCGTGGAGTCTTGCGGCTCCTGCGCTTGCACCGTCATTGCCCAAAACATGGCAACGACCAAAGATGTTATCCAAAAAACTAATCTTTTCATGTGATTCAATAATGATAATACGGATAATCCTTCACAGAGTTATATGCCATCACTTTTCCGTTCGTATCGAAGGTAACAATGAACAGCATTGCCTCTGGCCCTGCTATCTCGCCAACCATCTTGCGATAGCCCCATTCTTCACTTGTTTCATTGGCATTCTTGAAGAGGGGTTTACCCAGAAGATGCTGGATTTCCTCTTTGTTCATACCCATTTCCACCTTATTGATTCTTACAGTATCACGGGTGGAGATACAACTGCTTAAATTAAGGCTCAATATCATGAGCACTATCATCAAATGTTTCTTATTCATTTCTAGCCTTTTTAATTGTCAGACAATGTAATTCTAATTCTTCACGTCCACGCCCCCGAAGAAGTTGCTGGCGACGATGTGGAGGGTGGGAGCCTTCGGGTCAGCAGGTCGGGCGGTATGGTTGCCGACGCCACCGATGAAACTGCGGCTCTTAACAAGGACGTTGACATGGGTGGGCACGAAGAGTTCGATGCCGCCGCAGAAGGTGTGAATGTCAATCTCCTCGTCCTCGGTGATGACGGCCTCGCGCAAGTCCATGCGGATGCCACCGCAGAAAGCATCGAGACGAGCACCGTGGAACGCCTCACCGCGATAGACGTACTCGTCGCCGCCGTAGTGAACAGAGCAGCAGATGCGCTTGCCGTCCTCGCCGATGGGCAGCGGGCGTTGCAGCCATTGATCGGGGTCGCGGCGGTAACTGTCAATGATAGTTCCCGCGCCAACATACAGCAACAGGGCCGGGGCAACGTATGCCGTCCAGGGCTGGCGCCACAGCCAGTCGTTCTCAATGATTCCCCATAGGTTGGCCAGTTTCCATGCACCAGCCACAATCAACAGAATTCCGATAATCGTTCTTGGTTTCATAATCATATCTCTTTTAAACGTTTGTTGCAAAAACGCACTGCAAAATTACAACGGGCAGCTTATCCCTCCAAATTTCTGGGATATTCTGCATGATTTTGTGACGAATGGCACAAGAACATGGGATAAATGGCAGAAATGTGATGAATGGTTTGGCTATTTGGCAGAAAAATTGTACTTTTGCCGACCGTATGGACAAAGGTCACAAAGAAACCATCAGCACACGTTTCATCAGCACCGCCTTCATGGTGCTGGCAATAGCCATCTTCAAGCCCTTCGGACTCGAAATGTGGCAATGGCAGGCCTACGTTCATCTGCTGGCAATATTTGCATTGGGCATGTTCAGTTGTTTCCTGACGGAAGTCATTCTGCGATACATAATCCGAATGCCCCGCTCCTACGACCGTGGTGTCAGATATATTATCAGCCGGAATCTCCGCTTCCAATGCATCAACACGCCGTTGGTGTCGCTACTCATCTGTCTCTATCGCCACTTTGCGATGAGCGAGCTGGTTGAGAGCAATAGACTGTCGCCCGGCAACTATCTGGAGACGCTGGTGATTATCGCATTCCTCTCCTTCGCTATCGGACTCTATTGGCGTTTTAAGTTCCGCAACAAGTATCTGGCGATGGAACTGGAAGAGACGCGACTGCTGAATGAGGAACTGAAAGAGATGCAGGAGAAACTCTTGCAAAGCGCTGCAACGGTTGTGACAGATGCCAAACCCGAAGTTCGCAAGTCGGAAGTTTCAGAACTTACCCTCGCTGGTACGACCAATGAATCCGTGACGCTCCAGATTTCCCACCTATTATATATAGAGGCTGTGGGCAATTACGTCAAGGTCTGTCATCTGCACGATGGTCAAGTGCATAATGATATGCTTCGCGCCACCATGAAGCAGATGGAGGAAACGCTTCAGCCATATCCGATGATAGTCCGCTGCCATCGCGCCTTCTTGGTAAACCTCGGCCAGATAGAGCAATTCACATCACATTCCGGCACCCCCCAACTCCTTATCAATCACTGCCACGAGTCCCTCCCTGTCTCGCGCAGCAACATGGCGCAAATAAAGACTGCCATCAAAAGCCTATAATGAGGGCCTTACGCTTTACTATTTCCCTCATGAGAACCTTAATGAAGGTTAAATACGTTAAATCTACCCCTTTTAAACCTTAAAAATCAACACTACTGCCACTTTTTTACCATTTAAAGCTCAACTTATTGATTATCAGCGTTTAATATATTCAGGAACTGTATAAACAACCACGATGCATCAGCGTTATTGCGCATGATGCATCGTGGATGTGAGAAGTGTAGGCTATTTGAAGTCAGGACCTATTTTCCCGTTCCACTTCAGATACCAGTTGTCTTGGTTGCGAAGCTTGTTGCGTATGTCCTCGGCTACATTATTGCTACCTCCACGTGTTGATATTATGTTACCCATGAACTCGCCCGGATTACTGCTACGCAGTGCGAAGCGCATGACATCATAGAAGCGTGTTCCCTCAAAGGCAAACTCTAAGGCTTCTTCATCGAGCAGTAGTTGACTGACATACTCCTGTTGGGTGGCCAATGGCACGGGTTGTTTCTGACCGTCAACTTCGATAGAGTCGGGGAACTGATAATACTCGTTGAGTGGAGTGAAGCCAGAACCACGTGTATGAATACCAATGGTGTTCATGGTGTTGGTAGCGCGGTTGTTCACCAAAGCCTCAGCAGTAAAGATGCCATAGCGTGAGGTGGGGAAGTCGAATGTACGTAGCCATATCGAGTCGCTCTCGTTGTAATATGGACACACATCGTTGACAATTACATCATTGTTAAGACCTTGCGACAATATCTGGAATGCCATACGGGGATAGCCTGCCATGTTGAAAGCCTCTGCCATACGAAGATATACCATCATCTTGCGATAGATGTGTACATTGCGGGTGTTGTATTTGCCGATGCGTTGTGTCTCAATACGCTCGCCTGTTGCTTTATCATAAGCGTAGCCCTCACTCCAGAAGTTGAAGAGGCGCAGGTCGCCAGAACGGTGCAGTGAGAGACCTCTGGGCGAATAGATAACGCTGGTGCCATCGGTTCCTACGCAACAGTGTGCTTGTGATTCTGAGATTTCAAGTTGGCGTAGTGAGGGCGTCAGACTGTACTTGTAGTTGTTCTCTTCGGTAGAGTTGAACAGATTACGCAACTCACTGTAATTGCCCTCAGAGCGTGTGGAGTCGCAAGGAATCATGGTAATCAGCTCGCCGTTGGCCATATAGCTTTCGCTTACATTGTAGCTTCCCCAACCTGTTACATTCAACCAGGTGGTGTTGCCCGGTGTCCAAGTCAACATGTTGATGCCGACAGGAAATGTAGAGTTCTGACCATTGCGCTCGCTGATGTACTTGTAGTATCGCTCAGCTGCCATCTTGTACTGTTCGATGTTGCCTGAAGCACTAGCCTGCCAGAGATAGAGATCGCCCAACACGATGTTGATGGGGAACCATAAGAAGCGTGAATCATTGCCACGGATGGTACCGTAGCCAGGATACTCGCGGCCGTAGCGCTCAGCCAGTGGCTGCAGATCGTTGATGAAGTACTCGCATACAGACTCAAGGTCGTAGCTTGGGTAGCTTATTTCTGCCTCCTGCTTGGTGAGGATTGGCTTAGTGATAAATGGTACCCTGCCATAGTTCAGTACCAACTGCAGATAGGTCCATGCACGGATTGCCTTTACTGCTGCATACTCTTTCATGAAGATGTATTCGTTACGATTGTTCTTCAGTGCCGTGTCGACATGTTCTATGAAATAGTTGCAGTTGTTTATTACGGCATAGTAGTCGCGAGGTACGTTGTACTGGTTGTTATCGCCAATTTGGAACAAAGCTACATCGCGCAAGTCGCTAGAGGCCACGCTGGTGATGCTGGTAAGATCGCCTCGTACCTCTCCGAGCAGAACAGTACGATCGGCCAGGGCCTGAAGCTTATTCAAGATGCCAGTGACAGAGTAGATGGTATCGGTAGCACTGTTCAGGTGGTCCTTGTCGGCATAGATAATCTGGTTAGACTCTTGCTCAAAGAAATCAGAACACGAGGCTATTAGAGGTAAAAGGGTAAAAAGGTAAAAAGGTAAAAAACCTTTAGCCAATTTACTTACCTTATTAAATAGTATTGTTTTCATATCTATTACTTATTTTGTTTTTTATTAGAGGTTGAATTTCACACCAGCCACAAACGAGCGGCTCTGAGCCAGACGTCCTAGGTCTATTCCCTGTCCGATGACGTTGCCTGTCATAGCAAACTCGGGGTCGGAGCCCAGATACTTGGTGATGGTAAACACATTGTTGGCCTGAATCCAGAACTGCATACCTTGTATGTACTCTGACTTAAGAGGCAAGTCATAGCTCAGTGTGACACTCTTCAGTCGCAGATAGCTGCCATCCTCTATCCAACGGTCGCTAAAGCGCGAGTTGCCCATCGGATCTTGGAAGGTAATCTGTGGAATGTCGGTCTGTTGTCCTTCTACCTGCCAGCGGCGTACAAGTGCAGTCGATTGGTTCATAAATCGTGAGCCGCTCTCAAGTTGTGCGCGCATGTAGTTATATACATCATTGCCAACAGAATAGTTGAAACGCATATCCAACTTCATTCGCTTCCATGCTACAGTCGTGAATATGTTGCCATAGAAGTCGGGATTAGGATCTCCAATGATGGTACGGTCGGCCTCAGTAATCTGATGGTCTCCATCGAGATCGGCAAAGTGAATGTCGCCTGCTCCGAAGTAGTTCTTGTCGACACCATTATCAGCCAGGATATAGAGGCCTGCATTCTGTGCATCTTCTGTGGTAGAGAATACTCCCAACGACTTATAACCGTAGAATGCGTTAGCCACCTGACCAACCTGAGTGCGAATAGTAGCACCATATACCTTGCTATCCATATACTGGACATCGTCAGCCAGTTCGGTTATCTTGTTCTTGTAGTGGCCAAGGCTACCGCCTAATTGCCACTGCCAATCTTTAAGATTGAGTACCTTGATGGTGGCATTAACATCGAAACCTGTATTCTCCAGTTTACCACCATTAGACCAGTTCTTGTCGAGTCCTGAGAGGAAACCAAGTGACTGCTGTGTCAGTAGGTTGCTGGTCCAACTCTTGAAGACGTTGAACGAGAGTGCTAAGCGATTGCCAAGCAGACTTGTTTCCAGACCAGCGTTAAGACGACGAGTGGTCTCCCACTGTATCTTGGTATTGCCAATGCCGTCGAATGATAGACCGGCAATGGCGTGCAAGTACTGCTGTGAGCGGAAGTAACTGCGGGCTGCATAGTAGTCGATGTCGTCATTACCGCTGACATCGTAGCCGGCAGTAAAACGCAGGTAGTCAATACCCTTGACTTTTGCCAACCATGACTCGTTGCTCATCACCCATGATGCCTGTACGCCAGGGAATACGCCCCAAGCAGCCTTGAACAGACGCAAGTCACCGCCATCCTGTCCGAAACGTGAAGACCCCTCAACTGTGAGGTTGGCCTGCAGGAAGTAGCGGTTCATGTAGTTGTACTCTGCCTGAGCATACCATGCCAGCGAATTCCAGTTGTCATTGGTTCCAGCGTCATTGGCATTCTTCAAACTTGAACTCATGAACGGGGTCTTATCGTTACCAGTGTCGTAGCCTAACTGCGAGTTCATTGTATAGTTCTCCCAGTTGATACGGGCTCCGCCAAAAATATGAACGAAGTGGGCGTCATAACGATTCTGCCAGTCTAAGCGAGTGTCGCTCATCACAGAATTCTGCTTCGAAGCCAGCGAACGAACTTCATTGTCGCGATAGCCTCCAATGGAGCTGACATAGTAGCTTGGTGTGCCATTGATAGGAATATAGTACATTTCCTTTGTGTTCACCAAGTTGTAGCTGAAGTGCTCTGACAGTGACAGATTCTCATTGAAACGGTACTTGGGGGTAACCGTTAGGTTGAGCATTGAGTTCTCAAAGCGGTTTTTGTTCTGTGCGTCAGCATATTCGTTAATAGCAGCAGGGTTGCCTAACTTCCAGTTATAGCCGCTGTAGTTTGCCAAGGCCTCAGATAGGTATGACTCTTCTTCGATATCGAAATGCGTACTGCTGAGTACACCGCGACCATAGCTGTAGGGACTTAGGAAAGGACTCTTTACATAAGCCAGGAACGCTGGCGATGTAGGAGTACCTTCGTCGTAGCTCTCAGGAGCGCCGTCGTTGCGGATGTTACGTGTACTGTTGGCAAACGAAGCATCGAAACGAACAGCAAAACGTTCGGTAAGTTTGATGTCAGTATTGAAGCGGATATTCAGGCGGTCCATGCTGTTATACTTCAGTGGACTTTGCTGATTGACATATCCTACAGACAGGTTGTAATTGGCCACAGCGTCACCACCCTCCACGTTGATACCGTAGTTCTGGGTCATGGCCGTCTGGTATACAAGGCTCTTCCAGTCGGTGTTCTGGTGATACTGGGTGTAATAATAGTAGTTAGGATCCTCGTTGAGGAACTTGAACTCGCGGATTGTACTATTGGTAGTCTTCAGTAGTTCGGAGGCATAACTGCGATACTGTTCGGCGTTCATCACCGATAGATACTTAGGCTCCGTTACCACGCCTGCCGATAAGGTGGCTGTAATGCGTGTAGCCATCGACTTGTTGCGACGTGTCTGGATGAGGATTACACCGTTGGCACCCTTTGCGCCATAGAGTGCTGTACCATTGCGCATCACTGTCACCTTCTCGATGTCGTTGGGATTGATGTTCGAGAGAATATCATTGTAGAATCCATCATGCAGCAGTACGCGACCGTACTGTTGATCGATGATGACTCCGTCGATGACAACCAAAGGTTGAGCATTGACATTCAGTGAATTTAATCCCTGAATGAACATCACGCTACCTACACCAGGGGCGCCATTGCGCTGCTGTGTGTAAACTTGTGCTCCAAGCTGCTTCTGCACCTCCTCCTTGATGTTCACTGAGTTAGTGTACTTGAAGTCGTTGGCTGTAAAGTTATTCAGCACGTTGGTCTCAACCTGATATTCCAGGTTGAATGTAGAAGGATACATGCGCGACTCTTTCTGCTGCTCGCCTTTGAGCAGGCTTTGCCTAACGGGGTTATAGTCAGGTGAAGTGACATAGAGAGCCGTAGTAAATACTGGTATATTCAATTTGTAAGTACCATCGTCTTCTGTAAGAACACTATAGCCATTTAATCCATCGGCCTGTACAATGGCTCCGGCAACAGGCTTATGTGTGGCTGCATCTACTACACGACCATGAACCGCACGTGTTTCATATTGCTTCTGCTTCTTGACGATAGTGCGCTTGCGTGCCGAATCATCCTCGTTGTTATCATCGTCCTGCGCCGAAGCATAGAGTGGGATGGCTAGGAGTGACAAACTCAGCACCCCCCTAAATAATCTCTGAGAAAGGACAGATAGACTATCCGTCATTTTTCTTCCGTATATCTTGGTAATCATAATGCTTAATTATCAATTTTCAATTATCAATTATTTACTCCTCATGAGGCTTCAGAATGATGCAGTCAATGCGCATTGTACGTGTGTAGACATTGTCCTTCTGTTGCTTACTGCTGACATAGGTCTCAACTTTCAGCGATACCTGTGGCTCTTCCTCGTCGAGACCGTAGCTGGCTACGGGGAACTTGAAGTTCTCTGCCACCTTTATATAGTCCACCTCGTCGGGATGGTTTGATGTGGCAGTATTGTTCAACAGGGGCACACCCTCGGTTTTGCTTGTTTTTACTACGCTTCCGTCTTGAACGTGATGGTAGAGTGTGAACTTCAAATTGGTTGGCAGGCGCTGTATGTCGGTAGCGTTACTGTCGTTGGCTAGAGCAGGAGCGGTAACTACATAGATGTCGTAGCCAATGTTAGAGAGCACATCCGTGATGTTGAATGTCACGCTATGATTCACTGTGGTGCGAGTTGGTTCAAACTCTACAAAACCATTGTTCGACACCTTATTATAAAAATCGTTGCCTGATTGTACATAGCGGTTGCGTGGTACAATGGTTTCAATCCATGTGGTATCTTTCGTTCCGTCAACATTGGTGTTAATCTTGTTCACCACCTTGCTAACCTCACGGATGCTACCTTGGCTTTCTGCCTCAATAATCTTAGTCTGGAAGAAGGTCTCGCGTTTGTCGATTTTCCAGTCTGAAACTTTCATAGCCGTGCCATTGCTGCAAGCCACATTGGTACTGCCGTTAAAAACACCATTGCTACTAAACGGACTGAAATACTGATAGTAATGCAGACTGTCGGCACCCCATGTACTCTTGCGGGCAATGTAGTAGAGTACTGCATTGGTTGACAGTATTGAGTCCTGAATCATGGCATCTGTGTTAATAGTACGACTGAAAGCCGTTCCTTTAACGATAGCCATGCGCGTGTTGGTATAGAATACAGAGTCACGCTTATCCACAGTGTTATCGTAATTGAAATAATTCTGGTACTCATCTACCAGTTTGTTCCATACCTGATTTGTGGGCATGAGCATCCAGTAGGTGCTGTCTTCATTGTTCAGACGGGCATTGAGGAACTTACTGCCGAAGAGGTCGTTCTGCTGACGGAACACAGAGTCGAGGTAGACTGTGCGACCGTCTACTATGCCACCCTCTACACTTTTGTCGGCTTGGAACTCCTTGCGGTAGAAGCGCTCGTTATAAAAGAAATTGTACAGACTGTCTAAGTCGGCATCACGACGCATAAATTCGAATACGTTCGGGAAGAATTCTACCTGTCTACCTACAGTGAACAAGACACCGTTGCCGTAAAGTTGGTTTTTACTAGTCAGTTCACTGTCACCGATTTTGCTGGAAGTGAGCAGTAGGTTTTTTCCGTTCATCATCACGATGGAGTCGCTACTGGCACTTGACACTGAGTGATTGTACAGCGCTATATGGTTCTGCAGAAACTCCTTGATGGTGGTGTTGTCGTTGTCGTCAACCTTGCCCTTTTCTGCATTGTAAGCTGCTATTAGTAAGTCGGCATCTTCTTTTGAGAAACAATCGTTGGTTGGTGCAAAGACGGTAAACACCTGCGATGAGGCCAGTGCTTTGTCATATCCGCAAGCCTCGACAACGCTTCTGAAATTACTAAGCTGTGAGTCCTGCTGGATAGCCTGCCACAACGAGCCCTCCTTTACGCCTTGCGCAGCACCGTCATAGTGCTCGTCCCATGTATCTGTGCATGCGACAAACGCTAGGCTGAATGATAAATGACAAATGATAACAGATAAACCTATCAGATGTCTTCTCTTTATCTTGGTAATCATAATCTTAATTTTACAATTTACAATTCTCTATTTATTACAGATCATCCTCCATCTCGCCGTCGCCGTCGACGCCATAGACGCTCTTAGGAACAAGCTCTAGATAGTCGAGCATGAACTCGTTGTTGTTTCCCTGCTTACCGTCGCTGGCCACACGGAAACGTACGTAGTGGTCTTTTGTGCAGTCAATGTAGGTCTGGCACAATACGCGGCGATGGGTACGGTAGTTACCAACAAAGTAGCTCTTTGCCGATGTGCTGAAGTGGAATATAGATCTCGGTGCGCGGTAGGCTCCAAGGTTCTTTAGCACTTTCTGCTCAGCAGCCTTCTCCTCATCGGTCATATTGTCGTAGTCGTTAGGACCTTCGTCGAATATGAAGCGGTCGCCAAGGAAAGCTTCGTCGTTAAGGAACTGGGTCATGTCAAGAGGAATACCTTGTGGTATACCGTCGAAGTACACCTGTGCTACACCGCGGGTAGGTAATGCACAGAAGCCCAGTCTAACCTGCCATTCGCCACTGTGAGGTACAGGAGGTATACGGAACTCGAAGTCGTAATCGCCGAAGAGGTTCCACTCGTCACCTTGCCACGACCAGAAATTGATGTGGGGGCGGCGCAGTACTACGTAACAGTTAGAGAATGTTACACCATCCAGATATCCCATTGGGAAGTAATAGTTTCGACCGTTCTTTGGTGTCGAAGCATCGTCGGGTACACCAGAGTTATCATCCTGTGTGGGGTCGCCTTCAAATCGTAGACCATTTGTCATAACCTCGGGGAATACGCTTGAGAAGTCCAAGCGAATGCGCATGTCTTGTACAGAGTTCTGTACCTCATAGCTAAATGCTACCATGTCGTCGACATAGAAGAAGTGACCATTCAATGCATCGTGTACCACATTACCTTCGACAGTGGGGTCAATGTGCTGACCCTCTATCTGGAACTGGTTGTCATAGCGGCGGTTTATATATCGCTCACCTTTGGTGGCGTTGCCAAGCCATGATGTCACTGTAGCCTTCTCAATCTTAATCATCGTGTGAGGCAGCAGTGTATGGAACCATTCTATAGGATTAATAAGGGTCTCATCGAAGCCGAAGGCACCCTGTACAACACCAATGTTGACATCCATTGGAGTCAGGTCGGCTGTACCGGCGCAGTAGCGGGTCAGCACGTGATACTGCATAAAGCGCTTCAGTGGGTTGATGCTGTCTGTGAGGTTGTCAAAACTATGTCCCTCTTTGTTTACATCTTTTGGATATACAGGATCGTAAATTTCACAAGCCTTGTTATAGAGTGCTCTGAGGTCGCCCTTGGCAATGCCATACTTCGAACTCAGAACTTCGTCTGGTTCTACAAATACGGTGTATCCGTACTTTTTGCTATCGGGTACCCATGCCACCTCTTTCCAGAAGTCAGATGTATAATAGTATTTGGGGTACGACTTGCTATTGTAGCTTTCATCCTCTACTAGTGCCATTTGTTCGATGACACCTGTAGCCACCATTGCTTGGTAGAATGTGGTGAATGGATGGTTTGCATTATCTGCATTATCGCGCAAAACGTCGGCTATGTAACTGTTAGACTTCTCTATTACCATGTCAATGGGTTGCATGATACCATTCTCCACAGAGTCGTCGCGCAACTCGAATATGATATGCGCTGTACCTTCCAGGAATACTACGGCATTACTGTCTTTGTCGAATCCCTGCGAGGTAGCCAGATAACGTCCCAGCATATTGGGAGTAATCAAACGGTCTTGCGTCATCTCCATCGTGGTGTACATATTGTTTACCAGGTGGTTGCGTGCGATAGTATCGCAGTCCTCGTCGGAGAGTTGTGAAACACTCGTTAGTCCGCGCTCACTCAAGTAGATGTTTACTGCGCTGTCTGATGGTACGAAACACGTATAGTGTCCGTATGTAGATAGCAGGTCCATCATGCCGGCACGTTTTACAATTTCCGTAAACTCACTGTATTGTGGACGGTTCTTTAGGAAATCGCTAGCCATCTCACCAGTAAAGGTGTAGAAGTTGGCGCTGTCTGGCTCGTCAGAACAGGATACCAGCGTCATGTTAAATGAGATATGACCAATGATAAACAGTAGTGCTATCAAAAGTCTTCTATATGCTTTGGTAATCATAATTATCAGTTTTCAATTATTAATTATCAATTCTTTGTTAGTTTGTCTTCTGGTAGTTATTGTCCTCACCACTACTGAAGGCGGGATTCTGTACCAGATTTTTGTTGACCTTGATTTCATCGTTGTTGTAAGGCCAATAGATGGCATCCATCTTTGTCAGTTTATTCTGGATGAGCGAGCCTCCAGAGGTAACCTTACGCAATGCGGCATTGACCAGCGTCTGTGTGTTGCCATCACGCTGTGAGCGACGTACAAGGTCGTACCAGCGCTTGCCTTCAAACATCAGTTCGCGCTGACGCTCTTGCAGTACAAGATCCTCCATCTGAGCTTTTGTCGAATAGTCGGTGGCTACCAACGTGTCTTGAAGAGTGGCTTGGCAGACAGCACGCTTGTTGACGGCGTTTACCAAACTGAAGGCCTGGGCTAGAATAGGTGTGTTATAGGCTATTGTTTCATTATCACTACCTTCGCGCATGGTTTGAGCCAGAGCCTCTGCCTTGAGCAGCATGATGTCGGTCAAACGATAGATAACCCAGTTGGAACCATTGTTGCCATCGCTATATATATTGACGTATGAAATAGTTGAGGGAGAACTGGAAGTACCGGCAGCATTGATTTGTATATTAGTTGTGGTGTACTTATTGATGCTCTTGAACGCTTTGTTACAGTTTTCATACATTCGCGCATCGATGTTCTTGTTCTTGTCGGCAAAGATGGTGCGACCGCTTTCTTTGGCGATATCGTCAAATAGGTAGTCTGACGGAGCCAGATAGCCACGAGCTACACTAGCGTTGCCATAGAACGTGTTGACAGCCGAGTTTGAAAGCATACTATTGCCAGTTGGATCGTCTTTGAAAACCAATTGGAAGACTATTTCCTGACGGGCCTGTGCACGTTCTGATTCCACATCATAGCCAAAGAGTGTGGAGTATGCATTGCCGTAAACACCACTCATGATGACCTCGCTGACAAGTGGGTAGCCGTTGTAACGTTCAAAGGCGGTGGTGCTGGAACCAGTAGTACCGCTGTAATACCCCAAACTTCCACCCTGTGCGATAATATTCTCAGCAATAGTCTTCTTGGAATTAATTACAAGATCGGCGTAATAGATACATTTCTGATAGTCTTTCTTCCACAGATACATCTCGCAGAGCATAGCATGTATGGCATCTTGTGTGATGCGGCCTGTCTGATATAGCGGTGTGGTAGTAGGATAGTACTTCACAGCCAGTCCCTTGACACGTTCCAAGTCGTTGATAAGCGAGTCGAGTACAGTATCGAACTTTGTGGCCGGCAGGTCAAACTTCTGGTCGTCGTCGGTGAAAGCCTCAGTGGAGTAGGGAACATCGCGGAATGTGCGTATCAGATAGAAGTAGCACAGCGAACGCAGGGCTACCATCTCTGCAATGTTAGCTTGTAGCTCACTCTCTGTGTAACTTGGGTCATTGGCAGCCACTTGAGGAGCATACTTTATCACCGTGTTACATCTGTTGATAATATTGTAGAAGCCATCCCATGATGTATAGCCGTTGGTGGCCATAATGTTCTCGTTGAGCACGTTTAGCAGATTGGCATCGTTGGTGCTGTTCAGTCCGGCACCGATGTTCTCGCTGCGAGCCTCGCCCCAAATAATCATACGACGTATCATAGCATCGCTCTGCATGCCAGAGTAGCAGCCAGCAATGATGTCGTTGACGTCGGCCTTCTCATTCCAGAAATTCTCTAGTACAATTTCATTCAGTGGCTCTATCTCCAAGAAGTCAGAGCATGAAGTCATGAAAGGCAAAAGGGCAAAAAGGTAAAATGGTAAAAAGCCTTTCGCCATTTTCCTTACCTTATATGATATTATTGCATTCATATCTTTAATACTTTATTATTATTTTATTTTCTACCTTTCTTAGAATTCTACCGTAATGCCAAGTGTATAAGAGCGTGAGCGAGGTGTCTGCGCCCAGTCAATAGCGGGGTCATAGCCGCTTGCTGAGATGTCGGGGTCAACACCTGAGTATTTCGTGATAACGAAGGGATTGTTCGCGCTGGCATAAAGTGATGCACGCGACAGTCCAATCCATTTCAAGTATTTACTCTTGATAGTGTACGAAAGCTGTGCATAGCTCATACGCAGGTAGCTGCCGTCCTCTACAAAACGATCGCTCACCAGTGTGTTATAACTAGATGTAGAACCGTACATGGCACGTGGGATGGTTGTAATGTCACCCTCTTTGCGCCAACGGTAGTTCACTGCCTGGCTTTGGTTATTGTTGCCAGTCATGGCTTCGGCATTCAAGCGGGCCATGTTCAGAATCTTATTGCCATAACGGTAGTTGAACTGCGTGGTCAATCGCCAGTCACCATAGTAGAAGGTGAAACCGAAACCACCAGTAAGTTTAGGCAGAGAAGAACCAAGATATACAATATCGAGGGCATTAATCTGGCCGTCGTGATTCACGTCTTCGTACATGGCGTCACCACCGTTAAAACGATAGTTCCTTCCAGTTCCGTCGTTGGTGTAGTTGTATATCATACGAACTGGGTTACCTTGTGCATCAGTGATAAGTTTACCTTCTTCATTAAGGGCAACAGGAGCAGTCTTACCCGATTCAAGGAACTCTTGTCTCTCACTATCGCTCATGTTATTGAAAGTAGAGTAGTTATACTGATATACACCCTTGTAGCGGAAACCGTAGATTGCACCCAATGGGTTGTTTAGTTGTACGCGGCGCAGCCACTCGCCGTTACCATAGCCAAATGTCGAGTTGAGGTTGTTCAGCACGTACTCGTCCATCTCTAGAATCTCATTGCGGTTGTTACCGAAGCTGGCGTTCATGTCGAACTTGAATTTGCCTTTCTTTATAAGATCACGAGTGTTGATGTAGAACTCCCAACCTACGTTGCGCATCTTACCATTATTGTGATAAGGTACTGTGGTATATCCTGAGTTGGATGGGATACGGTAGTTCTCAAGCAGCATATCAGACGTTGTAGATGTGTAGGCTTCGATAGCCATGGTCAGTCGGTCATCGAAGAGGCCTAAGTCAATACCTAGGTTGTAACTCGACACCATCTGCCATTTCAGGTCTGTCAGTCGGATGTTGATGGGATACATTGCACTCATGTCAAGATATCTTGATGTTACACCGTATTTTGAGGTGTACAGATAATCCTTGTTTGGCTGGTTGCCCACGCGTCCCCAGCTGGGACGTATTGCAAGCATTGACAATGTTGGCTTAAGTTTCTCCATCCAAGGCTCGTCGGTTACAATCCACTTCAGTGATGCAGATGGGAATAGTCCCCAACGATTACCTGGACCGAACTTGGTTGTTCCGTCAGCACGCAGTGTGAAGTCGGCAATGTAACGTCCTTTGTATGCATAGTGAGCCGAGAATGTGTAGAACATAGAGCGCCACTGATTGTACCAGCTGCTCAAACCTGTAATTTTTCCACCGCCCTGTGTGCCCTGTATGCCTGCGGCTGCTCCATTCTTGTCTTCTGATTGTCCAGTCGATGATCCACTGGTAAGTTCGAAGCGGGCCAAAGCCATTGCTGTGTGGTCTGGGTTCTTAAAGGCAGGGATAAGTGTTAGTGTTTGCTTAGTGTTGAACGATACGCTCTTCGACGAACCGTCATAGGTGGTATTTACGCCTGAACCGTCGTTCCAACTCACTGTTCGCAGTTCCTGTGGATAATAGCGGTTGTTGTACTCGTTAAAGATACTCATATATACCGAGCCACGCCAGTTAAGCTGCCAGTGATCCTCGTCCATACCCAAGAGCTGATATTGGATGATGAGCTCCGGTGTCATGTCGTAGGTCCTCTGCTGGTTTTTAGCTAAGTTGGCACTAGCTACGGGGTTGGGGTACTTCTTCTGGTCGCCGTTGAAAATGCCGGATCCGTTTTGTAGCATGGTATAGTAGGCATTTGTATTAGCACCTGTCAGTGGATCTTGTTCGTAGATACTCATGTTTGGCATCTTCTTAAGAGCCAGTGCAAGTAAGCCTTCGCCATTACCTTTGAAACTTACCCAGTCGTCGGTATTATACACCCAGTTTTTATCATTCTTGGTATATGTCAGCGCAAAGTTGGTGCTCACTCTGATACGTTCACTTACGTTATAGTCGAGTGCAACGCGAGTAGAGAAACGGTTCAGTTTCTGTTGGATAATAGTACCTGTCTCATGGTCGAAACCGCCACCGATACGGAATGTAGCCTTTTCGCCACCACCGCTAATAGTTATGTAGTGGTTCTGGCGCAGACCATACTGAGTTACAGCGTCACGCCAATCGGTGTTGTTGTTGTATTGTTCATATTCAGAGAATGTGGGGTCGTAGTTAATCTCGCTGATATTGGCAGAAGCTCCATCATCCTGAGAAGGGTTGAAGTATGCCTCTTTCAGCAACATAGTATAGTCGTCACCATTCAGCATTTCGTAACCTTTTGGTTGATAGGTACTTGTGAGTTTCAGCGAATAGGTGAGTTTCGGTGCACCGATGGTACCACGTTTGGTGGTGAGCTCAATGACACCGTTACCGCCTTGTGAACCATAGATGGCTGTAGCAGCAGCATCCTTCAGTACGCGAATGTCGGCAATATCCTCTGGGTTGATATTCAGCAGTTCTGCAAACTTCTCGTTGTTGGCTGCTGCCATGTCGAAGTTGTCAAGACTTACTTCGCGGATATTACCATCGACAACGATGAGTGGGTTGGAATTGGTCAGTGACGATAGCGACGAAGCTCCGCGTAGACGCATGGTTGAGCCTGAGCCCAGGTCACCACTGTTACCAATGATGTCCAATCCGGCAATACGACCTTGCATGGCTTCATCAATGGTGGTGAAAGCCATACCTTCAACATCCTTCATCGAGAATAACTGTGTGGCACTTGATACCTCGCGTTGCGCGATGGGTAGTCCGTTCCCAATCACGCGGCGCTTAGCTTTAATTGTCACCTCTTTCAGTGTGGTGGCCGATTCCAAATTTACATTATAGGTGGTCTTGTTGATGGGCATTGTCAGTGTCTTCATACCCACAAAGCTGAAGCGGATTCTATCCTTCTGGTTCTTCACTTTCATCGTGAAGTTACCATTCAGGTCGGTGACTGTCGATTCTATGATACGTCCGTTACCATCGATCTCACACACCGTTGCACCCATCAGCGGACCCATCTCGTCGCTTATCGTTCCGCGTACCGACGTGATGGTCTGTGCCTGAACTACTGTTGAAACCAACAGTGCCAGGACCATTATAATAGATTTCAGTGTTCTCATACCTTTATTTCCTCCTTATGTTTTTAAGTTGATCGCGCCAGGGGGTCATTTCCTCATAGAATAGCGGTTTGTCAATCTGGTGTACCACAGCGTCAGAGGCCATGAAGATTTTAGCTGTGTTGCCGGTGCCGGTAAACCAGTATTCACGACAGAGATTGTTGTACAGACCGTTTTGCTTAGTAACATGACGCACGTTACCCATTACGTCCTTCACAGTCATCTGTCCGTTGCTATTGTCGCTCTCCAATCCATAGAAGCGTCCTGTTGTCGGGTTACGTTTCATCGATTCGAAGGTGTTATCATACGATGGAGTCTTGTTACCATTCTCATCTTCGTCGTAGATTTCAGGAGCCATGCCGATGGCCACACTATGGTCCTGAACATGGTAGCGTATGAAATTCACAATGATGTTCTTGATTATCTGTTGTGCACTATCAACTGCAGCCTCGTCGGCGAATCCTTCTTTTTCCATTGCCTCATAGTCGTCCCATGTGGGTAGCAGACCGCGGTCTATAAGGTCGCGGATCGACTCGTTGGTTGGAACATAGACGGTATAGTTGTAGTTGTCGAGTAGCATGAGGTTTTTCGAGCCTTGTGCCGATAATCCAGCATTGTATGTATTGTTGAGCTTTGTTCCCAACAGGTTAGCACCATCATTGTCAATGAGGTTGAGGAACTCCGAAAAAGCCTCGTTTCCTTTCAGTGTAAGATAGATAGATTTCTGTGTACCCATTGGAACTTCGTAGTCCAGTTGGTACGACTTACCATTTTCTTTGGTATAAATCTCGTCTTTTTCTACGGGTAGTAACTTTGCGTTATGTTCCATCTGCCAACCGCCGCTGAAAGCAATCTTGTTGTCACCAGTGCGGCTTACGCGTAACAGTGTGCCACCCTTGGTCTTGTAGTACTCGTGTCCGTCCTCTACGTCGCCCACAACGATAAGGTCGTCCATGAGGCGCTTCAGACGGTTGTCTATGACGTCGCGGTTTACTGTAGTCTGTGTGCGTACGCCTTTGGTGATGTTACCATCAGCGTCGACTGTAGTATTGAAACGGCGTGCCTGTACTCGCTCAGCAGCAGGTTTCGACGCGTCATAGTAGAATTCCAAGGCCGAAGGTGCCTCCGCGCCCGACAGACGGTCGATGCCGCCATAAGTGGCTGGATCTAGATACCATAGCATTGCCTCATTGGTAGGCAGCAGCAGACTGTATCTTGAGTCCATTGACAATAGGTATGGTAGGAAGTTAAGTTGGTCAATAGCCCAGTAGATAACGTTCATTGTCGACTGGTGGGCCAGAGCGGGATATGCTACCGATGCATACTCTGCAGGTGAGAATACCTTATTGACCATATATACCACTCCATTGCATGCCATGAAGCATGAGTCTACGTGTTGGGCTTCGATGCCCAGTTTCTCCTTGGCATCGTTAAGTACGTGATCGAACTTTGATGGTACGGCCTCTGTAAACGTAGGCAACATATTGACGTTGAGCAGTTTAGCCAGTGTGGCGTCGGGAATGTTTTCCCACGAGCCATACTCCATCTGCAGATCCTTGCCTTCGTTGTTCCACCAGGCCTCCAGAGCTTCGTTGGTTGGCGCAATCATGGCACCTGCATCGTAGTGCAGGTCGTATCCCATGGTGTTGTTGTACATATACTGATTCCAGCCTGGGTCAAAGGTCAGCAGTGCATTTACTGCCTCTCCATCAGGGGTCTCTGTCAGAGATTTACCGTCTGCAGAGCGATTGCTGAAGTAGCGCATGGTGTAGACAGAGTCTTCGTTGTTGTATAGACGATTGTACTCTTTTGTTGCCGTGGCATTATAGTATGGCGCAGAGAAACGGTCGATGAGTTCCGACCACTTCGACAGCTTCGGATGCTGGCGCAGTATCTCTGCCATATTGGTCATAGGCTCTATCACACCGTCGATTTTCTGTACATAACCATTTTTGCAAGTTATGTCACGGTCAAGTACCTTGCGTGAGTTTACCCAAGCCTCGTTGGCCGATGTGGCCTGATGGTTGGTAAGTACAGCAAGGTCTTCGCTCTTGATGTTATAGTACTGCATGAACTTAGGCAGGAAGTGAATCATGGGCGCTGTGGTTGCATCCTTTAGTACAGGGATGCTCTTGCCACTCTCGCGGAAACTCTGCCATGCTGCCGTGTTTGGCATCTTGGCTGGTGACATGATCTCTACTGAGTCATAGATGCTGGTAGCCGTCTCGCGGCGCATACACATGCCCTCCAACGGTGGTGTACCACTTACGTTCGAAAGCAACTCGATGAGATAGGCATTGTTGATCATCGTGTTGTTGAGCAGCATTTTCTTCTGTGCCGTAGAGAGTTGTGAGTAGCTTTTCACGCCCCACTTGTTGTTACTGAACCAGGCTTTGAAGGCCGAGTCATTGGCTGCAAAGAGCGTCTTCGATCCTGTATGACTGAGCACCTCAGTCTGGTCCAGGTCATCGACTAGTTGCAGCAGAGTGGTGTAGTTGCCTTCTTGCTGTAGCCGCTCATAGATGGAGTTGCCCAACCACGAAGGCTGTCCTGTCAGGGTGTATTCATCCTTACAGGACTGCATCGTCCAGGCTCCCATCAGCAGACAACAGGTCGCAACAGCCACTGAGCGTCCTTGTCTTGCGATAAATCTGTGTATCATACAATAATTAATTGTTTTTATTTTATAGTGATCTTCTTTCCGCTACTAATGTAGATGCCGCGCTGTGCATAATTATCAACGCGTTGGCCCATAAGGTTGTAGATAGCCTTTTTGCTTTTGTCGGGGACATAACTGATGCTTTTTACCCCTGTATCAGGACCGAGGTAGGTGAGTGTAAAATTGTCGAAGCAGCACCAGTCTGCGTCAACCCAGTCGTTCTTATATAGCCCTAGCACCAAGCTACCTTCGGTGACGTTTACTTCTAATTTGTTTCTATAGAGTCCGTATGAATTAAAAGCCTGGTTGGCCTGTGCCACGTTGTCGGGATAGTTTGTGTTGCTTGCAGTGCCATATTGACTGGCTGCACTGTTGTCATAGAGACTCATAATGGATGTTTCTTCATTGTTGGCAAACAGTTTTGCATTCAACTTTTCTGTCCCGTTCTTGTGAGCCTCAAAAGAGGCATCACGTGAGCCATATCTAAAAAAGCTCTGCACGCCCACCTCATACTTACCATTAGGTAGTCCGGTGATTTCTTGCCACATGTAGAAGTTCTTGTTCCAGAACTCGGCTACGAAACCGTTAGCGGCAGTAAAATCGTTAATAGAATTCCATGACGTAACACCCTGTGAGAAATCAGCATTCTCTATCATACAGGTCAGATCGCCATGACCGTTCTTAACTGCCTCCTCAATGGCAATTTTACGTGTGTCCATCTCGCAGGCTTTCAGCATTTCCAGTGCCTTTTGCATGGCAGCAGCGTTCTCTGCAAAAGTTGTACTGTTGGCCAGTGCAGCTTCGGCTGCCTCTATTGCAGCCTTGTGCTGGTCGGTGGGATTTAGAGCATAGAATGCTTTCACCTTAGGTAGAATCGTCAGTACCTCATCCCAGGCCTTCAGCATATCGCATTCTGCCTGTGTTATCTTCATTACGCAGCCATGTTGAGCCTTCAGGTTACCACTGATGGTGTGTCCTTCTGGGTCAACATTCATGCAGTGTTCGTCCATGTAGCGCATACGATAGGTGTAGCCACCAGTATAATTAATGTATGCAAGACGCCAGCGCAGTTGTCCGATGGGACGCCACTGTGTCATACCCTCGATAGCCTGATTGTTCTCACCTACGTGGAACCCCTTGGTTACTGTCCATACAGTAGTTCCTGTAGCATCAATCTCAGGTACT
The DNA here is from genome assembly GCA_900322175.1 of uncultured Prevotella sp. Lineage (GTDB taxonomy): Bacteria > Bacteroidota > Bacteroidia > Bacteroidales > Bacteroidaceae > Prevotella. The sequence goes on from ONYZ01000016.1 coordinate 21,748, forward strand.
AGTTTGTTAGCTGTAGCACGATCAAATCCGTTTGTAGATTCGCATTTGAACAGCATAACGTATTGCTGGTCAACGGCGTTCCAGATAATATCTGCATCGATGATGTCATAGCCTGGTGAGAAGTAGACGCGTGGTTCGCTCAGTATGTTGAGTTCTTCGTCAATCTGCTGATAGAAGATGTAGTGCTTATCACCTCTTACTCCCACACTGTAGTAGAGTACGTAGGTTTCTGTTACTGGGTCGTAGATAACCTGTGGTGCCCATGCTGCTGTCATGGTCTCGGCGCTGATCTTCTTACCCAAAGCCTTACTGATTGCAGCGAGGTTCTCTTCTGTTTCCAGGTCGATGAACACTTCCTTTGTCCAATGAATCAGGTCTGGCGAGAGCATAAGATCCATGATGTGGTTGCTTTCCCATCCTAAACGTGATGTCATGTCGGTACCAACGAGCATAAAACCATTGCCGCTCTTCAACCTGTAAGTGAAGGCGTCGCGCATACCGCCTGTCTTGGTGTATTTCGAAGTTGGGAACACCTCGCCACTGTTAAGCAGGTCGTTCCAATTGTTACCACCTGTGTTCAGTGCATAGCATGTGTATTCTCCTGTCTCGTGCATGTGGGCATAGAGATAAGCAGCCATATCCTTGTCCTCCTCCACGTACTCAGGGTAATCGGCAACTGTTTTCTTTGGCTCTTCTGCCTTGAGTCCCGTGATGGGGAAGTGGTAGATGTTTAGTGAATAAGCTGGTATTTCGAGTAGTGTTCCACTGACTGACTCTTTAGCCGACGGTACGACATTGTTAGGATTTTCCATTGTATTCTCGTCTGTGCCATTTGTTGAGGTCAGTCGTTCTACCGTACCTTCGCCGATATTGAAGTCGGAGTTCAGCTGTAGTTTCTGCGCCTGGGCATGTGGATTTACTACCTTCAAAATCATCTCTGTACCTGCCTCGTTTATTTGACAGCTCTGGTAGAGAGCACGCTCTGCATCGAGCGTCAGCTCATGGTATTTCTGTCCGTTGATATAACAGCGGATGACATTGCCATCGACCTCAACCTTCAGGTCAACCCACTCGCCCACAGGAGCCGTGTAGCCCACCTTGCTATACTGCGCCTTCGAGCCGTTGCGACATATCTCTATGGCGTTCTGTGTATTGGTCCAGCCGCCAACGTTCCACCACGCGTAGTTGTCTTCGTCCTGATAGTCGAAGATGATGAGGAATCCCTCTGCTCCGGCGTCTTTGCGGGCACGGAGCGTCATAGTGTATGTCGAACCTTCAAACGTGGTGTTGCAGATGCTTCGGCAGCCCTTATCGTTATTAGTGCCGTTTGCAGTCTGTTTCTTTACTCCGTTGCTAACGCTCCATGAGCCGCCGCTTTGTGTCCAGCCTTCATTCTTCGAGAAGTCGTCGTTGATGTCGAATGCAGCCTTGTCGCCTACCTTTACTTTTACATCATCAAACGATGCTTGAGTATCCCAGGTGGCCAGTCCTACTTGGTGGCTACCTGTCGATGTTATGCTGTTGCCACTCTCAGTCCATAGCATGTTCTGGTAGCCCAAATTGTGTGCCATCATTTTCTGCACATAGTAACTTGGGGTTACAAAGTTAGAGCCTGAGTTGAAGTGTATCATGTCGTAAGCCCATGCAGGATCACTCTCGTGTGTAAAGATTGGAGCAAACGATCCCATCACGCATACGTCACTGTTGCGCTCCTGTCCTAACATGTATACAGCCTCACCTAGTGCAGAGTTCATATTACCATACTGACCGTAGGTACCTCCGTAGTTGGCTGCGTATTCTCCATTGTACACCTTTATGTCGCGAGGATAGTTGTCGTACTTGTTGTAGTTCTGTTTCATCCATGCATGCGAGCGGTAGTAGTGCTCATCTACTATTTCCACTGGGTAATCATTACGCCATGTTGGACAGTCGGTGCCCCACGCCTCAACGTTACCGATGGTAATGATTTCAGGATACTTCTCTTTTATGGCACTGTAGAACTTGTAGTAGCGTTCAGGATATTGATAGCTCTGATCGCTGTTTGATCCCATTTGGAAATTATAGTTCTCATTGCCTATCTCAATAAATTTCAGGTTGTAGGGTGCCACGTGTCCGTTCTTGATACGCATGGCTCCATATTTTGTTGTGCCATCGCCGTTGGCATATTCTATGGCATCTAGGGTGTTCTGCACTAATGTATCTAGGTCTGCCATTGGTACGTACCAACCGTGGCCCAGTCCTACGTTAACCACGAAAAGTGGGGCAGCACCCATGTCCTCAGCTAATTGCAGGTATTCGTCGAAGCCAAGACCGTCGCTACTCCAGTAGTTCCAGTTGTAGCTCATGTGTCCATGACGTTGCTCAATGGGACCTATAGTGCGTTTCCATTGCCATGTATCATCGAAGCTGTTCTGGCCCTCTACGAAACATCCGCCGGGAAATCGGAGGAATGTCGGTTTAGTGTCGGCCAGAAGCTGAGCCAGATCTGGGCGTAGTCCGTTGGGACGGTTGTTCCATGTGTCAGGGAACAGCGACACCACGTCAAGATAGAGGTGTCCTCCCCTGTCGGTCAGCAACAATAGCTGTCCGCTAAGATCTGTATCTTTTGCCGTCAGTTCGGCTGTCAGTTTGTTCCATTTATCGGTGAACACCTCTCCCGTCAGGGAGATGGTGTCGCTTACGGCTGTATTGCCGTCGTTGGCCAGAAGTACTGCATACACGTGGCCAGTATATTTATTATGGTTGCCTTTCGCAAACAGCGAGAGGTGATAAGTCTTGCCTTTTTCAAACTTCATGCCCCAGAATCCCTCGTTGCGAATGCCGCGAGTACGGTTCATTTCTATAGTAGAACCTGTATAAAGGTCGAGACATGCTGTCTGTGCATCGTTTAGCAGTGGCGTGTAGTCTGAGGTTCTGCGATAAATACTAGAACTGACTTTATGCCAGCCGTTATCGTACTTCGACTCCTCAAATGATCGGTTCCTTATCAGTTCGGCATAGAGACCACCGTCTCCAGCATGGTTGATTTCTTCGAAGAATAGTCCCCACTGGTAGGGGCTTGTTAATGGGCCGCGCTGTGTTGAGTTGATATTCATTACCACTTGTGCTCGCGCGCCTGCGCACATACATATTAATGTTATAGAAGCGAAAAATACCTTAAAACACGTTCTTGTCATATCAAGTTGGTTTATTAGTCAGTAGTTCAAACAAGAAAAAGTAAAGGAACCGAAGACAGGGTATACGTCCTGTCTCCAGTTCCAATAAGATTCGTTATTACTTCATTATAACCTTGCGCACCTTGATAGTGCCATCGCTCATAGTTTGCTTCATGATGACCACGCCACTTCGTGGAGCACTGATGCGAGTACCATTGATGCTGAAGAACTCAGTGCGAGCAACCTGATCATTGCAGAATGCTGTTACAATGCCGGCAGGAGTTACTTCCTTAGAGCTGTTCTTACCATAGTATGTCAGCTGCCAAGCACCCCAGATACACCAGTTAGTGCTCTGCTGAACGTCCTTGCTCATACCGATACGTACGGTCATGTCCTCAGGAACCTTGAAGGTGATTGTTGTACCAGCGTACTTGCCACTAGCAAACTCATTGGCAGCCTGTTCCATGTTGTTGGCAACAATATAACCTGTAGCTTGAGTAGAATCGGCATTGGCCACTGGATCAGCTACCCAAGTATAACCGTTTGGAGCGTTGAATGACTTCTTGTCATCTGTAACGGTAACGTCAACAGTCTTCTCTTGAGCAGCAGAAGCCAGGCGTGGCATAGCCACTGTTATACTGTCGCTACCTACGGTTACGTACATTGACAGGTTATTGTTCTGTGTAGCATCCTCGTTGTATGTTGCATAGTCCTCAGCAGCAGAACCGAAGCGATAGAAGCCAGGAGCTGTCAGGGTATAAGTACCTGCTGTGAGTTCGATGTCCTGATAGTAGGTGAAGTCTGAGTTCCAAACTTCACAGAGATTGTAGTTAACGGCAGCAGTGGCGGTCGATGTCCAACCCTCGTTATTATTGTCGGCATACTTCGGGTTAACGATGCACCAGTTAGCATCCTTAGGATTCTCATCGCTAGCGTCAGCGTATCCAGCAGGCTTAGCCAGATCCTTAATCATCTGCTCGATGGCTGCGATGGTTTCCTGTGCCTTTTCGTCAGTCCATGTTACATCAGCGGGATCAATCTCTATCACGTTATTGCTTACGTCGTTCATCAGGTTGGTAGCCTCCTGAATGAGGGTTAGGTCAGCCTCAGATTCGTTGATGGCAGTAGGCAGTTTCTCGTAGATAGTCTGCAGCTCTGCGAAGATAGCCTGTGAAGCGCGAACGGTGTCACCAACAGTGAAGAGTTCGGTCAGTGCGTCAAACATATCCTGTCCCTTCTCAAATCCCTTTGCTTCCTCAGCGTCAGCAAGCTTGGTATCGATGTAGTCGCGAACGTCCTTACCAATCAACAGTTTCTTGTAATTATTAACGTTGTCAATTTCCTCATTCAGTACTTCGAGCACGATATCACGCTGGAAGCCACGGTAAACCAGACGGAAGTCATCCCAGATAGCCCAGCATGATGAGCCCAGACTACCCTTGATACCAATCTGCATCTTGTCACCGGCCTTGGCTACGAGTCCGAATGCAGAAGTCTGATAATAACCCTTGTCGAATACGTCCTGTGATGTAGACATACCGTTTGGAACCCACAGGCTCTCGCCTGCATCGTTACGAAGTGAATCGTTTCCCGCATCGAGCAGGGCGTATGGTGTAGGACCATAAAGGTGCTCGCTGCTCAGGTCGAATGCAGAATAGGGGAACTTTTCGTCGTAGCAGTTCTTCAGTGGGGTCTGCTTCTGGTTCATGTAAACAAATGCAGTTGACTCAGGACGACCATTGTCGCGGTATGCAGGCCATGCTTGATCGTTAGCACCGTTACGTACAAATCCCTTCAGTGAGATCTCGTATACACCGAGAGGTGCATTCTCAACTACCTGATAGAAGTCGAAATTCTTCTTCTCATATGCCTCAGCACAACTGTGTTTGATGTCGGTGATTGTGCTGCGTCCAGTCCAACCGGTATCGTCGTCGGTCGAGAAGTCTGGGTTAACCAGATAATCGGTTACATCGGCACCGTCCTTTGGAGCGCGGATAGCTTTGTCGATGTCTGCCTCAATCTGGTCGCAGAGCTCCTGCAGCTCTTCGTTGGTCATAATGGGGTTGTTCAGGTTGTCCTGCATATCCATCTCATAGTCAGCCAGTGACTCACGGGCTAATTCGTTATATTCCTCGTTGGCAGCTACTTCCTTAGCTTTCTGACAGAGATTCTGGTACTTCTGCCAGAGACTGATGTTCAGTTCGATAGCAGCGGCAGATTCCTGAGCAGCCTTGATAGCAGCCTTGATGCCGTCCTTACCTGTTGCGGTAGACAGGGCAGATACTGCAGTTGTGTAGTCATCAAGATATGACTGTGTGAAAACAACGCCCTCGTCGAGGTTGCTATAGTCGGGCAGTGTCTTGGCAAGTGCATCAGCCAGGAGCTTATAAGCATCCTCACCAGCACCCAGATAGTTCAGTGACCAGTTGTCGTAGATAACCCAGTTGCCGCCTACACTCTTACTGTTCTTCAATCCAATTGTAACGGCGCTGTCTGTCAAGGCCTCGAATATCATGCTGTTGTGGTAACGGTCTGCCTTGAAATAACCTGCAGCCGAGTTCATGTCGTTAGGGATGTAAATGCTTCCGTCATCGGTATTAACTTCCATCTCGCCACCCTGTCCAACTTTCTCTTTACCTGCACCTGCGTAGATGGTTACGATAGGCTGGTTGGTATTGTTGGCATACATCTTTACATCATAAATCTGCGAATCATTAGAGGTATAGCGTGTATAACCATCGCCATCGCCCCAACCTGGACGGTAGAATCCCTGTAGACCGAGCATATATACACCCTCAAGAAGACCAGAAACCTTCTGATGTGTATCAAATGTCTTTTGATAGAACTCGGCGTTGGTATAGCTCTGGAAACCAGGAGCATCACCATCCCAACCATCGTTCTTGTTGTTGTCATAACTTGGGTTCTTAATGAACAGAGAGGTTACGTCAACGGGGTTTACAACAGTAGCATTAGCATAGTCGCTCTGTGCCTGCTCCTGTTCGCGCTTTGCAATGGCTTCTTTCACACCCTCAATAGCAGCTTTGATTTCATCAACAGTGCTGGCTTCATTCAGGTAGATTGCCTCGTATGCAGCTACATCTGCGCCAATCTCCTTAGCCTTATCTAACAGCTCCTTCAAAGGAAGAGAAGCTTCATACTGTGCCAGTTGGTCAGCAATGGCATCATAGTCTTCTGCCGACACGAATGCCCAGTCAATGAAATGGTTCTCACCCTCTTCCAAGTAAGGATTGAGTACGGTGCTGTTGATTGATACATCCCAGCCCACGAACTTGCCCTCTTCGAAAGCGGGATCGTTCACGCCTTCAGTAGTCCATCCTGGGTTGCCATTCTCTTCGTTGGAGGCTTGGAGGCGGAACGTTCCCTCTCCTGGAACCACAGCCCAACGGTAGTTGGCTTGTGAACCACGGTCTACAAACATAGCGGTCTTGCTGTCAAAGAATACCTGTTTCCAAGCTTTCTTTGCCAGCGAATAGTCGTTGAAGAGATAAGCTGAAGTGAATTCAGCATCAGTAGTGAAGGCAACCTTCAATCCTGTATATCCCACACTGGCCTGTGTACCCCAAGCATTTCCTTCTGTAAAGAAGCGCTGGCCCTTGACGTTGTAAAGGTAGTAGTAAGTGTCGGTGTTAGCACTTGCTACAAATCCTTGCGTCTTTGCAGGTTGAGGCTGAACGCGAACGCCATCCTTTACCTCTGCATTTGCGACACCACTGCCCACGAGCAGCAATGCGCTCAAAACAAGTAGTTTTGTAAATTTCATAAGCTAAATTATTAGTTAGAATTAAAAAATATAATTGTTATTCCGTGCAAAGATACGATAATTTTTAATAAGAAGTGTGTTATTACCTTTTTTTTTCTAAAAAAGTGCAAATTTAACACGTTAGGGCCCAAAAACGGGCCCTAACATATTATTTTTTTTATAAGTGACGTTATATTATGCTTTTTCGATGAGTACCACAGCATAGGCCGATATACCTTCTTCTCGACCGGTAAAGCCGAGTTTTTCTGTGGTGGTTGCCTTAATCGAAATGTCATCCTCGTCGCAACCAATAACCTCAGCCATGCAGGCTTTCATATCGGGGATGTGTGGATTCATCTTGGGGCGCTCGGCACAGATGGTGGCATCTATGTTTACAAGTTTATATCCCTTTGTGGCTATCAGTTCGATAGTCTTCTTCAGGATAATCTTACTGTCCATTCCGTCGGTAAACTCGGCTGTGTCGGGGAAGTGGTAGCCGATGTCGCGCATATTGGCTGCACCCAGTAATGCATCGCAGATAGCGTGCAACAGCACGTCGGCATCACTGTGCCCTAGCAGCCCCTTGCTATGCTCTATCTTAATGCCGCCCATCCACAAGTCGCGGCCTTCAACTAACTGATGGACATCATAGCCCATTCCAACTCTTATCTTCATAACTATCAATTATCAATTGTCAATTATCAACTACCTGCGGAACAGGTCCTTAATCCCATCCATGTCGAATGTAAGCGAGAATCGCAATGTCTGGTCGAGAGGATTGCTACGTGCTGTTGAGATAACGTAGCCCACGTCGAGCGAGAAAACGTTCATTTTGAATCCACCACCCACAGTGAAGTACTTCAGGTTGCCCTTTGACTCGTCCTGATGGTGATATCCTGCGCGCAGCGAGAACTGATCGTGATAGACATATTCGGCACCTACGCTCCATTGAATCTCCTTTAGCTCCTCGCTGAATCCGCCAGGCGCATCGCCAAAACTCTTGAATATACCACTGATGGCACTGATGTCGCTATGTTCACGGCGCACACGGTCCTGATAGTCGCTATTCGACTCGCCTTCCTCCTGACGTGGTACGGTGGGCACCAACAGCTTGTTGGCATCGGCCGAGATCGAGAAACGGTTGTATTCGTCTACAGGAATCATCAGCGATGCTCCTAATCGCAGGTTGGCTGGCAGGAACTGACTCTCGTCGTCGCCGTAATAAGATATCTTACTGCCGATGTTCGAGATGTTCATACCCAGGCCCAACTGGCACTCTCTGTTGCCCATCATTATATAATTATTATAGTACATAGCCAGGTCGGCTGCAAATGCCGAGGCAGGTTTTGAGTCCTCGCTATAGTCGTAGCGCAGGTCGCTGTATATCCAACGTAGTCCTGCTGCTAGTGAGAAATTCTCGCTAAGCATCATAGAGTAAGCCACATCTAGCGACATCTCGTATGGCTTAACCGTCATACCATCATCGGCAAACACCTCGCCCAACGAGAAATAACGCAGCGATCCACTGATGGCCGAATAGTCGCCAATACGATAATAACCTGCCATATAGGCCAGGTCGATGTCGTTAACCAACTGGCGCAGCCATGGGGTATAGTTGAGTGCTATACCTGCACGGCTGATGCAGAATGGATATTTTGCTGGATTCCAGTACTGTGAGTTGACATCAGGATCGGTGGCCGCACCCACATCACCCATAGCCGCTCCACGTGCATCGGGTGCTATGGTTTGCGATATCACAGCATGTTCCACAGGGTTGAACATTGTATTCTTATCTTCCTGAGCCGATGCTGTGAATAGTGAACAGTGAAAAGTGAATAGAGACACCATCATCCATCTCAGGATACGTCCTTTATCTTCCTTTATCTTCATAAATCTTCCTTTATCTACTATATTTTAACGTATTGTATTTCTAATTATTGCTCTTAATTAGCAATTTAACGGTCTTGCTCTCTTCGCCGTTCAGTGTTATCTTGCACAGATACAGACCTGTGTGCAGCCGGCTGCCACCTGCTACGTTCAAATCCCAGTCGATGGTGAATGTATTGCTGGTGGGTACTACCGATTCTGTCTGTCGCCATACCTGTCTGCCACTGGTGTCGTAGATGTCGAGTGTAACTTTTAGTTCGCTACCTATGCGACCATGGGTGATGACAAACTGAGTATTGGTGTGAGCAGGATTCTTGGCACATGTCACACTGAATTCGCCAACGCCTGCATTGTTTGATACCTCAAAGCTGTATTCTACTATTGATGAGTTGTTCAGAATGTCCCATGCTCTGAACAGTAGTTTGTGTTTACCCACGCTCAGTTCTGGGATGCTGAAGCCTAACTTGCCCGAGCGATAGTCGCCGAAGTCATACTCAAAGTAGTCGTTCAGGTTGTATGTCTTGTTTAAGTCACCGTCGATTATAAGTTCCATGTCGTGACCTATGCTGCTGCCCGAAGCGTTGATGCCACTGTCGTCGTAAAGCTCGGCTACGAAATAAGGTGTAGTATTAACCTTGGTATCATTCTTAAACGATTTTGAGTTCAGGTAGCAATATATTGACGGACCGATGGAGTCGGTGAATGCCGTCTGACTTCCTATCAGTTCAAAACTCTCGTTCTCTCCGTGTGCCGTCTGCGATTTGTCATTGCTTACTGCATATAGTGTCATCAGTCCGTTACCGTCGGTATAGCTGATGTCTTTTGGAATGGTGAATGTTACGTGGAACACGCCATTCTCCACATAGTTAGATCCGCGATACAGTGTCTTGGTGCGGTCTTTGAATACATACGGCTCATCGGCACCGTCGTTCGATGTATTGTTCAGTCGGCAGGTGATAGTCTCCTCAGCATCTCTTACCGATAGCGTTACCACGCCGTTGAAGTCGGTGTCGGTGTCTTTGTCATCATTCTCTATATGTCCTGTAATCTGTACAACCGAACCTGCTGCCAACTTGATTGTCTCGTCGGCCGTTATGCCATTAATGTTATCAACTACTATTTGCTGTTTTGGTGTAGCCAGATGCAGGGCTGGGTCGCCCAGCAAACTGTACTGTAACTTGTTGCTGGTCAGGTCGCTGCCTTTTTTTACAAGTTCGCATTTAGCCAATCTGGCGGCCTCACCTATTGATATGCCTGGTGTTAGCACGTATTTGGTAAATGCAAGGTTCATCATCTCGTTGTATGTAGTATACACGGTTCGTGTGGTGCCAAAGAATGCTATGCAACCGCCCTTGTCGTTTAACAGTACTGTCTCGCCGATATTGGCTTCCTGTCCGTCAAATGGCATGATGTCGCACGAAGCAGTGATCCACAGTGGCAGATAGTTGGATTGTGCCGTCTCGAAGTCAACCAGCTTCATTACTAGCTCATGACTCATTGCGTAGTTAGCACCGTGTCCACTGTAGTTCATTATTAGCGCGCCACTCTGCATCTGCTGTTTTATCATTCGTGTCACATCGGGATAACTATATCCTGTCGATGACGATGTGCGCTGATAAGCATCCCAGTATATCTTTTTTATATTATAGTTGCCGAAGTTCTGCTCTATCATGTTTGCCACCTTGTCGGCCGTCATCATGTGCAAGTTCTGGTTGCCATCGTCACCCATCATGCATATCTCGTTCTGCCAGTTGCCGGCGTGCTCGTTGTTGCTGTAGCTGATAATCTTGTCAACCATAGTCTGCGCATCGTCGATGGTGCGTAGTGGCAGTCGTCCCACGGCCACGTCGGGCTGTCCGGTATAACTCATGATAATGCCACTGCCTTTTTCTATTACCTCATCATCGTCCAACAGACAGAAGAAGTCATCGCTTACGTAACAGTTAACCTGGCTGAACGAGTTCTCGCTCTCAAAGCACAGCAGAAAATCATCGGGATCGTATCCGCTCCAATCGATGGTCTTCATGCGGTTGTCCCAACCTCCATCGCCAAAGAGTAACAGATAGCGTGGCTTCTCGCTGTCGGTAGTGGCTCGGTCGTACAGCATCTTCATATATCGGCGATAGGCTGTGGCGTCGGGGGTGCCGCTGCTAAACTCATTGTACAACTCATCGGCTGGCACTATGGTCACTGTCAGTCCGTCGTGCTGTTCGTGATATGCCTTAAGTCGTTCGGCCTGTGCTAACAGTTTCTGTGATGTTGGGATTATAATCACCATGTCCACAGTTGCATCGGCGTGATGATCCTGATTGGTTATGCGATACACATATTCGGGTACTGGAAGCTTGGCCAGACTCAGTGGGGTCGGGGTTGTGTGGTACAAGTCAATGTAGTCTAGTCTCACGTTTTTACCCGATTTCAGAGTGATGCGTATGCTGTTTTCTGCCTTTAGCGTTCCCTTCAGTGTGTATTTGAATGTCTGCTCGTCGGCTTTGATATTGCTGTCTAGCGATACCTTCTTGCGTATAGTACCCACCAGTGAGTCATTTACTTCGATTGTTGCCTCGTAGTCATCGTCGGCTGTTAAGGCTATGCATATCTGTCCGTCGGTGCCTGTGGCCTTAAGTGTGTATGTCTGGGGTGTGCCGATGTCGAAGAGTGTCTTGTCAAACAGATTTCTGCCGCCATGGAACCACGAGAAGTTGTCAACCTCGTATAACTGGTGGTAATCGTTGTTGACGGGATAGTTGGTCGATACTAGAGTCGCGCTATCGGTAGTCAGAGGTTCGTCGTTACCCTCTGTTAGAAAATAATATCCATAGTCAGAATAAGGATTGCGCGTACGCTCGAGCGATTCCTTATTATCCCAATATACTGGTCCAACGGCATAAAATACCCGTTTGCCGCCGATGGTGCAAGTTGGCACCTCTTGCAAGTCGTCTGTAGCAGCAAGGTAGTTGCCAGTAAGTTTCTCTGGTTGTAATGCTCCGCCGTAGCCGTATATCTTTACTCTACTGGTGTTGCTGAATCCAGCCTTCTTTATCAGCGCGTCAGAGAGCTGGTAGAATCCGCTCTCAGGCACTCTGATTTTGACCCAGTTTCCCTTGCGGAGCACAGAGTGTTCCGCATACCGCCCCTCAGCCTTAGCAGTGGTGCCTAAGGTCATCATGAGCAGGGCTATTATCAATCTGCCGATGGTCTTCACTATACTTATTAACGTAAATAGTTGTTTTTTATTGCATTACTTGCAATTAAAGTCCAGCACTTTGCGCTCTTCCAGCCAACCCTCCAGATGGTCGTCTATCTTCACGGGGCCCACTCCGGCTGGTGTTCCGGTATATAATAAGTCGCCAGTCTTCAACGTGAAAAACTGCGAAATAAAGGCAATTATCTCGTCCACCTTGTATAGCATATTGCTGGTGCATCCCTCCTGTACGGTCTTACCGTTGATGTCCAGATGGAAGTGTATGCCCTGTATATCCATGAATTTCTCCTTGGGTATCCATTCACCGATGGCCGCTGATCCATCGAATCCCTTACAGATGGTCCATGGTTGTCCAGCCTCGCTTGCCTTCTTCTGCAGGTCGCGCGCAGTAAAGTCGATGCCCACCGTCACAGCGTCATAATAGCGATGCGCAAATCGCTGGGCGATATTCTTGCCCAGTCGGCAGATGCGTACCACCACCTCCGCTTCGTAGTCGATACGGCCCAGGTGGTCAGGGATAAAGAACGGTTTACCCTGATTAAGTATAGCCGAATCAGCCTTAGTAAATATCACAGGCTCATCTGGACGTTTCAGAGTCCCAATTCCCGAGCGGAGCTCGCCTACCCGTAGCCTTTGCAACTCCTGGTTATGTGCGGCATAGTTCATGCCGATAGCAAAAATCTTCATATTCTTTTTTTATTCGTAATCGTCAATCACAGAGTTGATAAAGTCCATCATTGGCTTGGCGGATTTGAACATACGTTCAATCTCGTCGAGCCATTTTTCGCCTTGGTAGAAATCGTCGGATACTTGGTGCCAACAGCAATAGTCTTTCATTCGAAGGTATTCGATATGCTTCCAATCGCGAGGGAATCCAGAGGGACAGGTCTTGAGCTTTTCCAGGCCGAAGCCTTGTGGCTGGTCCCAGCTTGATACATCAGTTGGGGCCTTGAAACTGCTGGCAGTCTTACTACCGAAATAGTGTTGGAATTCTTTGTTTTCAACACACTTCAGCCACTCCTCGGTGTTGCCCATTATCTCATTGCGGCACGAGGTTAGTATGTTGGTGGGCAACCAGTAATTGCCGCACGCCACCATACAGTGTCCTGGTTCCAGATGTAGGTAGTAACCACCATGCAGAGCCTTTTTGCCATGTGCGGCTATGTATCCTCCAAAGTGGTTCTTATAGGGCGACTTGTCGTTAGAGAATCGTGTGTCGCGATAGAATCTGTAGGTACAATCCTTCACGCTGAGGTGTGCAATCGATGAGTCGAACTCTGCAATACGTCCAATCGCCTTGGCAATGCCAGCCTCGAAATCGGCCCTCACAGCATCATACTCATCCTTATGCGCCTGGTACCACTCGCGGTTGTTGTTCGCCATCAACAGCTTAAGATATTTCAAGATTCTCTTTGCGTCCATTATTACATTTTTTATAATTAATCATAAACTTGGGAGCAAAAATAGTGATAATTCTTTAGAATTTTGTACCTTTGCACTAAGATTTAAGAAGAATTAAACTCACAAAAACGATAGAACAGCCCAACGCTAAGCCCCGCGACGCCTCGAAGGTGAAGTATATTAAGTAGATATTATTTGTGGATAAAAACACATAAATAAAAATCGCCGGTGAGATACTCATCGGCGTTTTTGGTGTATTCTGAGAGGTCTGACATCTTTGAGAAACACTACTTGCCCAAGTTAAAAATCAATAAAATACGTAAACAAAACGTTATATATTGTATTTTATTTCTTAATTTTGTAGCGTATTATTGTATAATGACGCATTTAGTTCGTTTGTATTTTAACCTAAAACAAATTATGATTATCAAGAGATACATATCTCCATTGCTGATAATCGCCATATTATTGCTAATAGCCTGCACTAAGGAGGGCAATACGATTTATCAGACTAATCCACCACCGGATATGGACAGGTGGCCGAGAAGCTGGGCCTGCGCACGGAGCGAATACGCTATGACAACGGCGAGACAAAGTATGTGCGCGGCGTTTACGGAGACATCAACAACATCCGACGGCTGAAGATCAGCGGCCCCATCTCGGGCGAGGACTTCGCCGTGCTGCGCTTCCTGGGCGGCTACAGCGAATGGAAGGATGCGCGCAACTGCGCTGCGAAACTGGAATATCTCGATTTGTACGACGCACGAGTGGTCAAGAGCGATGCCATCTTTGCCGAAGACCGATGGTTTGCCACCGACGATAAGGTGAAAAAGGACGATGTGCTGCCACCCTTCGCCCTTCGTCGCGCATACGCCCTGAAGACGCTCATACTGCCAAAGACGCTGACAGAGATTGACACCCGCTCCCTCATGGAGTGCCTGGCACTGGAGACGGTGGTCGTCGGCGACGACATCCAGACCGTCAACTGGAGCGCCTTCGATGACGACGCTTCACTCACGCGTCTCTACCTGCTGGCTACAAAGAAACCCAAGATGGATGCCGACAATTGGTTCTGGCGCAATATGTGCAACAACTACAACCCGACATTCGATGCCTTCTATGTCCGCCCCAGCATTTACAATGACTACATAGGCGATGCAGACTACGTAGGCTCGTCGTGGCAGCGCACCAACAACATCACTACCGGCATCTTCAAGGACGACGAGTCGTTTGCCGCCTTTGCCTCGCACGCCGCCGCTACGGAGGACGACCTGGTGGGCGTTGACGACGTCAGCGGATGGTTCAACGACCGTGCCGGCATCAAAGACCTCACGCCGCTGCGCTATACCGCTGTGACGGAACTGAAGGCTGCCGACATCAGGCCGCTGGCACAGTTGGAGCGCATTGCATTGCCGATGCCTTTGGACAGTATCGAAGAGAACAGCTTCGCCAATGCCAAGGGGCTGCGCTGGGCCGACTTTATGATGTGTATGCCGACCGTCATCGGCCAGCTGCGTAACGGAGGCTTGCGCAACGTGGGACTCTCGGAGAACACGCTATGCTTCATGCCGTCGGAATATGGCGAGACCCAGGAGGTGAATGTCGTCGTGGGCGACACCACGAGTACCATGAACTGTGCCAGCTACCGACTGGTGGACGGACAGGACTACGACGTGCCCTACGCTTTCAAGGCTGCGCAGGTGGAGAACACCCGCACCTTGGGCAAGAGCACTGCGCCCTATACCATCTGCCTGCCCTACGACCTGCCGGTTCCCAACGGTGCCAAGGCATACAAGCTGTCGGGCCGCAGCAGCACGGAGCTGGTGTTCACCCAGACGCTGGAGACACTGGAGGCCCTGCAGCCCTACCTCATCTGGACGACCAACGGCGATGCGCTGCTCAATACGGGTGCTGCCGACATCCCCACCAGCGGCGGTATGACCTACGGCCACCAGCACGATGCACCGGGCTTCTCGATGCGCGGCACACTCAGCGGCATCAGCAACGCCGAGGCTGCCGAACTGGGTGCCTACACCCTGCAGCAGGACGGCAAGTGGCATCCCGTGATGGACGACACCGACGTCCACCGCGCCGCCACCATCCTGCCCTACCGGGCCTATCTGTTGGAGAACCGCCGTCCCGGTGCCCGTGCTATCGGCATGACGCTGGAAGGCACAACGGGCATCGAACAGCTGCGCACCATCGACAGCGACGGCACAGAGCGTGTCTACGACCTGAATGGTCGTCAGCTCTCTGCACCCACGAAGGGAATCAGTATTATCAATGGTAGAAAGATCATTTCAAAATGATTCAATAGCCAAATAAATTGTAAATTGTCAAATTGTAAATAGCAATGATAAAGAATCTGAAGATTATGAGTATACTGCTCGGGGGCCTGGTGGCCCTCGGCAGTCTGACTTCCTGCGGCGGAAGTGACAGTGATGACGACCCCACACCGCCAATACCCACGGAGAAAGTGCTTACCAGCGTGAAGGTCGACTATACGGCTACCGTGTCGCAGCAGCTGTTAGACATAGCCAACGTCACCGTACGCTATATCGGTAGCAATGGTCAGGTGGCTAGCGAACAGATGACATCCACCACATGGACGAAGAGTGTCACCATTGCCCTGCCTGCCAAGGCCGGACTGAATATACAGCCTACGCTGAAGGGTGCTGTGGTTGAGGGAGAGTACGCTCTGAGCGCCATGGGACAGATGACCTACGTCTGGCTAGACCAGGACGGAGCGCAGATTAAAACAGGTGGTTATGAGAGTACGCCAGCACTCGAGGCAGTGTTCTATGCTGATGGGTTGGGACAGTACCTGAACGCCATCACTGCTAACTGCTACGTAGCCCGCTCGTTTGCTAGTGACTTTGGTATAACCGAAGCCACCGTGACCTGGGGCGGCAATGCAGGCGACGACAACACGCAGAACACTGGCATAGCTAACGACGGCGCCACAGGAGAAAACAGATAAAATAGATGTTGAATTCAACATTATCAACGGAAATTGGAAGGCCCAGAGGCGCTCGTCAGATAAGATGACAATGACGTTATTCACAAAAGGGATGGACAAACTTTCAAAGCGTATCACTTGGCGGGTGATACTGATTATGTTATGCTTCAATGTGCTTATCATTGGAGCTATACTCATATTTGTCTTTGCCTATTCACTGGCCAACAGCGGTATGCGCGGACAGTATGTGATTGATGGAATCGGCGGCAGAATGGAGTCGATGGTAAAAGCTGTGAAGATAGCGGCCAGAAACAATGTGGCCGAGGTTGAAGATCATTTGGATAGTCCGGAAAAAGTGTTCGATGCACTGGAGCATGAACTCCGACTAAACAACCAATACATTGGGTTCGCTGCTGCTTTCATATCGGATTATTTTCCAAGTCAGGGACGCTGGTTCGAACCGTATGTGAGGCTCGTTGACAGCACACATATTGAACGAAAGCAGATAGGTTCTGCGCAGCATGACTATTTCGTCCAGGAATGGTATGTCATGGGTATGCATGACGAGACGGGAGAAGGTTATCTGTCCGACCCGTATTATGATGCCGATGGTGGTATGTCACTGCTATGCAGTTATATCCTGCCTATCTGCGACGACAAAGGCAGGAAAGTGGGCCTCTATTGTATTGACTTGAGTCTTGACTGGCTTGAGAATACCATCGAAGAAGATTTGGAAAACGTCAGGAAAGAATTCCTGAGTGACTCTAAAAACATTGGGGAATCTGATGATCAGCCTTATTTCTCTATTCAGATTATCGACAGCAAAGGCCTGAAGATCATTGGCTCCGATTCCTTAGACACCAGTATTCTCAATGGGAAGAAGAAGGAGACGTTCATGGGCTTTGAGATGGTTGATTTGATAGGGACTCCTTATTATATCCACTCTAGACAACTGGCTGGTACTGATTGGACACTGGTCGTGTTTCAGCATAATCACCCGCATCGTGACGAGATAGAAATTTACGGCATGTTGACACCGGCTAAAAGTGTAGGTGGCGACCTCTATGATTTCTTCCTGCGCGACGATGAACTGTTCTTCTGTATCGGTGATGTCTCCGGTAAAGGTGTGCCAGCATCGCTGGTGATGGCCGTCACCCGGACATTGTTCCGAAATATTGCAGCCCACGTAGAGGCTCCCATCTGATTGTTGAGACCATGAACACGGCCCTCTGCGATGGCAACGACAGCAATATGTTTGTCACTCTGTTCGTAGGGGCTCTCGATCTGCGGACAGGCCGCCTGCTCTACTGCAACGCTGGCCACGATGCGCCCTATCTTCAGGATATGCTGCTTCAGTGCGATCCGAACCTTCCCATCGGTGTCATGTCTGACTGGCCGTTCTCGGAGCAGGAGATCGACATTGTCCCCGGCTCCACAGTGTTCCTTTATACCGACGGACTGACGGAGGCAGAGAATGCCCGTTCTGAGCAATTTGAAAGGCAACGTGTAATAGAAATAGTTTCCTCTTCAATAGCCGAGGCATATTCTCCGCAAGAACTGGTAGAAACCATGACTGCAGCCGTGCGCCAGTTCGTTGGTGAAACAGAACAAAGCGACGACCTCACCATGCTGGCCATCAAATATACGAAAGGCTGACTGTTCCTACTGCGTTTCTACGTATTTATTGACCTCCCTAATAGTAACGATGTGGCCATCCTTGTCGACACCGGTGCTAAAAGGAGGAGCGTAGATATTGAACTTCTCAGCAAGGAACTTCCACTCCTCGTGTGTCACATAGATGTGCTCGCCTTTGATATTGTTGGCAGTCAACCATTTTTCCGTAGACTCGCGAGGGTTCTCTTTCTCATCGCAGATATAGAGGAAGCGGACAGGTCTGTCTTTCAGTCGCTCCACTTTCTCACGCTCTTCCAGCATTTCTGCTCGACAAGGACCACAGTACATCCCCCAGAAGTGAACATAGAGCGCATTACCCTTATACGGTTCGATGATGCGCTGGAAGATAGAGTCGCCCTTGGTTATCGGCTTCTGTTCAACAACCTTCAACTCGCGTTGCTTCACATACTGACGATAGCGGTCCAGGGCGTGTTGGGCCACGATGGGATTGCTGATGAGCGGAATGATGGCAGCGAAGTATTCGGCCAAGATGTCAGGGTTGGATCCTTCTTCCAAAAGGTCTTCGCGGAATACATGACGGGAGAGCGCTATCTGCTGCATTAAATCTGTGCCTTTCAGTCCGTAGCGCTCCTGGGCGATGTGCGTAGCTCTGCGGTAGTAGTCGGCCCTGCTCTCCCCAGCCACCTTGGGCGAGAAAGCGATGTCAAACATGATATAGGCTCCTATATAGCTTATAAAGGACCCTGGCGAAGGGATAACAAACAGCATAGCAGGATTATCCAAAAGCCATTTTTCGCGACTAACCACGAAATCGTTATATTCGCCAAGCTCACCTTTATTAATATTGTAAAGGCCTCCTGTGGTCATATTGCAACGATA
>ONYZ01000012.1 GCA_900322175.1 uncultured Prevotella sp.
AGCTCCGCTAACAGCTTCCTTAAGAGTCAGAGCAGGGTTGCCACCGTCGGCATCCTTTGGATTGTCCTGTCCCTGTACACCGTCCTTTGTCTCAATCTCGTTACCATCGATGATAACCTTGTTGAAACCATTGTTTTTGCAGTCAACAGACTTGTGCTGTGTAGCAAATGGGTTGGATACGTCGATAACGCCCTCAATAGAGCCCCATGCCTTACCAGCCTCAACGTCAACAGCATCAGAACCGATTCCATTGGCCTCAGCACTTACTTTGAATACCTGAGCATTTACGCTCATTGCGGCAAAAATTGCCAATGCACTAAGTAAAATTTTCCTCATATTCGTTTTGCTTTATTAGTTATTAATGATAATGATATCAATAGTCCGATACAAAGGTAAAGTAATAATTTGAAATAACCAAATTTTTTGCATTTTTTTAGAGTTAACAAGAGGAACTGTAATAGTATCCTCTTGTTAACTTATTAGAATTCTAACTATCAGTTTTTCTTTCCCAAAAATGTGTAATAGTACTTGTACTGCTTACGTCCAACTCTTACTTCTTTCACGAAATTAACGCCAATAACCCCACTTTCATCAATCTTTCCTGTGAAGCTTGTTCCAAGAGGATTTTTATCGTTGTTGTTGTTGAAAACAAAGCCGTTGTTGGCATGAGAGATATTTGCTATTGAAGTAGCGTTGACATTGAGAGACGTGGTTGAGAAACTTCCCTCGATAGTTATATCTGCATTGTAAGGTGTGCTTGTAGGAGCAATGGTGATAGTACCTTCACCTTCACCTACTGTTTCTGTATCTGACGAGATAGTCCAATTGCCTGAATATGTGCCGGCAGCAGCCTTCTCTGGAGTTGTAGAGAATGTGATATCATTATCATCATCATTTCCACACGAAATAAAAGAGCAGCTTAAGGCAAGCATTGCAGCCAGTGAAAAAATAATCTTTTTCATATTTTGTATTTTTTTAGATTAAATGTAATTACTGAACACCGCCGTAGCCTGGGTTCTGATCGTTTGCAGAGATACCAGTATTAGAACTGATCTCATTCTCAGGAATAGGACGGAGCCACTTGTAGTTGCCTGCTACATCAGCCATCTGGCTGGCAGAGGTTATATACATGTTGAATGCTACATTGTAGCGAATCAGCTGCTTCGTACGGCGGAGGTCAGTCCAACGATGACCCTCTGCATAAAGCTCACGGGCACGCTCATCTAGAATCACGTCGATGTCTCTGAGTGTAAATGAAGCTGGAGTGTTGTACTCAACAGTATATTCACTGAATGAAGAGAGACTTGGAAGACCGGCACGGTTGCGAACTGCATTCAGCTTATCAAGAGCCTGGGCTGTCTGGCCTGCCATCAGGTAAGCCTCGGCTGCAACAAGATACATGTCGCTGACGTGGAATACTACGAGGTTGCGATAGTCGTTGTTGCCTGCAACCTGAGCAGACTCTGGATCGTCGAACTTCTTTACGCAAACACCATTGTTTACCTGAGCATTGTACTCTGCCAAGCTAACGGTTGATTTTGTATAATTACCGTTCTTGTCGAAAGTGTACTTAATGACAGGATTTGACAGAATAGCAACGATAACGCCGTTTGTACAGTTACCCTGAATCAGCTGGCTCTTGTGAGCATTGATATCAGCAACAGCTTCTGACTCGGTAACGTAGTATGGGTAGAATCGGTTTGCAATAGGGTGGGTTGCCAGTTTGGCTGCATCAAGGTTGTAATATGCATAGTAACCATCGGTTCCCCATCCGGCATCACCAGTTGACAGAAGCTCTGCATTATAGAGAGTGGTCATGAATGTGCCCTCATAGCGATTGTCGCCCTTATCAAAGAGATACATGCTCTTCTCACTCTGCTGGTTGTCGCTACCTACATTCTTAAGACCGAGCTTAACGCAGTTGCCATAATAGCCACCGAAGTCATTCTGACGGCTGTGACCACCAGAGGTCTCATCGCCAGGATAGTTAGAGCGCTCATAGATGATAGAGAAAATCTCTTCTGCATTGGCCTCATTTGCAGGTGCCCACTTAGCGTCGAATGACATCGTCAGGCTAACACCGTTGATGGCTTTCTCTGCCCAAGAGGCTGCCTCTGCAAATCGAGAAGTGCTCTTTACCGAATATGTACCCTGTTCTGCATTGTTGAGATCGGTGTCAATATCCCATCCTGCTGCCAGGCAAACTTTTGCAAGGAGGGCGGCAACAGCCTGCTTGCTGGCTCTTCCATTATGCTTGCTGGCATCATCAAGTGAAGAGTTGTTGTAGAGATCTGTCAGATCAGTAATTAACGATGTATATATTTCGTTAAGATCTGTGCGGGGATAGCTTCTTTCAGGAGTGTTGATATACTCTGTGATATAAGGTACACTACCAAACTGCTGAGTCAGCAGATAGTAACCCCAGCTGCGCAGGAAACGAGCTTCCTGAGCCTCCTTAGAACTTTCACTTGCATAGAAGATGACAGCATTGGCATAATTGATGGCTTTGTAGGCATTCTTGTAATAACTCTCAATTGTGCCGTTTGCTGGTGTCATTGAATATTCATTGAATTCTCCGGCTGCGTGACCACGGGTGTTGATGTAAAGGTCGGTGCCCTGCTCGTAAATGGGTACTTGATTGACCACGGCATCAAAATTGCTATAGGCAGAGACTAGAAGTGAAGAGACATCTTTGCCAAAATATGCATCAGTTGTCTGGCCGCCGGCAGATTTGTTCTCTGTTTCGAGGAAGTCGCTACAGCCTGTAAAGGTTATTCCCGCTAAAAGTGCTGCAATAGCTGTTGAAAATATATTATTTTTCATTTCTTTATTTCTTTATTGGTTAGAACTTAATGCTTGCACCGAACTGGTAAGTGATAGTGCTTGGACCATCGTTCTTAGCAGCAGCGTCGGCCCACTCAGGATCGAATCCCTTATACTTGGTAAATACGAATGGGTTGGTAACTGTTGCGTAGAGACGCAGGTGCTTACAGCCAATCTTGTTGATGATGCTCTTTGGGAATGTATAGCCGAGAGTGATGTTCTTTACCTTTACGTAAGATGCATCAACAATTGCCTTGGCTTCATCCCAACGATCCTTCTGCAAACCAACGCCAGCGTTTGTTCCACCGTTGTTGGGGAAAGGATAACTACCATAATGAGTTGTCTCCTGATACTTAGGATTGATATATGTACCGTCTGCGTTTACTCCGTCGCAGTCGATAATGGTTCCTGCAGGAATGTACCAGTCCATATTCAGCTTCTGGCGACCACGGTCGTTCATTGCTAGGATATCACCATTCAGGAAATTAGAGAATACCTTGTAGTTCTGCTTTGTGTAAATAGAGAACGAGAAATCGAGGTTCTTCCATGACAGGTTAGATGTAAAGCTTCCTGTCCATGATGGATTACTGTTCCAGATAGTCTTGTCGTCTGTGTCGATCACACCATTTCCGTCGCGGTCAACACACCAAGGCTGACCTTCTGTCAGACCATAACACTTGTAGAAATATTCATACTCACGAACTTGCTCGCCCGGGGTGAAGCCCTGAGCCTTTGCAATGGCGTTGTCAGGTACAGTCATCATCTTGTCTGATACGATACCTCCCCACTCATAGCCCCATACGTTGGTTGCAGAATAACCGACAAAGAGACTCTTGGATGCACCGTTAAGCAGTCTGTCGCCTGTTCCGTTGATTTCACGTACCTTGTTCTGGTTGTGCGAGAAGTTGAATGTTGTCTGCCAGTTCCAATCCTTTGACTCGATGTTAACAGTAGTAAGACTTAATTCAATACCACGGTTGCGTACAGAACCTACGTTTGAAGTAAGTAAACCTCCACCTGATACGAGTGGGAGGGGAACGTCGAAGAGCAGCTCCTTAGAAGTCTTCTGGTATACATCGATAGCACCACTGATACGACCACCCAAGAAACCGAAATCGATACCGGCATTGTACTCAGTAGAGGTCTCCCACTTCAGGATGGTGTTAACAATACCTGAGGGATAAAAACCTTTTTGCCAAGCCTGATCAAGGTAGTAGTATAGAGGACCGGCAACGGTCTGTTGTGTATCGAAGTTGCCGATACCAGTATTGTTACCTGTTACACCATAGCTCAGACGGAGTTTCAAGTTGCTAAGCCAGCTGATATTCTGCATGAATGGCTCCTCTGTGATACGCCAAGCGGCAGCTACTGATGGGAAGCAGCCCCAACGCTCGTCCTTTGTCAACTTAGACGAACCATCCCAACGTACAGTAGCGGTCAGGAGGTAGCGGTTCTTCCAGTTGTAGTTGGCACGAAGAGCATATGAGATCATGCTGTTCTCTGTATATGAATTGCTGGAACTATCCTTGTTGAAGTCACCCGACTTCAGGTTCCACCAGTCGGTATTCTCCATAACACCGTCGGCTACCCATGTAGAAGTGTCGCTATTGCTTGACTCCATTGAGAACAAAGCCATCAAACCGATATTGTGATCTTTTGCAATCGTTGTGTTGTAGTTGATGATATTGTCCCATGTATAAGAGAAACTACGCTGTTTTGCCAGTGTTGCTGAGTTGGTGTCACCATCTGCGTAGGTCTTGCCAGTTGCTGGATTGATGTATCCTGTGAATGAACCCTGACGATATGAAGAATAGCTTGGAGAGAATGTGGTCTTGAAGTCAAGACCCTTGATAATGTCAAGTTTTACGTAGAAGTTTCCGAGAGCACGCCATGTTTCGCGATTCTTAGAAGTGTTCTTCAGCAAGTCGAGTGCACTTACCTGGTCAGAGAACTGATATGAAGCACATGTTCCTAATGACTGATAGTTACCTGGCAGGTGGTTGATGTTGCCATCCTCATCGTAAGGAATCATGTATGGGTTCATACGGAAAGCCACTCTGATGGCATCGTCATTGCCGTAGTCATGATTGATGTTTGCAACATTGAAACTGAAACCGGCACTGATAACCTTGTTAATCTTGGCATCAACACTACCTTTAAAGCTGTACTTGCTCTGTTCGTCACCTTGATATATACCTTTCTCCTTGTTGTAGCCGATACCGAAGTGATAGTTAACGCTCTCACTTCCGCCATTTACTGCGAGATAGTGGTTCTGCTGGTTTCCTGATTGGGTTACGAGGTCAGGCCAGTCTGTGGTTGCACCAGATGCAAGCATCTTCTTCATCATATACTCGCCTTCACCGACATTCTCGCGGAGCAGACACTGCTCTAGAATAGAACCTCCGATCTGGTAGGTGGGGTTAGCAGCGGGAAATGCTTTACCGTCGGCACCTGCGTATGTGAGGAACTTCATGAAGCGATAATTGTAGAAACTCTCACCGTCCATAAAGTCAGGCATGCGGGCTGTATTGGTAATACCATAGTAACCGTCGTAGCTGATAGTTGCCTTCTGGTCGCGCTTAACGGTTGTTCCTCCCTTAGTCGTTACCATTACTACACCGGCTGTAGCACGAGAACCGTAGATAGCGGTAGAAGAGGCGTCCTTAAGGATGTCGATACGCTCGATATCCTGTGGGTTCAGCCACTGGATGTCACTACACATAACACCGTCAACAACATATAGAGGGGTGGTATCTGAGTTAATAGATGACTTACCACGAATCTCAATGTTGAAGTCGCCTCCGGCACGACCAGAACTCTGTGTGATATTCACACCTGGAGTAGCTCCTTGAAGGTTTTCCAATACTGAAGGAGCACCTTTGGCATTCAGTTTTTCTGTATCAACAGAAGAAATAGAACCCGTAAGGTCGGTCTTCTTCATAGTACCGTAACCTACTACTACTACGTCTTGAAGAGTTGTGGCATCTTCTTTGAGGACTACATTAATACTTGTTTTTCCGGCTACGTTAATTTCTTGTGTCTGCATACCAATGTACGAGATTACAAGAACTTTACCGTTACCCATCTTAATGGTGAAGTTACCGTCGAAGTCTGTTACTACAGCATTCTTAGTGCCTTTCTCCATTACAGTAGCGCCGATGACAGCCTCGCCCGTTTCATCGACTACAATTCCATTGATTGTCTGAGCGGATACTGTGCCTACTATGAGACTGAGTACCAGCATCAGCGCAATGCGGAATGTCTTTAGTGATCTTTGCATAATTAGTTATTATTAGTTATAATTTAAATTTTAGACTAGAGCAAATAATTCCTTTGCAAAATTAGTCTTTTTTTTCAATTTGGACGCTATTTTTACGAAAAAAAGCAACGTAAACGTTTACAAAAAATGTTAAATTCCTGTAGCTCTTAAGTCATTATATAATAAAAAGGTGTAACCCCGTGGAAAGGGGATACACCTGATAGTAATCCAATCTAGGACTGTAGCCTAAAAACGGTAGCAGATTATTGCATACTATTCGAGTAGGCTGGCTGATCGGTTACAACTTCCTGTGGGTCGTCGATATTTGGAGTGGGCTCTACAGGATTGTCTTCCTTGGTGCACGACATCAGGGCCATAGTGGTCACAATGATGAATGCAATGTATTTAAATCTCTTCATAACCTAATTCCTTTTTATTTAATTATTACCTTCTTGTTGTTATGGATATACAAGCCCTTGGCAGGCTTCTTTACACGCTGGCCCTGCAGGTTGTGGTAAACATCATTGTCGACACTATTGTCTGTTGGCATAGAGATACCTGTAATTGAGCCGTCAAGATCATAGCCACGTGCAGAAGCTGCTGATGCAGGAACTGTGAGCCATGCGCGATGAGCTTCTATCTGGAATGCTGCACCGTCAGCTGCGCCCCAGAACCATCCGAATACGTTAGAGTATTCTGTATTCGAAGGACCGAAGGATAGTTTGTAATACTGACAGTTGCTGAAATCTGAGAATGTGGTAGTAGCCACGTCGCTGCCTTTCAGAAGGTTTACACCTGTGTAGCTTGCATCTGTCTCAACGACGGTGATGGCGTATGTGGCGTCTTTCTTGCTTGATTTCAACAATACAGCTGTACCTGCAGGGATTACATCCTTCAGCTCTGTGTATGTGAGCGCTTCAGTAGAAGCCTCAGTAACCACTAATGCCTTGACACCAGCAGGAATTGCATAGCTGTTCTGTGAATCGTAGAAAGTGCAATAGCCAGCTTTAGATATAGTGATACTAAGAGGAGTAGACGAAGCCTCGCCGAGACCACCCATCTTGTTGGCTGCGCGAACGGTATACTGCGAACGTGGATCGTCGATGGCAAAACTGTTAGACTCTGTTATGCCTGCAATTACACCGTCTTTGAATACTGCCCAGCAAATAGCGTCGTTGTTGGTATCCCAACTCAGTGTAGTGTCGCTAAGCTTAAGGTTGGCTGGTGCTGCAATCTGCTTGGTTAGCGATGCAGGATCCCATGCCTTCTCTGGGTTCTCGGCAAACATCTTTGCGTAGCTGTAGCCAGCTGCCTGATCGGCTGTAAGGATAGTTTCGAAAGCACCTCCGTAAGAGTTGATGATATTGCTATTTGGAGTGATGTCGGCACCTGTGATGTCCATAGTGTTGAACTCGCCGAATACCTTCGGATCCTTACTGTTCATGCCCTTCTGTGTCCAGCGTGAGCTGACAAGTGTATTCTTGGCATTATCGTCGAGGGTAGTGTTGAGCCATACGCAGATAGGTGTGTTCTGCCATGTACGACCTAAGTTCCAGTCGCCCTTACCTTCTGCGAGGTCAATAACATTACATCCGTCGAATACATAACCAAATGCGGTATTGGTAGTCGGAGCTGTTACGGTGCGTCCGCCCTTTCCACCAATCTGGCGTGGCTCAAGAGAGATTTGAGTATTCTGGAAGCGAACGTCGCCACCGCCGCAGATAAAGTCTACAGTTCCATGGATGTCGCAATTCTCCCAGTATGCCTGCTGGCCGCTGTTTGAGCTGTAGTAGGTGTCCTGGTAAGAGAGCATACGAACATTCTTACCGATAGTGCGGTTACCACTGTCTTGTAAAACAGCTGCACGTCCGCCAACCTGTCCGCCGCTGAGTGCACCATAGTAGTCGAGTGCATTTTTCAGGGTGATATCTTGCAGATAGAGGTTGGTGCCACTATTCTGTAACATGTCGGCGCTACCCAGACCCTCGATGCTCTTATCAGGAGCTGTCAAGATGATGGTATTCTCCATCGACTGTCCTATGATAGAGATGTTGTGGCCGCTGATGGCTGTTTTTACAGTCTCGTTCAGATCGTAGATGCCGTCGGGCACGAAGATATACGAACGTGCAGCATCCTTGTTGGCGTTCTGGCCATTTACTACATCAAGCACGTCGAGCAGACTCTGTGCATCGCCAGCCTTTACGAAGTACCAGTTGCCCTGGCTCTCGTAGTTAGTCTCGGCGGTGTTTACTATCTTAACAGCGTGTATGTACATCTCGCCTGTACCGTTCAGGTTCAGTGTGATAGTGCCGCCCTGACCTTCATAGTTGAATGCTACGATCTCGCCATCAACCGACTCTTTGTTCATGCCTGGAAGTGTTCCAATCTGCTGACCGTTCTCTGTGATAACGATGTCGTCGGAATTACCGTAACGGCAAAGTGTTACAGAAACTGTAGCCTTAGGACCTACAAGCAGGTCGATCTTGTTGTCAGGAGCAAATGCCCATCCGTGCTGGGTGTCGTGCCAGTAGAATCCGTTGCCTGTAGGATTGAATGCCTCATGATCAGCAGCATCGAAAAGTTTGTCGGTAAGGTCGAAGACATACTTCTTGTGAGTGCTTACTGTCTCAATCTCTGTAGCAACTGCATAGAGATTAATGTCGCCTGTAACTACATCGTTGGCGGTGTATTTTTGTCCGCCAGCAGTCTTCAGGAACCAGCCGCGAACCTTAAAGCCTTCGGTGGCTGTTGCCTGAGCATAGTCAATGTCAAACTCGCCGATAGTCTCATCTTTCTCGCGGGTAAAGATGCCGAGAACGGTCTTCTTGTCGGTGTCGATATAGCTTAGCTTGAAGTCGGGCTTCTGAACCAGTGTCAGTACATATTCTACCGAAGTATCGCCCAGTGTCATTGGGATGGTAACTACACACTTGGTATCATCGCCGTCATAGGCGATAGTTCCGATTTCACCCTTCTTGGCTGTTGCTTTTACAGGATTATTAACACTAACCATTGCAATCTTCTTGGTCAGTTCCATTTTTGCTTCATATGCATCGTCGAAAACCTCTTCTGATGTATATTCTGTGCCATTGATGGTAATGGTGGCCAGTACGGGAACTTCTTTTTCGGTTCCGTTTAATGTACCCTCGATTACAATGTCTGAGAATCCTATCTGCTTGCCGCTCTGCAGGTGGTATAGGTTGACAACCAGACCGCATGTGCCTTCTGCTGTTGCTGCTCCTTCTATGTTGAAGCTGTACTCGCTCACGTTAGGATTATTGTTGTTGCGGTTAGGCTTTTCGCCTACAGCCAGTGATACTGTTGTCTTATCAGGATTCTGCCATGAGAAGTCGAGCAGTCCGTTGTCGGTGCCAAAGCGTGTTGCTTTCAGTGACACTTTGGTTGGAGTGAAACTCAGACCGTAGTTGGGCTGGATGAGGAAACGAATGGCATTTGTCTCGTCGGCAGCTGTTCCGCTTTCACCCTCATTCTGCTGACTGTAGGGCTCAAACTGGGTCTCATTCATGTTCGCACCTTTAATCCATAGGTTGCTTCCGTATGTAACCTTGCTTGTAACAAAGTAATCGGTAGCATCGCCAAAGTCTGCTTTCTGGCCATCGGTTCCTCCATTGAATACGAAGGTAGCCGTAGCAGGCTCATTGACGAGGGTAGCCAGACTCTTAGGAGCTTTTTGTACTACAGAGATAGAGTAGAGATAAGGACTTTCGGTAGATATAATCTCCACATACTTGTTGGCTGCGTCTACGGCGCTGGCCTTATATTCGGTCGACTCTGTGTCGTAGATTTTTCCGCCGATGCTGATGTTGTTGAAGTTATATGGATGAGCTACTACAGTAACTACGTCGTTTGAAGAAATTACAGGTACACGGATGATGGTACCGGTATTGAACTGAACATTGTCACCATTGCTCTTAAGTTTTCCATTAGTAGCATCTACAAAGAGTTCGATGCCATCGATATCGGAGGCTACAGTGCCTGTATTCCCCTCGATATGAACATTGGCTATCGATGCAGGTTCGCCTTCTTGCCAACTCCATGTAGCCTTTACGTCGGCTGGTTCTTCGGCTTTGCTGTGGTTGACAATACCTACGCTGTGTATATAATCAGTGCCTCCGAATGTAAGAGTCAATACTGTGGCGGCACCCTTGTATTCGAATTTGTTCAGGCCGCCGTCGCTTTCGTTCTTGCCGCTTATGGTACCTACATTGTTGCCTTCGGCATCGGTTATGGTGATATCAGCACCACTTGAATAAGCGCATCCGCCAATGGTGATGGTAGCGTCGCCACCAACGGAGAGTTTAATAGTATTGCCGGTACCGAATACCCAACCATGGGTGTTGTAGTATCTTCCGCCTGCAATCTCAATGCACTCGTGGTCATCGGGATCGAAGTTGGAGGTGGTCATGTCGTAGAAGTAGCTCGAATTGTTGTCTGCCACCTCAATAGCTGTTGCAAATGCATAGAGTGCCATATCGCCCTCTACCTTGTCGGTAACCTTGTATTTTGTACCTCCATTAGCTGATACAAACCAGCCTCGGAATGCCTGTCCCTCAGCTACGGTTACATCGCTGGCTCCATACTTGAATTCGCCAATGGCAGTCTGCCCCTTGGCTTCCTGAGTACCAATTACACTGCCGTCTGTGTTGTAGTAGGTAAGTGTGTAGGTCTTGTTCAATGCTGCGATTTCTTCATCTGTAAGTTTCTGCACAGC
Source organism: uncultured Prevotella sp. (assembly GCA_900322175.1). Lineage (GTDB taxonomy): Bacteria > Bacteroidota > Bacteroidia > Bacteroidales > Bacteroidaceae > Prevotella. The sequence goes on from ONYZ01000012.1 coordinate 10,815, forward strand.
GATGAAAGGGCAGTAGCCTTCATAATAGATGGTAAGTGTGGTGGCTTCTGTACCAGCATAGATGGTTTTTACCAGTTTCTCATCTGGGGCGTTGGGATCCCAGCAGTCTTTGTCGGCGTTGGCCTTAATATCGGTCACGTTGCCTTTAGAATCTGTGATTGTTCCGCTTTGTGTGCCATAGCGACAGTCGCCAAGGCTGACACGGACGGGACCGTCAACAGGAACAGTGAACTCACAATTCACCCATCCGTGCTGCCCGTCATTGAAGTAGGCTGACTTAACAGTAAAGGTTGCTGATGCGTCATCAAACGTTGTTGCGGCATAGGAGCCGTCACTTGCTACCTTAACACCGAATTGGTTGATGCTGGTGTCGAAGATATCGGTCTTCGTCAATTGCACCTTGAAATCGGTAAAGGCCGCAGCGTTTTGTGTCATTCCTAGAAATGCCAGGAATAAACATACAAGATGTCTTACGTACTTGGTTACCATGATTTTAAAAGTTTATTAGTTTGATAAAAAGAAAATGATATAATTAGTTATTTGATTACTTTTGATACAATGGTTTTACCGTTCGACATACGCTCTACACGAATCATTACATCCTTTTGAGGGCTACTGAGTCGGGTGCCATTCAAACTGTAATACTCTGTAGATGTAATAGCTGAAGACGTGTCAATAACCTGAATGCCGGTGCTGGTTTTTACACAGGCAGGGTAGTATTCGTCGACAGCTGTTTCGGCATTGGCATTTCCTTCCTTCATGATGTCTTCTACGATGCTGTTCAGGTAAACTTCCAGATTTGAGTACCATTTCTTTTCTGTGTCGATTGTGAATAGGTTCGCATCGCTGGGGTCATTAGGGTTCAGTCCGTTGGCTTCTTCCCATTCATCAGGCATACCGTCGCCGTCGGTGTCGAAATCGGCTGCTCGTTTGCCTGTTGCAAAGGTCTCTTCTGTATAACCGTTAACATCTGATACCAGGTCTACAAGTCCGCCTGTTTTTGTAACCGAACCTTTATAAGTGGCTATTCCATCTTTTGCTTCATTGAAATAGCGTGCATCAACCTCGTCTATATATAGCGAAGCACCGGCATGGCCAAGCACGTTTTCAAAGGCTTGTTCTGCTGTGTGAGTGGTCACTTCGCCAGTAGCTATAGGAGTGTCGAGTTTTATTTTTACATAGTCTGTACCGTCGAAGTCTACGTACTCCACTGTTGAGCCGTAGAAGTGTTTCGGGTCTTTCGAGTAACGGTTACCGTCCTTAGTTTTTGTTCCACTGTCGTAGCTCACACCGCTCCAGTTGTTTGTTGATACATTGGTCGGGTTGCCGCTCTGGTCGGCAAGGATGTTCCCGTTAATATAATAGCGACTTGTCATTCCAACAAGATCGCCTTTGGTAGAATTGCCAGATGCTCCAACTGTAACAGTGGTCAGATAGCTTGTCTTCTTTGATGGGCCAGTCTTATAGTAGTTGTTTGCAATGTTAATATATCCGCCTCCAGGACCTCCATAGCAACCGTTTCCGCAATTGTAAATCACGCAGTTGCGCAGGTCTACAATCTCAGCCTGCACGTAGTTCTCCCAGTTATATTGGTCATACAGCATGTTGCTGGTGTAGCCGCTCCATGTGTAGCGTGCACCATTGAAGCGTGGTGCGCGGTTAGCTACGTGAGCTATCAGGTTGTGATGGAACGAGGCCAGCTTACCTCCCCAAATGCCGCCGTAGCCGTGTGCACCTTTTGAGTGACCAGGGTTTACCAAACTCTCGGCAATGGTACACCATTGCATAGTGAAGTTGTTGTTGTCGTAGAACGAAGCAACTTCGTCGATGCTCCATGAGAAAGAGCAGTGGTCCAGTATGATACCTGTTTTCTGTCGTTCCCATATTGCATCGGCACTATCGTTTACATCTTTCTCTTGTCCTCGGCGTGAACGGATGTATCTGATAATAACATTGTTGCCTATACCGTTAATAGTGTAGTAACGGAGTGTGATGCCTGGGTATGGTGCAGTCTGTCCGGCAATAGTTGTGTTGTTGGGGATGCTGAGATTGGCTACAAGTGGGATAACACCGGCCACGTCGAATACGATAGTACGAGGACCTGATTGTTTCAGAGCCCAGCGTAGAGTTCCCTCAATACTTCCATTCTTGTCATCTTCAAGTGAAGTGACATGGTATACTTTTGTGGTTCCGTCGCTGCTACGACCGCCGGTGACATAGCGTCCGTGTCCCTCGGCACCAGGAAATGCTGGTACCTGTTGTTGCGCCATTGCCGTAAGTGTGCAGATGGCCGATGCAATAGTAAATAGTATTTTCTTCATTGTGATTATTGTTTTTAGAATCATATCGACATTTGGGTGCAAATATACGAAGATTCTGCCATGTTGTTATCAGTCTTATGGTTTTTTAAGCCGTAATCGTTTGCGTCAGATATTGAAAAATAGTTTTGCATGGCCGCAAAGTTTTTTTCAAAAAGTTTGTGGATATTAAATTTAAATATTACTTTTGCAGCCAAAATTCACAAAACAAATAACGTGGAAAAGGTATACAAGGACTTGTTCGTAGACTTTGATGATACACTCTACGATACTCATGGCAATGCTGTGATAGCTCTAAGCGAGACTTATGAGGATTATAAGTTGGAACGTTATTTTGACGATCCCAAGGTGTTTTACGATGCATATTGGGAGGCAAATATCGATCTGTGGGGACGATACTCCAAAGGTGAGATAACACGTGACTATCTGATAGTAGAGCGTTTCCGTCGTCCGCTTAGTGAGGGTAGGGGATTAGATGTGACCGAGCAGTACTGTCTGGAGATGAGTGATAAATTTCTGGAGCATTGTAGCTGTAAGCCCGGAGTAGTAGAGGGAGCACACGAATTGATGGAATATCTGCACCAGAAGGGATATAGAATGCACATGACCAGCAACGGTTTTCATGAAGTGCAATACAAGAAATTGGCTGCATGCGGACTGCGCGACTACTTTGATACCATAGTACTAAGCGAGGATGCTGGAGCTAACAAACCATCGAAGGCATTCTTCGACTATGCTTTTGTCAAGACAGGTGCTACGCCCGAAACAACGCTGATGATAGGCGACAATATGGCTACCGATATACAAGGTGCGACGACAGCTGGGATAGATACGCTGTTGTTTAACCGTTGGCAGTACGACATAAAAAGTGGAGACCCTGAGGCCCCCACTTATATGGTATCTAAACTGCTTGATATCAAGCAGATAATCTAATCAAGATTACTTAGCGTAAGCTACTGAACGAGTCTCGCGGATTACGGTAATCTTAACTTGTCCGGGATAGGTCATCTCGTTCTGGATCTTTGTAGCGATGTCGGTGCTCAGAGCCTCGCTCTCGGCATCGTTCATCTTGTCGGCACCTACGATAACGCGGAGCTCACGACCAGCCTGGATAGCGTATGTCTTGGTAACACCTGGATAGCTCATTGCGATGGCCTCAAGATCGTTAAGACGCTTGATGTATGCCTCTACAATCTCGCGGCGAGCACCAGGACGTGCTCCTGAGATGGCATCACATACCTGTACGATAGGAGCCAGCAGAGTCTGCATCTCCATCTCGTCGTGGTGAGCGCCGATAGCATTGCAGATGTCGGGCTTCTCCTTAAACTTCTCAGCAATCTTGGCACCGTAGATAGCGTGTGGCAACTCGCTCTCCTCGTCGGGCACCTTACCTATATCATGAAGCAGTCCGGCGCGCTTAGCCTTCTTAGGATTCAGTCCAAGCTCAGATGCCATTACTGCACAGAGATTGGCTGTTTCGCGTGCGTGCTGCAGCAGATTCTGTCCGTATGATGAACGATACTTCATCTTACCGATGATGCGGATAAGTTCAGGATGCAATCCGTGTACACCCAAGTCGATAGCTGTACGCTTACCGGTCTCGATTATCTCGTTGTCGAGCTGCTTCTTAACCTTGGCAACAACCTCCTCGATACGTGCAGGGTGGATACGTCCGTCGCTAACCAACTGGTGGAGAGCCAAACGGCAAACCTCACGACGAACAGGATCGAAACCAGAGATAACGATAGCCTCGGGAGTATCATCCACTACGATTTCTACACCTGCAGCTGCTTCGAGAGCACGGATGTTACGACCCTCACGACCGATGATACGACCCTTAACTTCGTCGTTCTCGATGTGGAATACGCTTACAGAGTTCTCAATGGCAGTTTCGGTTGCTACACGCTGGATAGTCTGTATAACAATCTTCTTGGCCTGAGCATTAGCATTGAGCTTAGCCTCGTCCATAATCTCGTTGATATAGCTAGCGGCGGCTGTCTTAGCCTCGTCCTTCATCGACTCTACCAGACGGTTCTTTGCCTCTTCGGCGCTCAGCCCCGATACTTCCTCCAGTTTCTCACGCTCCTTGAGTTGCATCTTCTCCAGTTCTTCGGCCTTAACAGCCAGCAACTTCTTCTCGTTATCGATGCGCTGCTGCTGATTGTCGAGATCGTTCTTGCGGCGACCCAGTTCTTCCTGGCGCTGGTTGAGCGAAATCTCGCGCTGCTTCAGTTTGTTTTCACTCTGCTGGATGTGCTGGTTGCGCTGCTGCACTTCCTTCTCCAGTTCGCTCTTCTTGTTGATGAACTTTTCCTTCACCTCGAGCAGTTTCTTTTCCTTGATCACATCAGCCTGCTTGGTGGCTGTGTCGATCATTTCATTGTATTTCCCCTTAAGAACATAGCGGAATACAAGGTATCCACAGACACCTCCCAAAGCGAGGGCACCTGCGGCAATCAGTAGTACAAAAATAATATCCATATAAAATCTATGTTAATGATAAAAATATTCTCACTTAAGTGCCTCCTCTATTTCAGAAGTCAACTTAGTGAGAATACTATTATACGGATCAGTGTCGTTGTTGCCGCGCTCACGCTCGAACATAAGGGCAATATCGATAAGCGTCATCAGCGCTATCGTATGCTCACCCTTCTTACCCTTATAAGCCTGCGAATAGGCGTTATAACGGTCGGTAATGAGTTTGGCTGCCTTGCGATAGAATTCCTCTTCGGAACGCTTGATGGTCACCTCGATTTCTTCATCGTAGACGTGCAACCTGATATGTAGTTTCTCGTTATTCACTTCTGTCATTGTGGGCACCTCGTTTTATTGTTCGTCGCTCAGAATGGCGATGCACTTGTTAACGTTTCGGATCATCTTCTGTACTCGGGCTTTTGCACTATCCAAGTCTCCGTCGGTTATCTGCATCATCTTTGCCATCTTCAGTGAATTGTAATCATTGTCAGCCTGGGTCAACTTGGCTTGCAGATTCCTTATTTCCTGCTTACCCTTTTCGATCTGTGCGCGGAGCTCTGAATTCTCCTGTTTCAACTGCTTGAAATGGAGTATCATCTGCCTTACACGGGTCTCGAATGCCAATATTGTCTCCTGGTTTGAACTCATGATGTAACTATTTGGACTACAAAGTTATATAAATTATCTTTTAAAGAATAGGCTTATCGCTATCTTTTAAGAAATTTTAAACTTTTTACTTTTCGTCTTGAGCGGGTTTTGGCTCTTTCTTTGCCAGCATTACCACCTTATATACAAAGTCGGTAACCCACTTCTGCGAGAATCCAAGACGGCGGTTGTACTCACGGACAGCTACGATACTCTTAAGTACGGCAGGATCGGTGAAGTCGTTCTTGTTGAAGATGTCGTTCACGGTTTTCTCTGTCATGGTATAGAGTGCCTTCTTCATGAATCCGGGCAGACGGAGTTTGAACTTCATAAGATTGCCGGTAAGCATCATAATCTCCTGTGTGAATCCCTGGAACTGCAACAGATATGTCTGTGCATCCTGAATCTTCTTACAGCGCTTGCGCAGGCTAGAGTCAATCTCTTTGAAGAACTCGTCCTCCATGCCATACATCTCCTTAAGCATCTTCTTGCAGCGTGTGCGTTCACCTACACCTAACTTATTATTAACGGTGGCTACCTTAAGTGTGCTCTTAAATACACGCAGGTCGGGCAGGGCAGCAAGATTTGTTATACCCAGATCGGCAGCCATAGCAGCCTGGAAGTATACGCGAATCAGCGTCATGAAATCTTCCATTCCGCCAACCTTCTCTTCGTTCTTATTTCCAAATAATTTATTCCAAAAACCCATAAATGTATATTTATAATGTAAAATCGGTTGCAAAGGTAATGAAAATTTGGCACGAATCACGCGAATTAACACGAAAAAATGGTGTTAATGATTAAAAATTCGTGTAATTAGTGCAATTCGTACTTAAAAAACACTATCTTTGCACCAGATTTTAATATATCTGATTATGAAAGGTATCGTTTTAGCTGGTGGGTCGGGTACTCGTCTTTATCCGATTACAAAGGGAATCAGTAAGCAGTTGATTCCTATCTTCGACAAACCGATGATCTATTATCCAATCTCGGCGCTGATGCTGGCTGGTATTCGTGAGATTCTTATAATCTCTACGCCTTATGATTTGCCAGCTTTTAAACGTCTTCTTGGCGACGGTTCGGAGTTGGGAGTATGCTTCGAATATGCCGAGCAGCCATCTCCAGATGGACTTGCTCAGGCCTTTATTATTGGCGAGAAGTTTATTGGCAATGACTGTGCTTGTCTGGTGCTGGGTGATAATATATTCTATGGCAGTGGTTTTACAGGACTGCTGAAGGAGAGTGTGGAGAATGCCGAGAAACACGGACAGGCAACTGTTTTCGGATACTATGTCAATGATCCTGAGCGATATGGCGTGGCCGAGTTTGATGCCGACGGTAACTGTCTTAGCATCGAAGAGAAACCTGCACAGCCCAAGTCGAACTATGCTGTGGTAGGTCTGTATTTCTATCCTAACAGCGTGGTTGATATCGCTAAGAGTATCAAACCGTCAGCTCGTGGCGAACTAGAGATTACTACTGTCAATCAGGAGTATCTGGCACAGAAGAAACTGAAGGTTCAGACACTGCAGCGTGGTTTTGCATGGCTCGACACTGGTACTCACGATTCGCTTTCAGAGGCTTCGACATTTATCGAAGTTATCGAGAAGCGTCAGGGATTGAAGGTGGCTTGTCTTGAGGAAATCGCATTTAAACGCGGTTGGATAAGCAAGGAGAAACTTGAGGAAATAGCCAAGCCGATGGCAAAGAATGACTATGGTAAATATCTGTTGAGACTAGTTGAATAGAATAAAGAATCCCGCAATCGATTTTGATGCGGGATTTATATTATTTGGGTCTTGCAAATTCGGTGATGGCGGTGGTAAGTGCCGCAGGATTGCCCATGTCGAACATGCGTCCACGTAGTCTTACTCCAACCATTCCGCTACGTTTGCGTACGGTTTCAAGTGCAGATGTTAGTTCTATTTCAGTCTGATGATCACCTTCTATTTCCTTTTGCATGATGTCCTCGTGTAGCTGCGAGAAAACTTCGGGAGTTAGTATATATTGTCCGAATACGCTATAGTACTCCCTTTCGCCTTTCTTATTACGTACGGATAGGAATTCCTCAGCATAACTTGCCTTGGGTTTCTCTTGCATAGCCGAAACATTAAGGATAGTGTGGTCGTTGTCCTCCCAAACGCCGTGCAGTATGCCATAGCGACTTACTTCGGCTAGTGGAATAGGATGAATACTTACCATCAGTTTGTTATAGCGCTCGTAGTCCTCAATCATCTGCAGAGCACATGGCTTGTTGGTATCGCTGCGATACAGTGTGTCGCCAAGCAACAGCAGTACAGGTTCGTTTCCGGCAAACTGTGCTGCTTGATATACTGCATGACCGAATCCGCGCTTTTCGCGCTGATATACGTAGTGCAGTTTCTTGCCTATATCTAATATATGGTTCTCGTACTCTTGAGCTTCGGGATTCAGTTTCCTGAGATGTTCATCCGGCAACGGATGCTCGAAGAAATCTGCATATTGCTGGCGCTCCTCTTCTGATCCTAGTACCAGACAAATCTCCTCGATACCGCTCTGTACCAGTTCTTCGAGCAGAATGAGTATTACCGGGCGTACCATTCCGTCTGAACATGGAATAGGGAAGAAGTCCTTCTTGATAACGCGCGTAGACGGATAAAGACGTGTCCCGAATCCGGCAACAGGTATGATGGCGCGGCGAACGATGTGTACCGGCTTAAGTGTCAGTGTATAAGCTTTCATACCTTGCTCGTTCAGATACTCGGTCACTTGTTGCTGCGCTTCTTCGCTCTTTGCAAGGAATTGTACCGAACCGTCGCCGTGCGATCCAACACCTTTTCCACCCCATACTAGAGGCAGGATTTTCGGGTCTTGCAATACTGCGTGTAGTTTGGGCGACCATAGTGCCGACGACATAGGTGCAACCTTCTCGTCGAACAATCTCTCGGCTTCGGTCATCAGTTTTCCAAGGCTCTCGGCATCACCTTCGGCCATATATTTTATTGCTCGGTCAACTATTTCCAGATTCTGCTGTCCGAGTGCTTCGTGCAGTGCACGTTCGGCATCGCTGTTGGGGAATGGATATGCCTTGTTCAGGTCCGATAGGATCTTGATAGTATCCTTTTCGGCACACAGGTCGGCAAACACCCAGTAGAGTGGTTTTTTGACGTTGAGCGAACGCACTTCGATTTCATCGCCATCAAAGTTCATCAGGTTGGGCTTAACACCGAAAGCGCATGCCTGGTCAAGACGTCCACAACGACTACTAGTGCGCAACTCGCCAAGATATGCAATGTTCATCTCGCCGAGCGTGTTCAGATTAAGATTATACAACTGATTGAATGCACGTGCCACAAGCACACAGATGGCTGCCGATGATGACAGTCCGCTCTTCATCGGCAGAGTCATGTCGGTGATGCGGATGCGCACGCCGCCAACTTTATACCACTCTAGCATGTAAGATGCCACACCGGCGCAATAGCAGAAGAACGATCCGCTCTTAGCTATACGCTTAAGCTCGGTCTCGTCCATACGACAGCTAAAATCCTGCCATACGTTTTTTATTTCGCCAGCACTGCTGTAAAGTTCAAAGATACTTGATTTTTCTACTTCGGCATAGATGCCCTGTTCGATACCCGTCACGATTGCAGCTCCGGGATGGATGTCGGCATTCATTGTTCGATAGTGTCCCGCCCAGTCTGTATGTTCACCAAAAAGACAGAGACGTCCTGGTACAAATAGCTTCATATTTTTCCTTTTTTAGGTTATAATTTACGTGCAAAATTAATAAAAAAACGTTAGAAAGTGAACTTTTTGGTAATTTTTTTGGTGATTTGGATAAAAATATCTACTTTTGTCGCGGATTATTAACAATTTAAAACGAATATTGCCTATCGAAACAACCTCTACTCAATTTAAAAATATTTGAGAAGATGAGTACAATCAAGAGTATGTCCGACGAACAGTTGGCACTTGCTTACATTGATGGCAATAACAAAGCATTCGACGAATTACTTTCGCGGAATCAGGAAAAGGTATTCACATACATTATGTGTATTGTGAAGAATGAGGATTTGGCAGATGATCTTTTTCAGGAGACATTCCTAAAAGTGATAACCAAGTTGCAGCGTGGACAGTATTCAGATACAGGCAAATTCTCGTGCTGGATTACCCGCATCACACATAATGTAATAATGGATTTCTATCGTTCGTTGAAGAATGATAAGGTGGTTGATGCTCCAAAGGAGAATGACCTTAGCAATATCAAGTCGGCTGATGTGTTGGGAAGTAATCGCGAAATCGAGCTTGCCAATGATCAGACGATGAAGGATCTGTTGTTTCTGATGGATCTGCTGCCAGAGCATCAGCGTAATGTGGTGTATATGCGATACTTCCAGAATCTGTCGTTCAAGGAGATCGCCGAGGAGACTAACGTCAGCGTAAATACATCATTGGGACGTATGCGTTACGCCCTTATCAACATGCGTCGTCTGTCGCGCGAATACGAAATCAATCTTAGCTTAGAGTGATCTGAGACTGCGGATTACTGCTTCGGGATCCTTTGCACCGAACACGTAACTGCCGCTGACAAGTACGTCTACACCAGCTGCTAACAGTCGTGGTGCAGTCTCGCCTTGTACTCCGCCATCCACCTCGATGAGTGTATTACAGCCTTTGTCGTCGATCAATTTGCGCAGACGCTTTACTTTGTCGATGGTGTTTTCGATAAACTTCTGTCCGCCGAAACCAGGATTAACGCTCATCAGCAACACCATCTCTACATCACCGATGATATCTTCGAGCACGCTTACAGGTGTCGACGGATTAAGTGTTACGCCTGCCTTCATACCAGCCTGATGAATCTCCTGAATGGTACGATGCAGATGGACGCATGCTTCGTAGTGCACATTCATCATCATTGCGCCAAGTTTGGCTGTCTGTGCAATGTATCGCTCGGGGTGCTCTATCATGTAGTGTACGTCAAGCGGCTTAGTGCAAGCTTTAGATACAGCCTCGATAACGGGGAATCCGAATGAAATGTTTGGGACGAAAGATCCGTCCATCACGTCGAGATGAAGCCAGTCGGCCTCACTGTGATTAATCATGTTGATGTCGCGATCGAGATGCAAGAAGTCGGCGGCGAGCAATGATGGTGATACTAATGCCATAAATGATTATTGTATGAGTGCGCTACTAGTCGGATGAAATCAAGCGTCTGTTTTCTTGGCTTGAATGTCTTACCGCTAAACATAATGTCTTCTTCTTGAGTAAAATACTTCATAGGCAATCTGTTTTTGAACTTATCCTACTATAGTAACGCTGATTATACCTATTTTATTATATAGTTCTCAAAATTTTTAATTCCGTTAAGAAAGTCGCGTCCACTCATGCGCTTTTTGCCAGCCAACTGTAGTTCTTCAATCATAAGCAGTGCGTCGGCAGCCTTTATGCATGGTTTGCGGTCGATGATGGTGGTGTGGCGTGTCTCGCCGTTGGTATGACTGGTTTTGCTGGTCTTGTATATCTTAAGCACCGTCTCTTTTCCTTCGGGCGATACCAGTGTGCACCATGCGCCAGGGTAGGGTGACAGACCACGTATAAAGTCGTAAACATTCTTTGCTGGCTGATTCCAGTTTATCTCGCAGGTCTCCTTGAATATCTTTGGAGCAGTGTATAGTTCGCTGCCTACTGAAATCATCTCCTCCTGAGGAATGCTTTCAGGATGTCCATCGGCAGCTATGATTCGCTCGAGTGTGTCCAGGCATATTTCTGCACCCAGATGCATCAATCCGTCGTAGACGTATTCTACGTCAGCATCGTCGGGGATAGCGAATGGTTTCTGCATGATGATGCGGCCTGTGTCGATATCGTGGTCGAGGAAGAATGTGGTTACACCAGTCTGTGTTTCACCGTTGATTACAGCCCAGTTGATAGGTGCTGCACCGCGATACTGTGGCAGCAGTGCTGCGTGTACGTTGAATGTGCCATACTGCGGCATATCCCAAACCACCTCGGGTAGCATGCGGAATGCCACTACTACTTGTAAGTTTGCATGGTAAGAGCGCAGTTGGTCTACAAAATCAGGATCTTTCATCTTTATCGGTTGTAGCACTGGCAGATTGTGTTCAAGCGCATACTTCTTGACCTCTGATGGCTGCATCTCTGTCTGATGTCGACCAACTGGTTTGTCGGGCTGAGTTACTACAGCCACTACGTTATAATCGTTCTCCACTAGAGCTTTCAGCGTATCCACAGCAAACTCAGGCGTTCCCATAAATACAATCCTTAAATCCTTCTTCTCCATCATTCTCAATTCTTTTAGTCGGCGTTCCGCCTTTGTAAAAGCGGCAAAGCCGAGCGGTCTATTATCAACTGTCAATTATCAATTAAAATCAGTCCTCACTCATATCGGCCACCATCTTGCGATACATGGTGTATATGCGCTGGCGTGAGATATAGCCCTTCAGGTGGTTAGCAGTGTCGAGCACTGGTAACCAGTTGGCGCCTGTGCGATCGAATGCTCGCATCACCTGGCGCATCTGCATACCATCGTTTAGTATTGCTTTTGGCTCTGTCATCAGCTGCGATGCTTTGAAGTGGTGATACAGCTCTATGCGGAACACCACATTTCTTATCTTCATGATATCTATCTCGCCAAGCAACTTTCCACCGGCATCCAATACAGGCAATACCGTTGAGTGGCTACGGCTTATCTTGTTAACTATCTGATTAAGCTCCATGTCGGGATCTACCCCCAGATAGTCGCGCTCGATTACCGAGTCGAGATTCATTAGTGTCAGTACAGCGTGGTCGGTGTGGTGGGTCAGCAGTTTTCCCTGCTTGGCCAGTCGCGATCCATAGATGCTGTGAGGTTCAAATATGCTGATAGTGATATATGCGCACACACTAACTATCATTAGTGGCATAAACATAGAGTATCCACCTGTCAACTCAGCTATCAGGAATATTCCTGTCAGTGGAGCATGCATCACGCCCGACATCACACCTGCCATACCTAGCAGCGCAAAGTTTTTTTCGGGCACGTAAACACCAATATCGTTGATGTTCCAAAGTCGTGAGAAAAGGAATCCTGTAAAGCAACCGATGAACAGCGATGGTGCAAATGTACCACCACAGCCGCCACCACCATTGGTGGCTGATGTGGCAACAACTTTGGTAAATAGCACCAGTGCGATATAAACCAGCAAGAGCGAACCCTGACCAGAGAACATCGAGTTGTTGAGTATACGGTTCCAGTCGTCGGCATTCTGTCCGTTCAGTAGCAGATTAATGCTGCTGTAACCCTCGCCGTAGAGCGATGGAAACAGGAAGATAAGCAAGCTAAGTGTGGTTCCGCCGATGGCTAGTTTTATATATGGTTTGTCTTTAAACTTGGCAAACACATCCTCGCACACACCCATCATGCGGATAAAGTACAGCGATACCATACCGCATGCCACACCTAATCCAAGGCAGGCTGGTATGCGTTCAACGCTCCATTCACTGTCTAAATGGAATGAGAATAGAGCTGCATCGCCACTGAAGATATAGGTAAACACGGTTGCCGTTACACATGATACCAGTATAGGCAGTAGTGCCGACATGGTCATATCTATCATCAGTACTTCGAGCGTAAACACCAGTCCGGCTATCGGTGCCTTAAAGATACCAGCTATAGCTCCAGCTGCTCCACATCCCACCAGTGTCATCAGCATCTTGCGGTCAAGATGGAATAGTTGGCCCAGATTAGATCCGATGGCCGAACCAGTAAGTACGATAGGTGCCTCGGCTCCTACCGATCCACCAAATCCGATGGTGATGGCTGAGGCTATCACACTAGACCAGCAGTTGTGCGATTTCAGTCGCGACTTGTTGGTAGATATTGCATAGAGAATTCGTGTGATTCCGTGCGAGATGTTATCCTTAACCACATAGCGCACAAACAGCGATGTGAAATAGATACCTACTACGGGATAAACCAGGTAGAGCCAGTTGGCGTGACTCTGTTCGAACGAACTGGTGAGCAGTAGTACTATCTGGTTGATAATCCAGTGCAGCACAAATGCAGCCACAGCAGCAAAGAAACCTACCAGCAGCGCGAGGACAATCATAAACATCCTCTCGCTAACATGCTCCACACGCCAGTCGTGCAGGCGTTTCAGCCACTCTGGTCTTCTGTCTTTTACTGTAGCTTCCACTTACTTTCTAATTACTGTTACTTCGCCGTTTTCTTTAAGTTTGATTATGCTTGATGGGGTGTGCGGTTTGTGCTCCTGGCGGCGGCTCCAGCATACGTAGTCAACTGCATCCAGTATGCGCTGGTCGATATCGCAGTAGTTCTGTGCGGCGGGCTCTCCGCTGATGTTGGCCGATGTAGAAACGATGGCCTTCTGGAATCGGTAGCACAGCTCCTTAGAGAATGGCTCGTTGGTGATGCGTACACCCAGACTGCCATCTTCGGCTATCAAGTTTGGTGCCAGATTGATTGCACCGTCAAGTATCAGTGTTGTTGGCTTCGCATTTTCGGCCTCTTTCAGACTGTCGATGAGCTGCCAAGCCACGTCGGGCACATTGCGGAAGTAGCGCTGCATGCGTGCGTCGCTATCCACCAGGCAGATGAGTGCCTTAGAATCGTCGCGCTGTTTTATCTCGTAAACTCGCTTCACAGCCTCGGCGTTGGTAGCGTCGCATCCGATGCCCCAAACCGTATCAGTAGGGTAGAGTATCACTCCGCCTTTGCGCATGCACTCTACGGCATTCTTAATATCGTCTTCTTGTTTCATTAGAACTCTGATGTGAAGTGGAACTTTATTTTTTCGAAGTCTTGCTGGGCCATGCTCAGCACGTAGCCGCTGTCGGCCAGGAATACATCGCGGCCTTCCTTGTCCTTTGCCATATACTGATACTTGCGCTTCTTAAAGTTCTCCAACTCTTGTGGATCGTCGCTCTCAATCCAGCATGCCTTGTAGAGGTGTACTGGCTCCCAACGACATTTTGCGTTGTACTCGTTCTCCAGTCGGTACTGGATAACCTCGAACTGCAGCTGACCAACTGTACCGATAATCTTACGATTGTTGAACTGGTTAACGAACAGCTGTGCCACACCTTCGTCCATCAGCTGGTCGATACCCTTCTGCAGCTGCTTGGCTTTCATGGGGTCATCGTTCTCGATATACTTGAACAACTCTGGGCTGAATGATGGCAATCCGCGGAAGTGCAGCTTCTCGCCTTCGGTCAATGTGTCACCGATCTTAAACATACCACCTGTATCGGGCAATCCTACGATATCGCCTGGCCAAGCCTCGTCGATGGTGCTCTTGCGCTGAGCCATAAACTGCGTTGGCGATGAGAATCGCATGGTCTTACCCTGACGAACGTGCAGATATGGCTGGTTGCGCTGGAACTTACCAGAACAAACCTTACAGAATGCGATACACGAACGGTGGTTGGGGTCGATGTTGGCAGTTATCTTAAAGATAAATCCAGTAAATTTCTGCTCCTCTGGCTGCACATCGCGTTCTTCGGCCTTAGTGGGGCGTGGCGATGGTGCTATCTCAACGAAGCAGTTAAGCAACTCTTGCACGCCGAAATTGTTAAGTGCCGAACCAAAGAATACTGGTGCTACTTCGGCTTCGCGATATGTCTCTACGTCGAACTCAGGATATACCCCGTCAACTAGTTCCAAGTCTTCGCGCAGCTTTGCGGCGTTTTCCTCGCCAACACGCTTATCTAGCTCTTCGCTGTTGATATCAACTTCAACCTTGTCAGTCACACGCTGCTTATCAGGTGTGAAGAGGTCTAGTTTCTGTTCGTAGATGTTGTAAACGCCTTTGAACTTAGCTCCCTGGTTGATTGGCCATGAGAGTGGGCGTACTTTGATTTCCAATTCCTGCTCCAACTCATCGAGTAAGTCGAACGGATCGCGGCCTTCGCGGTCCATCTTGTTGATAAAGATGATTACCGGTGTCTTGCGCATGCGGCACACTGTCATCAGCTTTCGCGTCTGAGTCTCAACACCTTTTGCACCGTCAACCACGATGATTGCCGAGTCGACGGCTGTGAGTGTACGGAATGTGTCCTCGGCAAAGTCTTGGTGACCTGGGGTGTCCAGAATGTTCACCTTATATTCTATATCCTTACCGTCGGGTGTGTAGTCGAACTCCATCACCGATGTCGATACCGAGATACCACGTTGTTTCTCGATATCCATCCAGTCTGATGTGGCTGTTTTCTTAATCTTGTTGCTCTTTACGGCACCAGCCACCTGTATCTGTCCACCAAACAGCAAGAACTTTTCTGTCAGTGTAGTCTTACCCGCATCCGGGTGCGATATAATCGCAAACGTACGTCTTCTTTCTATCTCCTGATTCATCTTTTTACCTTCTATTATAATTTTTCAATACATTCTTTTAATGACTCCTCCCAGTATGGTATCTCGATACCATAGGTCTGCTTAATCTTTGTCTTGTCTAGCACGCTGTAGTGGGGACGGGCGGCTGGAGTGGGGTATTCAGAGGTGTGCAGGGGGCGCACTTGGCAATCCTTGATGCCGGCTATACGGTGGATGGCTTTAGTAAAGTCGTACCATGAGATGACACCCTCGTTAGAGAAGTGATATATGCCGGGGACTATGCCCTTGTTGATAGCAGCAAAGATAGCTACTGCCAGGTCGCGAGCATAGGTGGGTGTACCAATCTGGTCAAATATAACGCCAAGCTCTGGTTTCTCCTTGCCCAGTCGTATCATTGTCTTTACAAAGTTGTTGCCGAATGTAGAGTACAGCCATGCTGTGCGTATTATCATGCTCTGCTTGCAACCGGCCATCACTGCCTCCTCGCCAGCCACTTTGGTGCGACCGTAGGTGCTGTTGGGGCAGACTGGATCTATCTCTACGTAAGGAAGATTGTTGGTGCCGTCGAACACGTAGTCGGTCGATATCTGTATCATCCATCCGCCACGCTTATCGACGGCCTTGGCCAGATATTCTGGTGCGTTAGCGTTCAGTTTGCAGCACAGGTCCTGATTCTCTTCGGCCTTGTCTACTGCTGTATATGCGGCGCAGTTTACTATACCGTCGATCTCGTTCTCGTCAACGAATCTTTCGATAGCCTGTTCGTCGGTGATATCCAGCTCCTGCACATCCGTATTAAAATAGGTATGCTGCAGGTTCTCCTTCTCTAGCAGCTGCATCTCGTTTCCTAGCTGTCCGTTACAGCCTGTAATAAGTATCTTCATCTTACTCGAATTTCAGTCCTTCTTCTTTATCTTTTTTGTAATAGTCACTCAGCATGCCGATGAAAGTTGTTATCTCTTTTACGGCGTGAGCAGTGTCGGGCGAGATGTCTTTCTTCTGCAGTCGCAGCAACATTACACCATAGAGCGAGTTGAAACAGGTCTCGATTTCGTTCTCGTCCTTGTTGGCACCGCGGCTGCGCAGTTCTACGATAAACGGCAGCACCTTGTAGTAAGCCGTGTTGTAGAATGGGAACTTAGTAGACTGTAGCAGTTGCAGGTGTAGTTCGGTCAGCATCTGCATAGTAACCTTGTTTATCTGCAGATGTCCGTGCTCGCGACACCCCTCCTGATTCATCATGCGTATCAGGTTGCCAAACCAGTCGGTCTCTTCTTCTTTCTGTTCGTCGGTATAGTCGAATCGCTCGATATACTCGCGCTTAATACGCTGTAGCGAGCAGTCGAATGCTCGCACCGTGTCCTCCATCTGCCACATATACAGCAGATATTCGGCAATGTTTGTCTTTCTTAACTCGTTTGCTATATACATTATTATATATGTATGTGTGGGTTAGAACAGTCTTACCAGATTGGTAGTAAGGCCCAGCAGCATCACGACACTGCCTATAATCACAGCCACGCCTATTATTTTATTTATCAACTTAATGCCGTAAGTGTCGAATTTTGTACGTATCTGGTCTACCAGCCATGTCAGGCCCCACCACCACAGCAGTGCTCCGCCCACGATGCTGGAAAAACCTACTATCATCTCAAACGGATGGTTGGGCATCACAAATGCAAATTGGGCATACATAGCCAGAAACAGGAAGATGATGAGTGGATTAGAGAATGTGACCAGGAACGCTGTCCACGTGTTGTACCAGAACGTGCCTTGTTGCTTGCCGCTCTGGTGCATCTTCTTAGTGGGGTCGGTGTGGTATGTGTACCATCCGAAGCAAAGCAACATGATGCTACCGGCCATCTGCAGATAGAATCGATTCTGGTCGTTGGTGATAAAGTCCATCACAAACGACATACCGTATCCGGCAAAGGCTGCATAGATGATATCGCTGGCTGCCGCACCCAGTCCTGTAGCAAATCCGAACCACCGACCCTTGTTCAGTGTGCGCTGTACGCACAGGATACCGACTGGCCCCATCGGTGCACTTGCTATTACACCGATCAACATCCCCTTGGAGATGAAGTCTAATATATTTATTGGTATATGAATTGGCATAACGGGTGCAAAGTTACGAAAATTTTTCCTCAATCGTTTGATTTTCGTCATTCTTTTATAAAATAATGGTTAATTTCCGTAAAAAGTCAATTATTCTGCCGTTTTTTTACTAATTTTGTACCTTGAAAATAAAATTAGAATATCTTTAAAACGACTAATAAACTTTTATAATTATGAACGAACAAAATGCAGCTCTCAAGCCATACGTTATTGGCTTAGACTTAGGAGGTACAAACTCTGTCTTCGGAATCGTTGATGCCCGTGGCGACATCAAGGCTACCACCGCTATCAAAACTGGTAATTACACTTCGGCCGAGGATTATGTCGATGCTTGTGTAGAGGTGCTCAAGGTTATCATCGAGCAGGTGGGTGGTATCGATAAGATTAAGGCAATGGGTATCGGTGCTCCTAACGGCAATTTCTATAATGGTACAATCGAGTTTGCTCCAAACCTGCCTTGGGCTCACGATGGTATCGTGCCTCTGGCAAAGCTGTTCAGCGAGCGACTCAACAATATCCCCGTAGCACTTACCAACGATGCTAATGCCGCTGCTATCGGCGAGATGGTTTACGGTGTGGCTCGCGGTATGAAGAATTTTATCGTTATAACACTGGGTACTGGTGTAGGCTCAGGTATCGTTGTCAATGGTCAGTTGCTGTACGGTCACGATGGTTTTGCTGGCGAGTTGGGACACGTAACGATGGTGCGTGGCGAGGAGGGCCGCTCGTGCGGTTGCGGTCGCACAGGTTGTCTTGAGGCTTACTGCTCGGCCACAGGTGTAGCACGCACAGCACGCGAACTGCTGGCTAAGACCGACCGCCCATCACTGCTGCGCGAAATGAATCCCGAGGAAATCACTTCGCTTGACGTGTCGATCGCAGCTGGTAAGGGCGACGAGCTGGCTAAGGAGATATATGAGTTCACCGGTAAGATGCTTGGTGAAGCTTGTGCTGATTTCGCCGCATTTTCATCTCCCGAGGCATTCATCTTCTTCGGCGGTATGGTTAAGGCCGGCGACCTGATAATGAAGCCTATCGAGAAAGCATACAATGACCACGTGCTGAAAATTTTCAAGAACAAGGCCAAGTTCCTGGTAAGCGGTCTTGACGGCGCCAGCGCAGCAGTGCTCGGTGCATCGGCCATCGGCTGGGAAGTTTAATTTTTATTAGACAAGTATTTCGCGAATTTACACGAATTTTTTGTTTAAGGCACGGAATACACGGATTAACACGGATTTATTTTTTATAATTCGTGAATTTCGTGTAATTCGTGCCAAAAAATTTGTACCTTTGCACTCGTTATGCAGAAACTCTTAGAATTATATAAGCAATGGAAGGGTGATGAGCCGGCTAATGTGGCTCAGATACCAGGGGGAGGTAGTAACCGTACTTACTACCGACTGACCGACTGCGATGGACAGTCGGTGGTGGGCGTGATCGGCACTAGCCGCGACGAGGACCATGCATTTATCTACTTGACCAATCACTTCAGTAAGCGCCAGTTGCCGGTACCAAAGATATTAGCAGCCAGCGATGACCAGTTGCGCTATCTGCAGACCGATTTGGGAAGTATGTCGCTGTTCGACGCTATCCGTGGTGGTCGCGAAGCAGGCGGACGATACACGCTAAAAGAGCAGGAACTGTTGCGCCGCACTATCCGCGAATTGCCCAACATGCAGATGCGTGGTGCTGTAGGCCTGAACTTTGACAATTGCTATCCGCAGGCAGAGTTTGATGTGGACAGCGTGCTGTTCGACCTGAACTACTTTAAGTACTGTTTTCTGAAAGCCACCGAGATTGACTTCCACGAACTGAAGTTGGAAGCCGACTTCCGACTGATGGCGAAGGACTTAACATCAGAACCAGGCGACACATTCCTGTATCGCGACTTCCAAGCGCGAAACGTGATGTTGGATCACGATGGTAATCCATGGTTTATCGACTATCAGGGTGGTCGAAAGGGACCCTATTACTACGATTTGGCATCATTCCTATGGCAAGCCTCAGCTAAGTATCCGCACAAGCTGCGGCGCGAACTGGTGTATGAGTATTACAACTCGCTGAAGAACTATATCGAGGTGCCTTCGGTGCGCCACTTTGTAAACCGTCTGTCACTGTTTGTGCTGTTCCGCACGCTGCAAGTGCTTGGTGCATACGGATTCCGTGGATATTTCGAACAGAAAAAGCACTTCATCGAGAGCATTCCGCCTGCCATACAGAATCTGCGCGAACTGCTGGCTAGTAGCACGCAGTGGCACTATCCATACCTGATGGAGATACTGCGACAGTTGACTGAGCTACCGCAATTCCAGCAGATAGAGACGGTGGCTAGTCGTGCTGACGGATATAAGACTACCGACTTGAATCCATACAAAGCTCATCCACAAGACGGACCGGCTACATTCTCTAAGTACGATGCTCAGGGTCCGTTGGTAGTAAAGGTGTATAGTTTTTCGTATCGCAAAGGCATACCCGAGGATGAGAGCGGCAATGGTGGTGGCTATGTGTTTGACTGCCGCAGCACGCACAACCCCGGCCGTTATGAGCCATACAAAAAGTTGACAGGACTGGATGAACAGGTGATACGATTTCTTGAGGATGATGGCGAGATACTGACATTTCTCGACTCGGTATATAAGTTGGCCGATAATCATGTGCGCCGTTACATTCAGCGTGGATTCACCTCGCTGATGTTCTCATTCGGTTGCACTGGCGGGCAGCACCGATCGGTCTATTCAGCCCAGCATCTGGCCGAACATATCCACGAAAAGTTTGGTATCGAAGTCCGTGTAGAACATCGCGAACAGAAAATCAAACAGACTTTCGAAGCAAAGCAATAATAATATAAAAACACAGAGACACAGAGTAACAGAGGATTTATTATCTTTGAGGAATAATAAAGAAAAAACTCTGTATCTCTGTGTCTCTGTGTTGAAACGAAAGCTCTTACTCAGCGCTCTCTGTCTCGGGCTCTTCGTCTTTGAAGTCGGTGATGCCGGCCTCAATCAGGATGTTGTACCAAGTGATGAGCTTCTTGATATGGCTATCCTTTACACGGTCCTGGTCCCACTCAGGCAGTACTTTTGTGAAGTACTCGCGCAGTTCGGTGCTGCTAGCCTTCTTCTCGTTGATGCTGGCGCGCTTGCCGTCCTCCAGTTTCTTCAGGTTGTCCAGCACGTCAGTCAGGGGCACATCATCAGTCTCGGTAAACATAGCTATGTCGCCAAGCGATGTGATGCGATCGGTAGCAAATGCGGGCATACGCTTGTGAGTACCGTCGAGTGCCTCTACTATCAGGTTATTGTTGCCGCGGGTTACCAGTTTGTACAGACCTGGCTTACCAGCGATTGCTAAAATTGTTTGTTGCATTGTTTTACTATTTTACTAATTTGTTTGTCTAAATCAAGTTCGCCATCGTTGATGACCACGTAGTCGCTCTTGCGTATCATCTCCTTCTGATTAAGCTGGCGGTTCATCCACTGCTCCACCTGCTCGCGACTGATATGATCGCGCTCCATCACTCGGCTGATGCGAGTCTCCTTTGGAGCTATCACACATACCACCTTGTCTACCAGTTTATAAGCACCACTTTCGAATATAATGGCACTCTCCAAGTAGTCTAGTCCGCTGTTGCGAAACGCATCAAACACTGCCG
Organism: uncultured Prevotella sp.; assembly: GCA_900322175.1. GTDB lineage: Bacteria > Bacteroidota > Bacteroidia > Bacteroidales > Bacteroidaceae > Prevotella. Next base: position 32,356 of record ONYZ01000012.1, read on the forward strand.
GATGCACTATCTCGTTGACCGCCTTGACATTGCGCTGCGACGACAACAGGAAGTGCGACACCATGGCTTTGTTAAGGTTGCCCTCGGCATCATACGTGTCGGGACCTATCAGCTCTGTCAGCTTCTCTCGTATATCGGCAGAGGTAAGCATCAGCTGCTTAGCCGCGCTGTCGCAGTCGAACACTTCTATTCCCTGCTCGCGCAGCAAATTGCATACATAGCTCTTGCCGCTACCGATACCGCCTGTTATTCCTATTTTCATTCTGTATCTGATTCAATCAAATAATCAACCATGCTCAAATCCAGGCGTGCTCTAGATATGCCGCGTGGTACATTTTTAAGATAGATATGGCACTTCTCGGTGGGGTGGTTGATGATCTCGTTGTAATCTGCCACCACTGTGAAATCGTTGGCACTGAGATTGCGATACACGCTTACGCCAGCTACGAAATTTACAGTAACCTTAGCCGGGAACGTACGGAGCGATTTACCCACTGGCATATTGATAGCCTTGATGTGTACCCCCTCGATACTCACCTCGGTCAGCACGTCGGTAAAAAACGTAACACGTACTCGGTCGGGTATCATCTTTACGCCTCTGATCTTAGCCAACTCGCAGTTTGCTCTCAGCGTATCGCGGAAGTTGACATAGTTCAAGTGCTCGGTATACAGCACGTTGATGCTGTCAAGCTTCTCGTTCGAGGCGTAGATGGTTACGCTGTCGGGCTGATAAGCTACACGTGAGATGAAGAACATCTCCTCTGGGATTACGCGACCACTCCAGCGCACTGGGACCACCTTTTTTGCACCGTAATTATAATAGAACTCCAGCTTATCGGGTTTAGTGCTGGTGATACGCGAACCGTTAGCCAACTGCAGGTAGACAAGCTTTTGCAGTTCGGCAGCCGAGATTATACCGGTGCCGTTGCCCTTGGCATAGGTCTTGAAGTTTACGCTCACCTTCTTGAGCACGTCGCCATACATATACGTGAGCAGGGTGATACCCTTGTCGCGTATCGTCATGCGTATGGTGTCGGTTTCGTCGCTCGTAAGCACGGCATTCTTAGGTATGCCCGTCACCGATACAGGTATTGCAAACTCATGCTCGTAAACCTCATTCAGAGTGGTCTGTAGCCAGAATATGCCCGAAAGTGCCAAGAAGAACAGGAATACCACAAACTCCTTATTAGCTCGGCTAAAAAGGAACTTCTTGCAGAATTGTAGTATTCCGTTCATCGTCATTTATTACTTGCTCTGTGGAGTGCTTGCCATATCCTTGAATACAGAAGACTTCTCGACAGTTACCACTACATCACGTGCAATCTTAACGTCGACAGTATTCTTAGCCAGGTCTACGCTCTTAACTGTACCGTGGATGCCACCACCGGTAACCACCTCGGTACCCTCAGTCAGTTCGTTCTGGAACTTCTGAATCTCCTTCTGCTTTTTCTGCTGAGGACGAATCATGAAAAACCACATAATGGCGAAGATAGCAACCATCATGATAATCATGCTCATTCCGCCTCCATTCTGTGCTGCCTGAGCAGCCAATACGATACTAGTCATGTTTCTTTGTTATTTGTTTTTTGGGTTTATATTCCTTATGTTCTTTCTCCTTCTTAGGCTCGATAAACTTAGCCATTCGGCCGGTGTCTATCAGATTACGTGCGATGCTGTCAAGCATGCCGTTGATATATCCGGCACTCTTCGGAGTAGAGTAGAACTTAGCTATCTCCACATACTCATTTATCGACACACTCACGGGGATGTTGGGCAGTGTCATCATCTCGGCGATGGCAATCTGCATCAGGATGATATCCATGTAGGCTAGTCGCGAGAAATCCCAGTTGCGCGAAGCCTCGCTCATATAGCGCTGATACTCGTCGGCATTCAGTATGGCAGCACGGAACAGCTTGCGAGCATACTCCTGCTCTTCGTCGCTATCCCACTCGGGCAGCAGATCCTGCTTGGCACCATTCTGTTCGTCGAAACGCTTGATAGTCTTCAGCACAAATGTGTCGACGATAGTCTTATCATCGTTCCAGTACAGACTCATATCCTCCAGGAGAGCATCCAACTCATCGTTGTCCTGGATGAGTGTACGATATATCTTGCGCCACAACTCGCGATCTACGTCGTAGTTGTCCTCGGGATTTTTCATGTACTCCTGATAGATGTCGCTCTGCTCAATCTTTTCGAGCAGCGACGATACAAATGCTGCATTCTCGTCCCAGCCGCTCTTCTGGGTACTCATAAAGTCGTTTAGCTGCTTATTCTCGGCCAACTGGATGGCAAAACGGTTGAATACGAATCGCTGTGAAGGCTCAGCAGTACCCTCGCGCTTAGCGCGCTGCACCATCACTTCCATGCGGCGGGCAGCCTCTTTGTTTACTGCCACCATCAGTGCCAGCATGTAGTTGTAGAGGTCATAAGCTTTCGAGAGACTGAAAAATAACTCCTTTTCAGCCGTGTCGATGTTCTTGTTACCGTTTTGATAGTAAGCATAGGTTAACTGAACAATCTTAATTCTAATAATTTCTCTGTTAATCATCTCACTTGATGTTTTTATTTACCTTATTATATATCTCTCTATTAAAACGCTGCTTCTGAGCGTATTTTCGGCTGCAAAAGTACTAAAAAACGCCGAACCCTGCAAGAAAAACACAGAAAAATGTGGTTTTTTAGCCAAAATCCTTGGTGGGTAACAAAAAAAGTAGTACCTTTGCACCGCTTTTTCGGCAAGTATGCCGAGATTCGTGTGATGGCGAATTAAGCAAAACGTATTTTTAACAACTTAATTTAGAGTAACACAATTATGAAAGAAATTAGCGTAAGTGGCCAGAAGCGTGCCACAACTGGCAAGAAGGCCAGCAAGGAAATGCGTAAGGAAGGTCTTGTACCCTGTAACCTTTATGGTGAGAAGAAGGCTGAGAATGGAGCTCCTGAGGCTTTGGCATTTGCCATTCCTGCATCTCAGCTCCGTCGCGTAGTTTATTCACCCGACGTTTACGTTGTAAACATCACCATCGACGGTGAGGCTCACAAGGCAGTTATGAAGGAACTCCAGTTCCACCCCACAACAGATGCTCTGCTGCATGTTGACTTCTATGAGGTAAACGAGACTAAGCCCATCACTATCGGTATCCCCGTTAAGCTGGTAGGTCATGCTCAGGGTGTTCGCGATGGTGGTCGCTTGAGCCAGGCTGTTCGTTCACTCAACGTTACAGCTCCTTACAAGCAGATTCCTGAGGTACTGAATGTAGACGTTACAGAGCTGAAGCTTGGTAAGGCTATCAAGGTTGCTGAGCTCAACTTCGAAGGTCTGCAGATTGCTACTCCTGCTCAGGTTGTAGTATGCTCAGTTAAGGCTACACGTGCATCTCGTTCAGCTGCTGCTGCCGAGGCCAATCAGTAATTGACAATTTATAATTGACAATTAAGGAATGGACAAATTCTTGATTGTAGGCTTGGGAAATATCGGCGACGAGTACGAGAACACCCGCCACAATACAGGCTTTATGGTATTGGATGCTTTTGCAAAGGCATCCAATATTGTTTTTGCCGACAAGCGCTACGGCTTTGTGGCAGAAACATCTGTAAAGGGACGAAAGGTGATACTGCTCAAACCGTCGACGTATATGAACCTGAGCGGAAACGCTGTGAGATACTGGTTGAATAAGGAAAATATCGAACAGTCGAGGCTGCTAGTAATCAGCGACGATGTAGCGCTGCCACTCGGAGCATTCCGACTGAAAGCCAGTGGATCGAACGGTGGGCATAACGGACTGGGACACATACAGCAACTAATCGGTCAGAACTACGCCAGACTGCGTATGGGTATTGGCAACGACTTTCCACGTGGCATGCAGGTAGACTGGGTGCTTGGCAAGTACGACGACGAGGAGATGAAGACCCTCCAACCGAGTATCGATACAGCCTGCGAGATAATCAAAAGTTTTGTACTGGCGGGAATCGATATCACTATGAACCAGTTTAACAAACTTGGCAAGAAGTGACACTGACACGATACAAGTGACAATTAAGGTATATATGGAAGAAGCAAGAATAGATAAATGGTTGTGGGCATCGCGCATATTCAAGACTCGCTCGATAGCCGCTGATGCATGCAAAAACGGACGTGTAACCATTGGCAACGTGATCGTCAAGCCATCACGTATGGTAAAGGTAGGCGAGACCGTAAGCGTGCGCAAGCCACCTATCACTTACTCGTTCCGCATACTTAAGACTATCGAACAGCGCGTAGGAGCAAAACTCCTGCCTGAGATATACGAAAACGTGACTGATCCCGAGCAGTACGAACTGCTAGAGATGACCCGCATAAGCGGATTTGTGGATCGTGCACGTGGCACAGGCCGTCCCACCAAGAAGGATCGCCGCAGCCTGGATGCATTTCTGGAAGACATAGAATAAAAAAAAGAAGTTAAGGCTTATGACACTGCTGAACATCGGATTTATCATTATCGGCATAGCGCTCATTATATGGGGCGCCGACAGACTTACTGAGGGTGCTTCGAGATTGGCTCGGGGCATGCGTGTGCCCGAGATTATCATCGGACTGACCATCGTTGCAGCCGGCACATCGGCTCCAGAGTTGTTTGTCAGTCTGGTATCGGCCATCAAGGGTACCAGCGATCTAGCTGTAGGTAATGTTATCGGCTCCAACATCTTCAACACATTGCTGATAGTAGGCTGTTCGGCAGTTGTGGCTCCTATCGCAGTGGCTCCTGACACGGTTAAAAAGGATATACCGTTTGCCATTGGTGCATCGCTGTTGCTGTTTGTTCTGTGTTTTGATGATATGAAATCGCCTCATTTATGGGGCAACGAGATAAGTCGTCAGGATGGTATCATACTGCTGATAGGATTCCTGGCATTTATGGTTTACACATTCCAGATGGCTGGTAAGGCAGGACTGCTACCTACTAGAGAAGAGGAACTTGGTATTGAGCGTCCGAAAGAGCCACGCGAGTTTTCGTGGATTAATCTGGGATGGATAGTGTTAGGACTGGCATGTCTTATCGGTGGTAGTCATCTGTTTGTAGATGCTGCCACGTATGTAGCCCACCGTTTTGGCATACGTCAGAGTGTGGTAGGACTAACCATAGTAGCCGGCGGCACATCGCTACCCGAGCTTGCCACTAGTATAGTAGCTGCTTACAAGGGGCGCGCTGCACTTGCTATCGGCAATGTGATAGGCTCAAACGTATTCAATATTCTGCTCATTGTCGGTATTACCGCAGTGGTTCACCCCATGCGTATCATGGGTATCACTATCGTCGACCTGATGATGATGCTGATAAGTATCGGACTGATGTGGCTGTTTGCCATTACCAAATATTACGTATCACGTAGAGAAGGATGGCTGCTTATTTTTACGTTTATTGCGTATATGGGTTGGCTGCTATATTTGTTATAACTGATAACAGGGGTACTTGAACACCCCCTTTCGCTCGAGCTTAGCTCGCTTTGCTCGCGAAGAACAAAACAAGAAAAATGGAAAAATTAAAAGACAATCAGAGGATTAGTGTGCTGTTTATGATGTACGGCATACTGTTTTGCGTGTGCCTGATAACGGCAAACGTATTGGAGACAAAACAGATTTCGTTCGGCCCTGCCAATATGACTGCAGGATTGATCGTTTTCCCAGTTAGTTACATTATCAACGATGTGGTTTGCGAAGTATGGGGTTATCGTCGCACTCGTCTGCTCATCTGGCTTGGCTTCGCCATGAACTTCATGTTTGTGGTGTTTGGTGCCATCGCCGACTGGATTCCAGGTGCGCCTTACTGGCATGGTGAGGAGGGCTTTCATCAGATATTCGGACTGGCACCACGTATTGCCGGAGCATCTTTCCTGGCATTCTTGGCTGGTTCGTTTATGAATGCCTATGTGATGAGTAAGATGAAGTTAAGCTCGGATGGCAAGAACTTCTCGGCTCGTGCTGTGATGAGTACTATCTGGGGTGAGTTGACTGACTCTATCATCTTCTTCCCGCTTGCACTTGGTGGCGTCATCCCCTGGGAGGAGATGCCTTCGCTAGTCATCACTCAGGTAACACTGAAGACACTCTACGAAATCGTTGCACTCCCCGTAACTATCCGTGTGGTAAACTTCACCAAGAAGCACGACCATGAGGATGTGTTCGATCGCGATATTGCATATAATGTATTTAAGGTCAAGGAACTCTAATGTTTAATGTATATGAGAGAACAGGAAGGTTTGCAGGCACTCGGCAAGAAGACTGAGTACAAGAGTGATTATGCACCAGAGGTGCTTGAGACATTTATTAACAAGCATCCTGAGAACGATTATTGGGTACAGTTCAACTGCCCAGAGTTTACCTCATTGTGTCCTATCACGGGACAGCCTGATTTCGCAGAGATTAAGATAATGTATATCCCCGGCGAGAAGATGGTTGAGAGCAAGAGTCTGAAGTTGTATCTGTTCAGTTTTCGCAACCATGGCGATTTTCACGAAGACTGTGTGAATGTTATTATGAAGGATCTGGTTCGGCTGATGGACCCCAAGTACATCGAGGTTATCGGACTGTTCACCCCTCGTGGCGGAATCAGCATCTATCCATACGCCAACTACGGTCGTCCCGGCACAAAGTTTGAGCAACTAGCCGAGCAGCGACTGATGAATCATAAGTTTCAATAAAACATACAATCCTCTGTCAATGACAGGGGATTTTTCATTGTCACTACTAAAAAAGATAAAATAATGTGTGAATAATGCCGCTATGTGCGAAAAAAGTGCTATATTTGCATTCAGATTTGAAATGTAACTAAAGAGATATGGCAAAAAAGAAGATCCAATTCAGTCTCGTTTACAGAGACATGTGGCAGAGTTCTGGTAAGTTCCAGCCACGTAAAGATCAGCTGGAACGCATTGCTCCTGCAATCATCGATATGGGCTGTTTCGCCCGAGTAGAAACCAACGGTGGAGCCTTTGAGCAGGTTAACCTGATGGCAGGCGAGAATCCTAACCTCGCTGTTCGCGCTTTCTGTAAGCCATTCAACGAGGTAGGCATCAAGACCCACATGCTCGACCGTGGTCTCAATGCACTTCGCATGTATCCTGTGCCCGACGATGTTCGTGCACTAATGTATAAGGTAAAGCACGCTCAGGGTGTAGACATCACTCGTATCTTCTGCGGATTGAACGATACCCGTAACATCATCCCAAGCATCAAGTGGGCTAAGGAAGGAGGCATGACACCACAGGCCACACTGTGTATCACCACATCGCCTGTTCACACCGTTGAGTACTACGCAGCTATCGCCGACGAGGTAATCGCTGCTGGTGCCGAGGAAATCTGTCTGAAGGATATGGCAGGTATTGGTCAGCCAGCTATGCTGGGTGCTCTCACCAAGGCTATCAAGACCAAGCACCCCGATATCATCATTCAGTATCACGGACACTCTGGTCCTGGACTCTCGATGGCATCTATCCTCGAAGTATGTAACAATGGTGCCGACATCATCGATACGGCTATCGAGCCTCTCAGCTGGGGTAAGGTTCACCCAGACATCATCTCTGTTCAGAGCATGCTGAAGAACGAAGGTTTCGAGGTGGCCGATCTGAATATGAATGCTTATATGCAGGCTCGTACACTCACTCAGGAGTTCATCGACGACTGGCTTGGATGCTTTATCAACCCAGCTAACAAGCACATGTCATCGCTGCTGCTTGGTAGCGGTCTGCCTGGTGGCATGATGGGATCGATGATGGCCGATCTTGGTCCTATCCAGAAGATGATCAACAAGGAGCGCGAGAAGAAGGGCGAATCAGCACTCACCATGGACGATATGCTGGTTAAGCTGTTCAACGAGGTAGAGTATGTATGGCCAAAGGTAGGTTATCCCCCACTGGTAACTCCATTCTCTCAGTACACTAAGAACATTGCTCTGATGAACCTCCTCACTATGGAGCAGGGCAAGGGTCGCTATGTAATGATGGACGACGCTATATGGGGTATGATCCTGGGTAAGAGTGGTAAGGTGCCTGGCACCATCGCTCCTGAGCTGGTAGAACTGGCTGAGAAGCAGAACCGTAAGTTTACTGATGCCGATCCTCACACACTGCTCGAGAATGCTCTCGACGGATTCCGTAAGGAAATGGACGAGAACGGTTGGGACTACGGACAGGACGACGAAGAGCTGTTTGAGCTGGCTATGCACCCAGAGCAGTACCGTCCATTCAAGAGCGGTCAGGCCAAGAAGCAGTTGCTGGCTGATATTCAGAAGGCTAAGGATGCCAAGCTTGGTGGTGGCCAGAAGATTTCTAAGGAGGAGATCGACGCTCTCAAGCACGCTAAGGCCGATGCAGTAAAGGCTCCTCTGGCAGGTCAGCTGTTGTGGGGCTTTGGTGGCGAAGGTGTACTTGCACCATGCGTTGAGCCATTCATTGGTCAGAAATACAAGGAAGGCGACACCTTCTGCTATCTGCAGACCAAGTGGGGCGAGATTGTATCTATCCCAGCTGCTCTTGGAGGCAAACTTGTAGACATCAGTGTTAAGCCAGGTCAGAACATCCGTCAGGGTGACACTATCGCCTGGATAGAGCGCGAAGCATAATATTATTAGGCGCGGATTACACGGCATTAATTTTATTAAAGACACAGCTGTAGCGAAAAAAAGGCAGTGTCTCTTTATAAAGAGCCGCGTAATCCGTGCCAAATTATTTAACTATGGACTACCAATCGATAATTGATCGCTATTATCCTGAGGAGGATGAATTAAAGCGCATTCTGATGATTCACTCACGTCAGGTGGCGGATCGCTGTCTGTTGATTGCGAAAAAGCATCCTGAGTTGCGACTGGATACTGAGTTTCTGGAAGAGGCCGCCATGCTGCACGATATCGGCATATTCCGTTGCAATGCACCATCGATACAATGCTTCGGTACCGAGCCATACATCTGTCATGGATATATCGGCGGACAGATACTGCGCGATGAGGGTCATGTGCGCCATGCGCTGGTGTGCGAGCGCCATACTGGTACAGGACTGAGCAAACAACAGATAGAAAGTCGCAATCTGCCATTGCCGCTAGATCGCAGTTACGAACCAGAAGTGATGGAGGAGCAAGTGGTGTGCTATGCCGACAAATTCTACTCCAAGTCTAATATCGATCTTGAGCGCAGTGTAGTAGAAACAGCACAGAGTTTAGAGAAATTTGGTCCCGAAGGAGTGCGAAAATTCTTAAAATGGGTTGATTTGTTTGAATAAAGACCAATATTTGTGATAATCTCTGTTAATCTATGGCGGAAATCGCAGAATTATTAGTAATTTTGCAGCCGTGAAAAGAAAATCGGTATTGATTGTGTTCACTTTCGTCATCTTACTGGTGATGGCGGAGGTACCAATGAAGATGGTCTCTAGGGTTCAGAAGGACTCTGGAAATAATGACAGTATCCCAGCTGATACCACAGCCGGCATCGCCCCGCACGATACTGTCAATGCAATAGCATCTGTCGATACTACCACCATGGACTCTATACAGCTGGCAATATTCCGTCACAATAAGGCAGTCGATGATTCGTTGGCTCAGGATAGTATCAACAAGAGTCGTAAGAATGGTATCGATTCGCCCGTAGAGTATTCGGCCGAAGATTCGCTTACATACGAAGCCGCATCAGGACTGGCCCATCTGTATGGCGACTCTAAGGTGAAGTATCAGAATATGGACCTGCAGAGCGACAAGATATACATGAGTCTTGACAGCAGTCTGGTACACGCTACAGGTAGTATGGATACCACCACCCACGAACTTGTTGGAACCCCAGTGTTCAAGATGGGTAACGACGAGTATCAGAGCGACACGATGGCATTCAACTTTAAGACTAAGAAAGGGCTTATCTCGAGTGTTTACACTCAGCAGGAGGAAGGCTTCCTTACTAGCGAACTCTCTAAGCGTGGTGCCAACGGCGAGATGTTCCTGCAGCACGGTCGTTACACCACTTGCGACGATCCTCATCCTGATTTCTATCTTGCCATGTCACGTGCCAAGGTGCGTCCTGGCAAGGATGTGGTATTTGGTCCTACATATCTTGTTGTAGCCGATGTGCCTCTGCCATTGGCTATACCTTACGGATTCTTCCCCTTTACCAAGAGTTACTCTAGCGGACTCATCATGCCCACATACGGCGATGAGACCGAGCGTGGATTCTATCTGCGCGATGGTGGATACTACTTTGCCATCAACGACAAGATGGACTTGAAGTTGATAGGCGAAATCTATACAAAGGGTTCGTGGGGACTGTCGGCAGCATCCAACTACCGTAAGCGCTATAAGTACAGTGGCTCGTTCTATGCCAGCTATCAGAACACCATCAACGGCGAGAAGAATATGCCCGACTACTCTAAGACTACCAGTTTCAAGATACAGTGGAGTCATCGTCAGGATTCAAAAGCCAATCCATACTCGCAGCTATCGGCAAGCGTCAACTTTGCCACATCCAGTTACGAGCGAAACAATCTCAGCTCAATGTATAACCCCCAATCGCTCACACAGTCCACACGTACATCATCAGTATCGTGGAGCACCTCATTCTCGAGCCTTGGCATGACACTGAGCACCAGCACCAACCTGAACCAGAATATGCGTGACAGCACCATATCGCTCACACTGCCCGACCTCAATATCTCTATCGCCCGATTCTATCCATTCAAGCGTAAAAAGCGAGTTGGAGCCGAGCGATGGTACGAGAAGATTTCGATGCAGTACACAGGACACCTTACCAACTCTATCAATACAAAGGAAGACAAGCTGATGCACTCGTCGCTAACACGCGACTGGAAGAACGGCATGCAGCACACCATACCTATCAGCGGAAACTTTACGCTGTTCGGTTATCTTAATGTCAATCCTTCGATAAATTTCACCGATCGCACCTATTTTAATAAGACGCGTAAATCGTGGGATGCAGTAAATCAGAAGGAAGTCAGCGACACACTCAGTGGATTCTATAACGTCTACAACTGGAATCTGTCGCTTAGCGCATCTACCAAGTTGTATGGTATGTTCATACCCAGTCGCAAGCTGTTTGGTGATAAGATCCAGGCCATTCGCCACGTTGTCACCCCCAGTGTCAGCTTTAGCTACGCACCTGATTTCAGTGCATCGCGCTATGGATATTACGAGCACTATCAGAAGACCGATGCCGAGGGCAACGTTACGATGGTAGAGTACTCGCCATACTCTATTGGCGCATACGGAGTGCCAGGCAAGGGTAAGACTGGTAGCATATCGATGGACCTGTCGCAGAATCTGGAAATGAAGGTGAAGAGCGACGACGACTCTACTGGATACAAGAAGATATCGCTTATCGACGAGTTCCGCATGTCGATGTCGTACAATATGGCTGCCGAAGTTCGTCCATGGAGCGACCTGTCGACATCGTTGCGACTGAAGCTAAGCAAGAGCTATACACTCAATCTTAATGCTGTATTCGCATCGTATGTGTACGAGGCCGACAGCGTAGGAGCTACACCACGTGTATCTGAGACCAAGACATATTGGGGAATGGGAAAACTTGGTAGATTCCAAGGTATATCGCAGAACCTGTCGTACACACTTAGCAATGATAAACTTGCCAAGTTGTTTAAGCGCCTGCGTGGCGAGAAGGTCGACAAGGATAATAAAAAGAACAACACTGGTCAGAATGATGACGACGAGTGGGATCCGAACGTAGAGACAAACGTTGACGAGGATATGGAGAAAGCCAAGCATGGAGCCAAGCGTAAGAGCGGCTCGAAAGCCGAGACCGACGAAGACGGATATATGGCATTCCAGATGCCTTGGAGCATAAGCTTCGGATATGGTATCACCATGCGTGAGGACCAGACACTCAGCAAGTTCAACTACAAAACCATGCGCTATCCATATAAGTTTACGCAGAATCTTAACGTGAGTGGAAACTTGCGTCTGAGCGACGGATGGAACATATCATTCTCGTCAGGCTATGACTTCGACAACAAGAAGATTTCGATGACAACAGCATCGCTGAATCGCGACCTCCATTGCTTCAATATGTCGTGTTCGGTAGTGCTTGCACCTTATACTAGTTATAACTTCTCGTTCCGTTGCAATGCGTCAACGCTTACCGATGCGCTCAAATACGACAAGCGCTCAAGCTATTCGAATGCTGTTCAATGGTACTAAAAGAGTTAAGAATTAAGAGTTAAGAATTAAGAGTTAAGAATTAAGAGTTGATATGGCAGAGCTCCCTACAATGATATCTGACTTGGCACTGATACTGATGGTGGCAGGTGTGGTTACGCTGATATTCAAGAAACTTAAGCAGCCCCTTGTGTTAGGTTATATTGTAGCAGGATTCCTGGTTAGTCCTAACATGCCTTATACAGCGTCGGTGGTGGATATGGCCAATGTGCATCTGTGGGCCGACATCGGTGTGATGTTCCTGCTGTTCTCGTTGGGACTCGATTTCTCGTTCAAGAAGATTCTTAAGATGGGCGCATCGCCTATCATATCAGCCATCACCATCATATTCTGTATGATGATGCTTGGTGTAATGGTGGGCCATGTGTTCGGTTGGGGCAAGATGGACTGCATCTTCCTTGGCGGTATGCTCGCCATGTCGAGTACCACCATTATATATAAGGCTTTCGACGACTTGGGATTGCGACAGCAGCAGTTTGCCGGTATGGTGATGAGTGTGCTGATACTTGAAGACATTCTGGCCATTGTAATGATGGTGATGCTGAGTGCGCTAGCCAGTGGAGCAAATCCTGATGGCGGACAACTGCTAGAGTCGGTTATGCGTATCGTATTCTTCCTGATACTCTGGCTTGTGGTGGGTATATTTGCCATACCGCTGTTTCTGCGCCATGTGCGCAGTCTGATTAATAGCGAGGTGCTGTTGATAGTATCGCTAGGTCTGTGTTGTGCCATGGCGGTATTCTCTACCAAGGTAGGATTCAGTTCAGCCTTCGGAGCGTTTATCATGGGTAGCATACTGGCAGAGACTATCGAGGCCGAAAGTATCGAGAAACTGGTAGAGCCTGTTAAGAATCTCTTCGGCGCAGTGTTCTTCGTGTCGGTAGGTATGCTGGTTGATCCTAAGATTCTTGTAGAATACGCATTGCCTATATTATGTCTGGTATTAACGATACTGGTAGGTCAGAGCCTGTTTGGCACCATATCGTTTATGCTGGGCGGACAGTCGCTTAAGTCAGCCATGCGATGCGGATTCTCGATGGCACAGATAGGTGAGTTCTCTTTTATCATAGCCTCGCTCGGCCTGTCGCTTGGCGTCATCGGCAAGTTCCTCTATCCGGTAGTAGTAGCAGTGTCTGTCATCACTACCTTCTTAACGCCTTACATGATACGTTTGGCAACACCAGCTTACAACAAGCTGGAGAAGCATCTGCCCACCAAACTTGTCAATTCGCTCAATCAGCTCACTATCGGCAATACACATAGTCAGGAGGAGAGCAAGTGGAAGCGTCTGCTCACACAGATGACTATCAACACCATAGTTTACTCCATCCTTACCTCAGCCAGCATCGCACTGATGTTTACCTTTGTGCTGCCATTCACACGCAAACTGCTGCCAGGATGGGAATTGCATTGGTATGCTAATGCCATCACAGGTATTCTTACCGTCATGCTGATAGCCCCATTCTTGCGTGCTATGGTGATGAAGAAGAATCATAGCGAAGAGTGGAAGGCGCTATGGGCTGAGAGTAATCGCAACAGATTGCCACTGCTGTTCACGATATTGGTGCGAGTAGTGATAGCCGTAAGTTTCATCTTCTATATCTGCAATTATCTCAGCCGATTCACCAATGCACTGATGATTACCATCGGTCTGATAGTGATCGTGCTTATCATACTCTCTCGTTGGACCAAGCATCGTAGCATCACGCTCGAACGACTGTTTATCCAGAATCTGCGCTCGCGCGATATTGAGGCTCAGGTGCACGGCAAGAAGCGTCCGCTATACGAGGGAAAACTGCTCGATCGTGATATCCACATCGCTGAGTTCCAAGTGCCAACAAATTCTAGTTGGATGGGACAGACATTGGCACAGCTTAACCTTGGTAAGAAGTATGGTGTACACGTAAGTAGCATCCTGCGTGGTGGTCGTCGCATAAATATCCCCGACGGATACAACATCTTGTTCCCTGGCGATATGCTGCAAGTGATCGGTAGCGACCAGCAGTTCACTGCTTTCCGCGAGGCTATCGAAAACGAATTGCTAGGTCAGGACGTCGAACTGGAAAAGCGCGAGATGAAACTTCGTCAGCTCATCATCGGTGCCGACAGTCCTTTTGTGGGCAAAACGCTCATTGAGAGTCGTATCCGTGACCTGTACAGTTGTATGGTTGTAGGATTAGAAGAGGGAAAGGAAAGCCTCTCCCCCTATAGTCCCAACCGTCGCTTCCGCGAGGGTGATATCATCTGGATAGTAGGCGAGCAAGAATCGCTCGACGCACTCTTTAATCTTTAATGTTTAATCTTTAATGTTTAAAGATTAAAGCCTGCGGTGAGTTCGCAGATTTTAATAATGACTTGTTTGGCTTTTTCCATCGACTGGATGCTTACGAACTCGTAGGGGCCGTGGAAGTTTACTCCGCCAGCAAAGATGTTAGGGCAGGGCAGACCCTTGAACGACAACTGCGCTCCATCCGTACCACCACGTATCGGCTTCACCTTCGGAGCCACGCCACAGTCCTGCATAGCATGCAGCACCAGGTCTATCACGTGCATCTGCAGGTCAATCTTCTCCTTCATGTTATAATACTGGTCTTTAATCTCCGCTATTACCGTACCCTCGCCGTATTTCTCGTTCATGGTAGCCACCACATTAGCTATAGTGCGCTTGCGATCCTCAAAGCGCTCACGGTCGTGGTCGCGAATGATATAGTGCATCTGTGCACGCTCCACATTACCCTGAACACTCAGCAGATGGAAGAATCCCTGATAACCCTCGGTAGTCTCAGGACGCTCGTCCTCAGGCAGCATTGCAGCCAGTTCCATTGCCAGCACGTTGGCATTCACCATCTTACCTTTGGCATAGCCAGGATGCACGCTCACACCTTTTATATATACCTTAGCGCTGGCAGCGTTGAAGTTTTCAAACTCCAGTTCGCCCACATCACCGCCATCCATCGTGTAGGCCCACTCACATCCGAACTTCTCCACATCAAAGTGGTGTGCGCCCATACCAATCTCCTCGTCAGGATTAAAAGCCACACGTATGTCGCCATGCTTTATCTCCTTATGGTCGCGCAGATAGCACATCGCCTCTACTATCTCTGCTATACCAGCCTTGTCGTCGGCTCCCAGCAGCGTAGTACCGTCAGTCACTATCAGATCCTCGCCCACGTGCTGTAATAGTTCAGGGAACTTGCTTGGCGACATTATGATATTTTCTCTCAATTCTAAATTATCACTTCCTCCCCCTAAAAGTATGTCGCTGCCGTCATAGTTGCGTACGATGTGTGGCTTGATGTCCGCACCCGAACAGTCGGGGCTGGTATCATAGTGCGAAATAAATCCGATGGTTGGTATATCGTCTTTAGTATTTGCTTTCAGTGTAGCGTAGATGTAACCCTTGTTGTCCATCTCCACATCGCTCAGTCCCTCGTGTTCTAGTTCCTTCTTCAGATACTCTGCAAACACCAGCTGTTTTGATGTACTAGGCACTGTTTCACTGTCTTCGCTCGACTGCGTGTCGAACTGCGTATAGTTCAAAAACCTTTCTGTAATATCCATAATTTTTATATTAATCGGCTGCAAAGATAGTATAAATCGAGCGAAATACAAAATAAAACGCGTTTTATTTTTATTTTCGAGATGCAGCCTATCTTCGAGCGAAGCTCAGAGATAGTATAAAATTTCGAGTAAGCGAACAAAGACAATATATTTTTATTAAAAATAGCAACTTTCTTGGTCGTTTCAAGAATAATGTTTATCTTTGCAATATAAAAAAGAACCTATCGACTTAAAACAATGACGAGTATGAAAAAAGTAATGATGACACTGCTCCTGGTAGCAGCATTTGGAGTGAACGGTTTCGCCCAGAAGGGCATGAACGGTATTGGAATCAACGTTCCTGCGGGAGTCTATGATGGATTTAAGTTTCTTGGCATCGGAGTTAAGTACCAGTACAATATCTCCGACTATTTTCGTATCGAACCATCTATTGAGTACTTCCCGCTGCATTCGAAAAAGGGCGCTATTGCCCCGGCTCGTTACGCCTCCTATGATAACGTGAATCTTAAAGCATTCTTGAATGGTCATATCTTCTTGATGTCGCCACACCCTGCAAGACCTTACATTCTGGCAGGTGCTGGATTCGCTAAGTGGAAATATATAAATAGGTATTACAAAGGTGTCCCTGATTATTCAAAATGTTTTGCTTATAATGTGGGTGTTGGCTATGATATTCGTCTATCGCAGAATTTTGCCATGCAGATAGAAGCAACGGCATTCTCTTCTGTCGGAGACGATACCGGTTCCCTCCTAAAGGATTTTGACCATTCAAACAAGTTCTTGTTTATGGGGCGTATCGGATGTACTTATACATTTTAACAGAGGTATATGAAAAAAGTTGTATTATTACTTCTGATGGCAGTTGGAATACATGCCGGCAGTTATGCCCAGCAGATAGAGATACTGGGTACTATGTTCGACATTGTGCTGAATGATGCCGATATGACGGCAGCCATTCGAAATAAAAACTTCAAAGTGGATGAAGGCAAGTTCCCGATGTATGCCCAGAACAGAAAATTTGCAGAATTGCCAGAGGGACGTGTGAAGACTGTGATGGTTCCTGAGAAGTACACAGCTGACGACGGGAAGGAATACACCATCACCACCATTGGTCGCTGTGCTTTTGCAGGCTTTACGAATGTGGACTACTTCGTGATACCAAATACCGTCACATCCATTGAAGACTACGCCTTTTTCCGTTCCTCGGTGGAGACGATTGTTATTCCCGCATCCGTCACACAGATGGGCAACCGTGTCTTCGGTTGGTGCCCCAAACTGCGCAACCTGACACTGCCCTTGGGCATGACGGTCTCGCCCGACCTCTATTCCGAGAGCAAGAAGATAACTGTGAAATACGAGTTGGATGCCGACTTGGCAGGTGCTGTTGCACAGCGCAGTAAGACTGTGGCCCCCAGTGCATACGCCTCAACGTCGGATGTTGATATGGACATTCCCATGTCAGAGCCCTCAAACACAGAGACCTTTGCTGTGATTATTGCCAACGAGAACTACAAGAAGGTTGCAAAGGTGCCCTGCGCCCTGAATGATGGACGCACCTTCCGACGCTATTGTGAGAATACACTTGGTATTCCAGTAGAGAACGTCCATTATGTGGAAGATGCCACATTAGGCACGATGACATCAGAACTGAACTGGGCAACCCGTGTAGCCAATGCCTATGAGGGTGATGCAAAACTCATCATATACTATGCAGGCCACGGTATTCCCAATGAGAAAGACGGTGCTGGCTATCTGTTGCCTGTCGATGTGGCTGGCAATGATGTGTCTGCAGCCTATAGTCTGGCAAACCTGTATTCGACGCTGGCTAATCTGAATGTCAAATACGTAACGCTCTTTATGGATGCTTGTTTCAGTGGTTCGAAACGAGGCGACGGTATGCTGATGTCGGCACGAGGCGTAGCCATCAAGTCAAGGCTAGAGGAGCCAAAGGGAAACATGGTCGTATTCTCGGCTGCACAAGGTGACGAGACCGCCTATCCGTATGCTGAGAAGGGACACGGACTCTTTACTTATTTCCTGCTCAAGAAACTAAAGGATACGAAGGGTGATGTGGACTTTGGCACTTTAGGTGAATACATACGTAAGGAAGTGACTCGTAAGGCGGCTGTTGTAAACAACAAACCTCAGACACCCTCCGTATCTTTCTCACCACAGATGAGTGCCAAATGGGAAAGCATAAAATTTAAATAGCAAATCCGCCCCCAGGCAAGCGTGCCTGAGAGCGGACTCCTTTCTACGCGCCGACGCAACTTGTGGCGCCCAGTGCCGTTACAATCGCCGTGGCGATTGATGCAATCATCTGCACGATGAACTTAATGGTCTCTTTCTTACGATGAACTTAATGGTCTCTTTCTTACTCATGGTCTTAATAGGTTATTAGGTTAATTACTAGGTTTTACTTGAATGGATAAGGGGAGTGAAAGGGGTGGGGCGCTAGCCCCTTGCCCCTGTGGTCTAGTCGGTGCTGATGCCGCCACCGCCTCCGGTATTGCCGCCCTAGCTAGAGCCTGAGCCACCAGCCGACTCCTTCTTCTCGCCGCCCATCGCGTCGACATTGATAAACTCAGCCTTCTTGATGAACTCGCGCGAGCTGATATT
>ONYZ01000066.1 GCA_900322175.1 uncultured Prevotella sp.
TATTTTTGTCCAACATGTCAAAGATCGCGCAAGCCGAAGACAGAGTCAAGCTCGCTTGAGCTCTGTTGAGGCGAAGCCGATGTTCGAGGCAAAGCCTCAAAGAGCACCGTCAATTATTGTTTGACGAGTGCAAAGGTAAGCATAAAAAAAACACCCCAGATGGTCTGGAATGTTTTGGGAATGTTTTGGAAATTAATTGGGAAAAACTACTTGATTTCCACCTTCGGCAGATAGGCTTTTCCTAGTTCTTCGGCTAGTTTTAGTACTATTTCGCGGCACTGTGCAAACATATCCTGATCGATACGGCTTACCATCACTTTGTCTAGTTGGCGTGCGTCGCAACTAATAAACGAACACGTGCACTGCTTGCGTATGTTATCGTACTGGCACTCGTATCCCTCGGCCACATGCACCTGCAAACCGTCTATCTTTTCGCAGAACTTCTTTACGTCAACGGGATAGTTGGCTGCCCAGCGCAGATACCAGTATGCGCCAACCCATTTCCATTTGGTATCGATCACACGTCCCTTGCCCACTACGGCCTCGAGCGCACGTTTCACCTGATCGTCGCTAAATCCGTTGGTATCCAGACTTCCGCCCAGATTTACATTGCCACAAATCGTTATCGTTTGTGCTATCAGATTGCCGGGGCTGTTGATATTGATTGTCATGCCCCCATTGTTGGTTTCGCTCATATTTGTTCTTTATTAAAATTACCTATCATGTTTCCCGGGCTGTTCACCTCTACCAGCGGGTTGCGTTGCCTGCGCTCAAACTCATCGAGCATCATGTCTTGATAGTGCATCTCCACCTCGGGAGCGATTCTGAGTCCGCTCTTCCGCATCAGTCTTACGCCCTTGGTCCATGTAGCGTAGGCAGCGTCCACCCTCTGTTCCTGCACGCATTGGCGCACAAGTTCCATCATACCAGCACTATTTACTCCGCTAGGATTCAATGGTTGGTTTATTGATTTGTCGAAGTCTACGACCATGCTAGAGTGAGTGTGATGTATGCTAGATTAACTGTTTACAAATGTATTTCTCTATGTCTACATCGGGCAGTATGCTGCCCTTTGATCTTACTTTGGCGATGAACGACTGCACCTCATCGGTCGTAAGCATCTGCTTGCGCCATGCGTGCCACAGAAAGTCGATCGTAGTGAGATACGTTATCTGTTTCTCTTCGCAGTATGCTCGGATATCGCGCAGATTGCTGCTGCCTATCACATTGTGTGTAAACAGGCAGTAGGCCATACATGCACTCTCGCCCTTGCCGAATTTACTGCGCAGCATGGCATACTCGCGCAGCATCTCGCCGCGAGGCGCAAAGGGGTGTAGTGTGATATTCTTGAGCAGCTCTATCTGGTTATCCACTTGTGTACGGATGTCGCTCAGCAGTTCTTCGTGCACAGCCTCTAGCAGCACGTATTCGTATTCCGGGAAGATTCTGGGCAAAAGGCTTAGCAATCCTCCCTTTGCGAAGTGTATCACTACATCTGCATCCAAAACAATCTTGGTTTTTCCTCCATTCATCACTTATTTCAGTAGATTAAGCAGTTCAACATAATGTCCCTCAGAGATACGCTCCTGTTCGTACAGCAAGCGGGCTTTCTCGCCAAAGTCGCCGATTACCACGCCCTCGTTGCCAGGCTGGTACAGTGCCAGATCATAGCCGTATTCGGCGGCTATCTGCTGTATCTCCATGCCCTTGGCCAAGTGGTCCTGTAGTTCCTCTTCGGTAAGCAGGCGCAGGTGGCGCAGGCAATAGCATAGCGACTGGTGGCTGACGCCAAACAGCTGTTCTACGCGCAGCATGGTGGCAGTGGTGACGTGTCGGCTCATAATCTCGTCTGTCGGTATCGACTGCATCACACCTGCCTGTGGCAAAAGCAGTGCCGAGGCGAATGCGTTGGCATTTATTTCGGCAGGATCCTTCTCCATGCCTGGTGTGCCACAGATGTGTGGTTTGGGTTCTTCGTCGTAATACAGATGGAACAGCTCGTGGCAAATCGTGAAATGCTGACGGCCGCGCGAATTGTTCGAGTTGATGAGCATAAACTTCATCTTCCCGTCGGACGAGCGCATCGACAGTCCGCATGCCTTCTCCGAGAGCGGACGATAGATCACCATCACTCCCAGTTTACGCAGTAGCGTTTTGGCATGGATTGGCTCGGCAGGGTTCAGCCCCGCTTCCGATCGCATTTTCAGCGCCAGCTGTTCTATAACATCTTTTGCTAGTTTCTTCATTATCCAAGCATTTTCTGCAGTTTCATATACTCCAGCACCACTTGCTTAAAGCGTGCCACCTCTTTCATGTCACCTTCTGTCAGCCCCTCGGTACGGAATGCGCACACCATCATCTGGTCTTTCACCCTCTGCACGTCGGGTTCAAATAGCAACTCCAAATCACAACCTAACAACGATGCCGAACGCTCAAGCACCTCCAGTGGAGTTTCGCGATCGCCAGCCTCATAGTTGGCATACGCGCTGCGCCCGATGCCTAGATAGCTGGCCATCTGCTCTTGCGTCAAGTCATTAGCCTCGCGCAGCACCTTCAGGTTTCTTCCAATCACATTGTCCATAATACATGTTTTAGAATTACGTGGCAAAATTACGATATTAATTTGAAACTACCAAATTTTTGCCACACTTTCTGCAAAAAAAACCGCTACCGCCCCATGACAGCAAAACCGCTCGCTAGGCTTGTGAAGTGTGAAAAGTTACAAAAAAACGTTTCTTTTTGTTTATTATCGAGAAAGTTTTATACTTTTGCGATTGATTTCCTGCAAAACCCGATTGCAGCCTATCGACCTAAAGCATATCAATGTAACTTTACATAATATTTTTAACTAAAAACAAAAAAGCGTATGAAGAAGAATGATTATCAGAAACCGACGATGCAAGTCGTCCTGTTACGTCAACAGTACCGCATTCTGTCTAGCAGTGGCAATCAGGCAGGTGTGAATGATTATAATATAGAGGAAGAAGAAACATGGTAAACGAACTCACTAAAACGAAGAAAGCAATGAAGACAATGAAGAAATTTCTGAGCATGGCTGCTCTCTTATTTGTAGGTGCCATCTTGACAGATTGCTCTAGCGAGGAAAACATCGACAATCCACAGCAGCCCACTAACAAAGACAACATAGTGACTCTGACCGCAAGCGTAGGTTTTGAGGCCAATGCCAAAACCCGCGCCGTCGATCCCTCTACCGGTGTGAAGACCTTCGAAGGCACAAATCAGATTGCCGTTATCTATAAGAACACAAGCAATCAGACGATGAAGGCTGTGAGCACCGATTTCACACCATCAGCCGATGGAAAGAATGCCACCTTCACGGTGACGTTGACCAATCCTGCTACGAATAGTAACATCCGATACATTTATCCAGCTACGTTAGCAAAGGAAGTTGGCAAAAATGCTATTATAAACAACGATGCCGCCACCATCGACTACTATGGGATTTTTAACAACCAGAATGGCGACCTGACAACCCTCGGCACCAATTACGACCTCGCAGTCTATAATGGAAGGCTGTTAGGAACCGATCTGCCTGCATCAGCTACTCTGACGAACCCGCTGGCCATTTGCAAATTTACATTGACGGATGGTTCAACTGGCATCACCAGCAACGTTAATAGCCTGACTATCAGCGACGGTACCAATGCCTATACAGTAACCCCGTCTGGACTTTCTGCAATCTATGTAGCGATGAAACCAGTAACGAGCGGCAATATCTGCTTTACTGCCAATACTGCCTCGAAAAACTATACCAAGACTGCATCAGGAAAGACACTTGAAGCCAGCAAATTGTATCCTATCACCTTGCCAATGACTGATTTTACGCTGGCCACGCCAATGACGCTGGAGGCGCTCACGGGTGGAACGATTGTCGTTAACGAACCGAAGTCTGGCATGCAGTACTCGAAGAACGGTGGCCAAAAGACAGCTGTCACTTCAGATCCCATTAGTGTAAATGCAGGCGAAAAGGTGGCATTCTACGGAAGCGGTACTAGCATCACCAGTTATTCTGGCACCACTATTAGTGCCTCGGGCGAAGTGAAGGTGTATGGCAACATCATGAGTCTGGTGGATGAGGAGGACTTTGCCACTAACTACGCCACACTGCCGGCGGCTAATACATTCAGTTTTTTATTCAGTTCTTGCAACCGCCTGAAAGACGCCAGCGGTCTACTGCTGCCCGCCACAACGCTGAAACAGAATTGCTACGAGTACATGTTCTATGGATGCACCGGCCTGACCACTGCGCCAAAACTGCCCGCCACGGCGCTGATCAACTACTGCTACTATGGCATGTTCTATAGCACCAGCCTGATCGCTACGCCTAAGCTGCCCGCCTCAACACTGGTTCCTGGTTGCTACTATTACATGTTCATAAGCTGCACCAGCCTAACTGCTGCTTATGTGAAGGCTGGCTATACCGCGGTTAATTCTATATGTAGAGATATGTTCGATGGCTGCTCGTCAACTGCTGTCATGCACACCACTTCTGACAGTAAAGAAAGCTGGGAGACCAAAATGGGTTCAGACAAAACCTGGTCGACATGGACCGTCGTTGATGACTGGACAGACTGATGATTACGAGGTCGGTTCCACTTGCTTATAAGGTGCATAACGGACAATCGCACTCACACGGTGGCTTAACACCAGATAGAGATGGGGACGGGAAAATTTGATTACTTCCCGCACGATCAGAGGGACAGGTCTTTGATCGTTTAGCTAAATAATAAAGGTGTCGAAGATAGTGTTCAACTTCTCCGGCATCTTTATTCTTGGTACTTTTTTCATATTTTATTTGGTCTATTCATAATTTTGCCGTATCTTTGCGGTCGAAAAGATTATTCGGAAAGAATCATGAGCAGATTTATCAATCCATTTACCGACATAGGTTTTAAGCGCATCTTCGGGCAGGAAATCTCGAAGCCAGTGCTTATCACCTTCCTTAACGCATTATTGGCCGACGAACGAAAGATAGTAGACGTAAAGTTTCTCGACAAAGAGAAAATCGGCATATCAGAAGAAAATCGTTCGTTGATCTACGATATATATTGCAAGACAGAAACGGGCGAACACATCATCGTAGAGATGCAGAATAAGTATCAGCCATACTTCAAGAAGCGCAGTATCTATTATCTATCCCGTTCCATCGTGGCACAAGGCGAGCGAGGGAACAACTGGAAATATGATATCAAGGCTGTCTATCTGGTGGCATTTCTCAACTTCAAGTTGAGCGACATCTCTGAGGATTTCAGGACCGATGTGGCACTGATGGACATGAAACATCGTACAGTCTTTTCAGACAAGGTACGTCTTATTTATCTTCAGCTTCCGTATTTTATTAAGGAGGCAGATGACTGTGAGAGTATATTTGAACGGATTATTTATGTATTGAAACACATGGATGCACTAAAACGTATGCCTTGGATGCTTCAGGATCAAGTATTCAAGAAACTCTCAGAGATTGCCGAGGTTGCATCTTTAAGTAAGGAAGAGCGCGAGCAATACGATGAGAGTCTTAGACATTATCGCGACACCTTAATAGTAATGGAAGGTCAGTACCTAGAAGGCGAGAAGAAAGGACATGCTAAAGGACTTGCAGAAGGACTTGCAGAGGGGCGTGCAGAAGGTCGTGCAGAAGGACGTGTAGAAGGACGTGCAGAGGAACGATTAGCTAATGCCCGCAGTTTGAAGGAGAATGGTGTTCCAATAGATGTCATTGCAAAAAGTTTATCTCTGACAGACGAAGAATTGGCGCAATTATAATTATTCCCAATAGACACAAGCAAAGCAGGCCTAATGGTCTGCTTTTTTATGTTCGTCCAGCACGAACGTATTCTAATGGGTGTAAGTCCCTAACGCGCCCTTATAGCGGGAAACGTCCAGCCGGAGGCAAGGGTGTCCGCCGCGAGACGGAATCTGAAGGAAGCCCGAGGCAAACATCTGGCCTGACGTACAGAAACCACATATAAGGCAAAATTCTGGCTATCTGAGTGTGGATCTTGGTAGGTATCGAGCCACTAACTCCTTGAACTCACACGCTCAGAGGGACAGGTCTTTGATTGTTTAGCTAAATAATCAAGGTGTCGGAGATAGTGTTCAACTTCTCCGGCATCTTGATTCTCTCTACTTTTTTCCTATTTTATTTGGTCGATTCATAATTTTGCAGTATCTTTGCAGACAAAAAAAAGAAATACACCAATGCTTACATCATATAAGATAAAGGATTATTGCAAAGAATACAATCCCGATTGGGCTGCGAAAATGCCTGACGGCTGCCCTCCAGAAGAGGTATTAGTACCCACAGAGCACCCGTTTTTCAGACTTTCAAAACAGAATGACGTATATACGAAGAGGATTTTAAATCATACGCAGAAGCAGACCCTGCTCGTAATTGGGGAGAGCAATTACCTCTGGCTGTTGGACTATCTATAATAGACAATGAGAAAAAAGCCAGGAAGAATCTTAAACTCCCCATGTTTAAGCAGTTC
Organism: uncultured Prevotella sp.; assembly: GCA_900322175.1. Lineage (GTDB taxonomy): Bacteria > Bacteroidota > Bacteroidia > Bacteroidales > Bacteroidaceae > Prevotella. The sequence goes on from ONYZ01000066.1 coordinate 6,510, forward strand.
AAAGGGGTTATAGCACTAATACTGAATCCTGCTGATGGTGTTGTAAAACAAACGGGTGTTCATCGTTCGCACTATACATGGTGGCGTACTAAAACATTCCAAATGTCGAACTTAAAAATGTTGCAGATATGAGACAGCTTACACTTATCAAAACACTGGAATTCTATGATGTTCCACAGATATTGACGGCAGCCGATGCTACTGGCACTAATTACCTCTGCACATTGTTTAGCAAGACTGACGATAGCTATAAATATATAGGCGTGCAGATTTCAGAACCTCGCCTGATGGCATTCATTGGCGGGCAGTTGGATTTGCGCGATGCTTATCTGCATCCAGAGGTAGATAACGCAGTATATCTAGTCGAGGAAAAACAAGAAAACCTATCTGCAACAACGATACTTCAACCATCTGATGTGACAGAAGATATGCTTCCTGAAGCAGGCTATTTCTAAGATCCAGAGGACCTGTCGGACGAAACTGATATGCAGACAGACACTTATCAGTTGTAGGTCCCTGCCCACGATCGCATCACCTTCTCTACCCTTATCGCTCGCATGGGCTGGCGCGCATCATCATTGCGCAAGGCAATCAGAAAAGTTGCAGCGCTATAGTGGCACATGTTTAGGGGCGCAATTTGAACGGATTATTTATGTATTGAAACACATGGATGCACTAAAACATGTGTTCAAATGTGTCTTGATCTATCAGGTCATCAGCACCTATGCGGTCCATAATGCCGTCTTCGCACAGTTGGTCAATAACGCGGTTCCAGGTTTCGGAAGGCTGAGCCGTTTCTTTTTGTAACTCTTGTAAGCTTAATCGCTCAATACTTCCATCAGCACTTACATGTACCATTCTGATACACTTATAGTGCAGTGTTTCCAAATATACAGTTTCGTCGCCGAGATTGAAACGCGTAAACAAATGACGGTTGAAGTCATCTTTTGCCAAATCTACCATTACGTCGCGGAGTTGGCACACGTTTTTCTTTGTAGCATTACGCTTATACAGTCTTACAGAGGCCTTGAAACTGAGACTGCTTTCACAATCCGATATGCCCCAGGCATCAGCTACACCAGTCTGTTGCATACGTACCTTGAGTTGATATTTACGCTCTTCGTACTCCTTCTCATATCGCAGTGGATCAAGATACATGATGCGATTAATAAAAAAATGATGGTCCGACGGGCTGTAATAATAACAAATACCATCCTTGTCTTTGCCAGTGAAAAGTATTCTCGAACGCCATCTGCCTTTGTCCTCTATCATAATGTCTTTACCACCCGTGAGCCATTGCAGTCGCCGCAAAAACCATGCTCGCGCTGAAAAGAAATATGACCACGCGACGAACAACAGTACTGCCCAGAAGAAAATAGAGAGCGGGACGGACGTATGCCTGTCAACACCAGGAATAAATGGAGAAAACAATATTGCCACTCCAGACAAGCCTAGAATTCCGATAAAAAACCAACAGACAACCTGCCTTATACGATTCTTTTCATCACACGCCGACGACTTACGCAAAGGGGGCGTGCCAGCCTTTATTAGTAACATCAGGGCAACCAAGAACACAAAAGGTTTCAGGTTTCTGTTTTCCAACCGAAACGAAATAGCTATCGCTACAATAGCGGCTATCACCAAACACAAAGATATAATCTCATTCTTCTTCACTTCAAATATTGTATCTCTTTACACTTTTTACACAAATCGGCCGCAAAGGTAACTATTTTTTGATAATAAAACAAACATCTGCATACTTTTTTGCGTGGTGGTCGTATGTGTCACGTGTCGAGAGTGTCATTAAGGGGGGCGGAGTGGGATAGTGGGAAATGGGTTCATAATATATATAATATAAATATTATCTATATTATGGCATTAGATGGAGTGTGGAGGGCTTGTTGACACTCGTGACACATGACACTCGTGAAGAATTAAGAGTTAAGAATTAAGAGTTAAGAATTAAGAAATATTTCTTTGTATTTATTCGTTAACCGCAATGAAAATATCGTACCTTTGCAATGTAAAAATGAGGGAGGCTGAGGGCGGCCGTTTAATTGTAAAAATTGCGAGGTTTAATACTAGCAATTGCGGAAATTAACACTAACGACCGCTACGATTAATACCACGCCCGAACCCGAACTCATGGGAGACATTAAACAACAAACATTAAACATTAAAAAATAATTAACATTTTCAATTATCAATTAACATCATGAGTATCAAAGTTATTGCACAGCGCCGAGAGCTTAAGATCGGAAAGACACCTGGTAAACGTTTCGTGATGCGCCCCGACCTGTACTCGGCCGTCAACGAGAAGAAGGTATTTGCAGAGGCTTCAAGCCACAGTGGAATCTCTGCTGGTGTAATCAAGGCGGCTTGGGATGCCGCAGGCGAGGTAATCCGCACCTGGGCCACCGAGGGCCACTCGGTACCACTGCCCGGACTAGGAACCATGCGATTCGGTGTGCGCTCCAAGGCTGTAGAGAACCTGGAGGACGTGAAAGCCGGACTGATCACCACCCGTCGAATAGTGTTCACCCCATCGGTTGACGTGAAGGAGGAGTTGAAGAACACCTCAATCCAGATTACCTGTCTGGACGAGGAGGGCAACGTGCTGAAGCGTGTGACCAGCGGTGACGGCGGTGACATCGAAGACCCCGAGAACGGTAATACTGACAACGGTAACAACGGCGGTAATCCCATCAGCACCGACTAACCATGAGCAAGAAGGAAACCATTAAATTCGTAGTTCAGCTTATCGCATCGATTGCATCGGCGATTCTGACAGCACTTGGCGCCACCAGTTGCGTAGGCGCATGACCACCCACTAACCCACAAAAAAAGTATCGCAAGCCACCGGCACTTGCGATACTTTTCTTTTATTTTACTTGCAGGTTTCATAGAAAAGCATTACCTTTGCAGCGAAACATTTAAATTTAAGTAAATATGAGAAAGACTTACTGGATGATGATTGCCGTACTGATTTGTGGTAGCGCAATGTTTACAGCTTGTGAACACGAGGACAACCCTGTGAAACCTGATACGGTAGATGAAACACTGCCAAAAATCAGTAAAATCTACTGGGGTGGATCGATGGTTATGAAAAAACAAGTGATGGACACATGGATGACACTAATGGATGTCACATACGAAAGAGAACTGAGAGAAGAGTTTTTTTGGACCGGTAATCGTCTTGACAGCGTTAAGTCGAGTTCAGATGATGGTACCATCTGGTGTATGCAGTATGACGAGCAAGGAAGATTGGTGGGCGATTACAAGATTACCCGTGATATCATGTTCACATTCGAATACGATAGCGAGGGGCGCATGTCGAAATCAACTAAAGTCTCACTGCTTGATGAAATGGGGCACCATAATTATCATTACACCGATTATATATATGATGGCGACAAACTGATACAGAAGGTTACAATAATGGATCCTTACGACGTAGAAGGAACCCACACAGAGGTGTGCGACTATACCTGGGATGGTGATAACATAGTAGCAATAACAGCTGTTATTCATTATGCCGACGGTACCGATCGCTACTCATCATTGCTTACAGCAGAGTATTCTGACCGTATTAATCCCTTTAGAAACATCGTCCACTTCCAGATGGGAATGATGCCTATAAATATTGGTGACGATATGTGGGCACTAAGCAAGAATATACCTTCGAAGATTTATGCCAAAGATTCAGGAGTCTACGAATTCGATTGCAACGCCTCTGGATCGTTCGTAAATACCATAAATGCTCATTATGTGGTAGACAGCGAAATTGTTTCCTCTGAATCAACATACAACTATGACATAGAATATGAGAAAGATTAATCTATCAAGGTCACGTGTGTCATGGTCATGAGTGTCATTAAGGGAAAACTTAAAAAATGTAAGATATGAACAACCTGAAAATTTCCAACCTGTTTCTAGGTCTAGTATTACTGACCGCTTGTACTGTAAACGACAATCCCGTAATAATCCCAGATGAGGGTGCGAAAGACTATGTGGAGCGTATGGTGCCAGTGGTTGACCCGCAGAACAATCCGCAAGGCGTGTTGACACTGCGATTCTACGAAGATATGCCTAGCGTGGCATACGTTGACATCAGTAAGTTTCAGACCATGATTTACCCCGGCACTACGGTAAGCGTGGCAAAGACTGCCCACAACCGCTATGCGCTGACCAGCCCATGTGGCACGGCCACAGTCGACATAGAGAAGGACGTATTCGAGAGCGACGATTACGAGGGCTTTACCAATATGATGGGTATGGTACAGCCCGGCATGCCCAACACCCTGTACGACGCACTGCCCATGATACGATGGAAATCGCTAGAGGGCACACCGCAGAATGTACATTTGGCGCTGGACTATGGACACTACGGCATTGACCTGAGAGCCGACGGTAAGAACGTGTACTTCCCCTTTGCCACACTGGCCGACCTGTACACCGATGGTTTTATGCATACGGCATCGTTCAACGGGCAGACGGTGATGGTGGCGCCAAACGGTGCCTACAGTATGATTGACGGCTATCCCGAGTTCTTCATCACACCGATTCTCTGCGAGACTCGCACTGCCGATATGGCCGACTTTGCCTATCGCAACCTCTGCTTTACTCTGACCAACTTCTTCGGCTACCCCGGATGCACGCTGCTTGAGGCCAGCATGAGGGAGAAGGGACTGGACCAGGCACTGATAGACTACGGCGAGGCTGGACAGCTGACGCGCCAACTGCTGCTATCGACAGATATGTACGAGTATATATCGGGTACATCACTACTTAGCTACCTGCTTGACGACCGAGGACACACCAATACCGATGTGACGAATATCAGTAAGACAACTGGCAATCCAGCATTCAAGTCTGCACTCGACATTGTGAAAGAAGAAAAGAAACAGCAGTTCTACGCCCTGTGCCCAGAATACATTGATTACAAAAACAGCTATAATGCCAAATGGGACGACAGAGAAAATGTAAGAAAAACGCGCAAAGAAAAGTTGGGCGAGGGTGTGAACTACTACAAGGATGGCAACACGGTCTATTGCGTCTTCGAATCATTCCTGTGCGACGACTCGGGTTGGCGAAAGTTCTATAGTGGCGAAGGCTCCCGACCTACAGTGGCCGAATATCCCAATGACTGGCTGGTGATACTGTTAGACGCACTGGACAAGGCCGAAAAAGACCCCGAAGTGAAGAACTTTGTAATCGACATTGCTTCCAATGGTGGCGGATCAACGGATGTTGCGGTGTTTATTACTTCGCTGCTCTGCAATAAGACTGAGTTGTACTACGAGAATGCGCTTACAGGTCAGCGATTCAAGGTGTCGTACGACGTAGACCGCAATCTGGACGGCAAGTTCGACGAGAAGGATGCTGATATGGCATACCATCTGAACTTTGGAATGATTATCGGCACATTCAGCTTCTCGTGCGCCAATCTGCTGCCCACCCTGCTCAAGGACTACGGCATACCTCTGATAGGTAATCGTACCGACGGCGGTTCGTGTGCAGTGCTCTTCAATCCATCGGCCGACGGATTCGGATACCGCTATTCTACACATAGATGTAGGCTTACCGACACCAAGGGCAACGACATCGATAATGGCATAGAACCCACATATCCAATGGAGTCGATAGACGACTATTACGATATCCCCAAAGTTACAGAGCTGTTAAACAGCTACTACGGCAATTAATATATATATGAAGAAACTTAAGATATATGCTATTACTATGATGCTGGTCTGCGGACTGGCATCATGTCATTTAGGAAAAGAAAAAGCTGAAAACAAGACACCCGAACAGATACGACTGGAACAGATAAGCCGCATCGACACCATATCTCTGTGTATGCGCGTTAACCCCGACACCATCGAGGGTCGCGCTAAACTCGACTCGCTATCGGCCGAAGCATGGATGCTGATAGACGACAGCACGGGTATGGTGATTTCGGCCAAGAACGCCTACAGCCGCCGATACATGGCATCACTGACCAAGATGATGACTGCACTGCTGGCGCTGGAGCACGATCAACTGAACGATACAATCGCGATTTGCGATGATGTCTATATCAATAAGGACTCGCGCGTAAGGCTAGGAGAAGTGTATCAGGCTGGCGACCTGATACGCGAGATGATGATGGTAAGCGACAACGATGCGGCCTACGCACTGGCCAAACACACGGCGGGCGACACACTGACATTCTACAGTCTGATGAATGCCAAGGCGGTGTATCTAGGCATGGACTCTACGCACTTTGCCAGTCCCAACGGTATGCCCAACGACAGCAACTACAGCAGCGCGCGCGACCTGATACTGTTGGTGCGCTACTGTATGCGCGACAGTGCATTTGCCGAGATAGTAGGCACGGCCGAGGCCAACATACCGCTGGCCGACGGCCGACATCTGGAGTGCCGCAATTCAAACGCACTGATACATACCTACCCAGGTTGCATCGGCATAAAGACTGGTTATACGCGGCAGGCAGGTTACTGTCTGGCATCATCGGCCACCCGCGACGGTCACACGCTTACGCTGGTGCTGTTGGGCAGTCGCACGTTTAAGAGCCGGTTCATCGAGTCGGCTGTACTGCTTGACTATGGATTCAGGGTTATCGAAGCTTATACTCGAAATGCTGGTAATCCTTCATAGTGCGCCACGCGCCACCCCATGTAAAACCATACTTAATGAACAGCTTATAACACAGATCGCTAGTGGTGATTTTATATGGGAAGTTGGCCTTGCGGTCACAATACTTTACGGCAGTTGCTGGTTCTACTATGCGGCTGCCATCTTTCTTGCTATATCGGATGTAGGGATTGTAGAGTGTGTTGATGTCGACAGCCAGTCCACGGGCGTGTTTCGACAGATTGGCCGAGCCCGACACATTGCGGTAGCAGAAGCAACTGGTATTGTTGTCGCGCATCTGTCGCTCATCGTCAGCGTCGTAGTTGTCGGGCAGTCGCATACGTTGGATAGGGTAGTGGGCGGCATAAAGTTCGCTGAATATGGCCAACAGTTTGTCGGCAATCAACTTATTGCAAATCATATCGCCCACATGCGTGCGGCCTTCGAGGTCGTAATGCGAAATGCGCAGGTATCTCAGGTCGGAGCGATGGATATACGGATTGTCGTGCCAAGTCTTGCCCTGCATGGTCAGCCACACGCTATCGGGGATAGCAGTCGAAGTAAAAATCTGGCCTTGCGCACCAGTGGTGCAACAAAGCCAGAACAGAAAAATGATATAAGATTTTTTCATCTACAATTAATTACATAAAAGCCACAGTGAGACCAGCCATCACGATGCTGACCATCGACATGAGCTTGATCAGAATGTTGAGCGACGGGCCACTGGTATCCTTGAACGGGTCGCCCACGGTGTCGCCTACGATGCAGGCCTTATGGGCAAACGAGCCCTTACCACCAAAGGCACCTTCCTCGATATTCTTCTTAGCGTTATCCCAGGCTCCACCGGCATTGGCCATAAACACAGCCAGCGTAAAGCCACCAGCCAGTCCGCCAACCAGCAGACCAAGCACGCCAGCCACGCCGAGCACACAGCCCACGATGATAGGAATGATAATGGCGAGCACCGACGGGATGATCATCTCGTGCTGAGCAGCACGTGTAGAAATCTCTACGCAGCGGCCGTAGTCGGGTGTGCCTGTGCCCTCAAGGATACCGGCTATCTCGCGGAACTGGCGGCGAACCTCCTGCACCATCTTCTCGGCAGCACGGCCCACAGCCTCCATAGTCATACCGCAGAAAAGGAATGCAGCCATGGCGCCCACAAAAGCACCAACCAGCACCTTCGGGTTCATCAGGTTAACCTGGAAGAAGTTCATAAAGTCGGGTATGTTGGCATCGGCAGCCGAGATAACCTCGCCCTTGACATTCTCCATCATAACACCGGCACGAGTCATGGCTATCTTAATCTCCTCGATATATGATGCCAACAGAGCCAAAGCGGTGAGAGCAGCCGAACCGATGGCAAAGCCCTTACCAGTGGCAGCTGTGGTGTTGCCCAGTGCGTCGAGTGCATCGGTGCGGTGGCGTACCTCCTCGCCAAGGCTAGACATCTCGGCATTACCACCGGCATTGTCGGCGATAGGTCCGTAGGCGTCGGTAGCCAGAGTGATGCCCAGTGTAGAGAGCATACCTACGGCAGCAATACCGATACCATACAGTCCGTGAGCCAGCGACTCTGAACTCATCGATAGGTCGAACCCATTGGCGCACAGATAGCTAAGCATGATGGCCACACCGATAGTGATAACGGGCACGCAGGTAGAAATCATACCTGTGCCTATACCCTTGATGATAACGGTGGCAGCACCAGTCTGTCCGGCTTCTGATATCTTCTGTGTGGGCTTGTAGCTATGCGATGTATAATACTCGGTGGCTTGACCGATGATGACACCGGCAGCAAGACCAGAGATGACCGAGAACGAAAGACCCAGCCAGTTCTCGATGCCCAGCAGATACAGGATGGCGAATGTAGCACCGGCGATAAGGATGGCACTGACATTGGTACCTACCGACAGCGAGCGCAGCAGATCCTTCATGGTGGCTCCCTCCTTGGTGCGAACCAAGAATATGCCCAGCAGCGACAGGAATACGCCCACAGCAGCTATCAGCATAGGAGCGATAACTGCCTTGAGTTGAATCTCGAGACCTGCGACGGCAAAGGCGGCAGCACCAAGGGCAGCTGTCGACAGCACCGAACCGCAATAACTCTCGTACAGGTCGGCACCCATACCAGCCACGTCGCCCACGTTATCACCTACGTTGTCGGCAATAGTAGCAGGGTTGCGGGGGTCGTCCTCGGGGATGTCGGCTTCCACCTTACCCACGATGTCGGCACCCACGTCGGCAGCCTTCGTGTAGATACCACCGCCGACACGAGCGAAGAGGGCCTGTGTCGATGCACCCATACCGAATGTCAGCATTGTGGTGGTGATGGAGATGAGTCCGTCGGGATCGAAGCGGTTCAGCACAACAAACCAGATGGCGATGTCGAGCAGTCCGAGACCTACCACGGTGAGTCCCATCACGGCACCCGAGCGGAATGCGATCTTCAGACCAGCGTCAAGACTCTCACGGGCTGCATTAGCTGTACGGGCAGAGGCATACGTGGCAGTCTTCATGCCGAAGAAACCAGCCAGTCCTGAGAAGAGACCTCCTGTGAGGAAAGCGAAGGGCACCCATCGGTTCTGCACGTTCAGGCCAAAGGCCATGAAGGTGAAGAGCACGCAGAGTACTGCGAAGACGATGAGCACGACCTTGTACTGTTGCCAGAGATAGGCCATAGCACCTTTGCGCACGTAGAGCGCAATCTCTTTCATACGAGGCGTACCTTCGTCAGACTTCATCATCTGAGTGAAGAAGTAGTACGCCATAGCCAGTGCCACAATCGATGCGACGGGCACTAGCCAGAATACTTGGGGAATAATCATAGGTTTTAGTTCTTATTGGATTGTTGATTATGTGAAATCACGCTTTTATTCGTCGGCGAAATCGATGAGTTCGGGATTCTCCTCGTCATCATCACTACCCAGATCCATCATGGTAGAGTAGTTGTCCTCGGTGATATCGTCGTCGTTGGGGCCGTCAACCTCCTCGTCTTCCTCATCGTGCGAACTATAGTTATCCTCAACGATTACGTCTGAATCGTCATCCTCATCATAGTCGTCATCGTCGCCACTGCGCAGCTGCATACGAAGCTTGATCTCTTCGGGCTTAAGCTTGGCAAAGATTGCCTCTACCCAGCCACCCTTGGTTACCTCCAGCACCTCGTAGCCATCTTCTACCTTCTTCTCGTACATGCCGCCCTTCTTGTGCAGACGGTCCTTGGGCAGGGTAGTGGTAGAGATGTCGAAACCGCTCTGGATAACGTCCTGAACCGACTGTGAGAGCGAGTCCCAACCACCACCAAAGTTGCGGTCGATAACCTCGAGCAGTTGTGTGGCTGTGATGTGACGGATGTTCTCGTAAGTAAGGTCGGTGACACGCGTGATGGGGCGCTTCTTGATACCCCAGGTAAACTTCATGTTATCATCAAACTTGATCATAGCAACCTTGTAGCCACGATTCTCAAAACTCTTGCGGGTGCTAGCAGAGTCGTCGCGGAGGTCTTCGATGAAGAAGGCACTCTTGAAGATCTGCAGATAGTGCTTAACGTTTTCCTTAACTTCGGCATCCTTGCATGCGGCCTCCCACATACGGATAACATCGTTCTCCTGAATGTCCCAAACACTACTCTTTGTTACACTCTTAATTGATAATGACGGATTACTTTCCGGTTGTTGTTGTTTTGTTCTTGCCATATTATTCTACTAAATTTGGTGCAAATTTAACCACTTTATTTTTTATTAGCAAGTTTTTGGCCATTATTTTTTGTAATTATCGTAATTTAACGTAACTTTGTGCCCGAATTATGGCACAACCACTGGCTGAAAGACTCAGACCTCGCACTTTAGACGAGTATATCGGACAAGAACACTTGGTGGGCGAGGGGGCTGTTCTGCGTAAGATGATCGACGCAGGACGAATACCGTCGTTTATACTTTGGGGACCTCCCGGAGTAGGTAAAACCACACTCGCTCAGATCATCGCCCACAAGCTCGAAACTCCATTCTACACCCTCTCTGCTGTGACCAGCGGCGTGAAGGATGTACGCGATGTGATAGAGAAAGCACAGAAGGGACGATTCTTCAACGAGGCTTCACCTATTTTATTTATAGACGAGATACACCGATTCTCAAAGTCGCAGCAGGACTCACTGCTGGGTGCGGTAGAGAAGGGCATAGTGACACTGATAGGTGCCACTACCGAGAATCCGTCGTTCGAGGTTATACGTCCGCTGCTGTCGCGCTGCCAACTGTATGTGCTCAAGTCGCTTGAGAAGGATGATCTGCTGAAACTCATCGACCGGGCTGTACATACCGACTCGATACTGAAGGAGCGAAACATCGTGCTACAGGAGACTGGAGCCATGCTAAGATATAGTGGAGGCGATGCGCGTAAGTTGCTGAATATCTTGGAGTTGGTGATTGAATCTGAATCATCGGATGAAGTAGTGATAACCGACGAGAAGGTGGTGAACCGCCTACAGCAGAACCCGCTGGCATACGATAAGGACGGCGAGATGCACTACGACATCATTTCGGCGTTTATCAAGAGTATCCGTGGTTCTGATCCTGATGCTGCGCTGTATTGGTTGGCCAGGATGATAGAGGGTGGAGAAGACCCGCAGTTCATCGCCCGCCGACTGGTTATCAGTGCCAGCGAGGACATAGGTCTGGCTAATCCGAACGCACTGCTGCTGGCCAATGCTGCTTTCGACGCAGTGATGAAGATAGGTTGGCCCGAGGGTAGAATACCATTGGCCGAGGCCACGGTATATCTTGCCACATCGCCCAAGAGCAACAGTGCCTATCTGGGTATAGACGCAGCACTCGACCTGGTGCGCCGTACCGGCAATCAGCCCGTGCCACTGCCTATCCGCAATGCGCCTACACAACTGATGAAGGAACTAGGCTATCATGATGGCTACAAGTACCCGCACGACTATGCCGGTCACTTTACACCGCAACAATATATGCCCGATGCACTGCAAAACGAGCGTATTTGGCACGGACAGCATAACCCCACAGAAGAAAAGATGTATCAGCGGATGGTGAACTATTGGGGAAAAAGGTTCGAGGAGTGAGAATTGAAAATTGATAATTGAGAGTTTAGAATTTTCAGATGGAGCAGAATCTGATTATAATATTTATAGAATTATTGGGTACTTTTGCCTTTGCCATATCTGGTATAAGACATGCTGCTGCTAAGCACTTCGACTGGTTCGGAGGATATGTATGTGGTGTGGCTGTGGCCATCGGCGGCGGAACCATCCGCGACGTGATGCTGAGTACTACACCGTTCTGGATGACAAACCCGATATATCTGATATGTACAGCCGTGGCGCTGGTAACCGTAGTACTGTTTGGCAAGTGGATGGAACCGCTAAAGAACGCATGGTTTGTGTTCGATACACTGGGACTGGCCCTCTTCACTATCGCTGGTATTCAGAAGAGTCTGGCCTTCGGTCAACCATTCTGGGTGGCTATCATCATGGGCTGTATCACTGGTTCGGCAGGCGGTGTAATCCGCGATGTACTGCTTAACAACGAGCCGGTAATATTCCACAAAGAGATTTATGCTATGGCCTGTGTCATCGGCGGTGTGGCATATTGGGGACTGGCCGAACTGGGCACACCGGCAGAACTGAGCGCCGGTATCAGCTTCGTAGTGACATGCTTGATACGTTTCCTAGCAGTACGCTATCACCTGTCGCTGCCAGTGCTGAAGGAGAAGTAAGATGTAAGAAGGAAGAATTTAGAGTTTAGAATATAGAGATATGGCAGAACAGACAAATAATAGAAGAAGAAAAAGCAACCAGCCGGTTGACACTACATTCGGTCATCTGCAACCGCAGGCTCTCGAAATGGAGAAAGCAGTTCTTGGTGCACTCATGATCGATAAGGATGCGTATGCAATAGTCTGCGAAATACTACGTCCTGAAAGTTTCTACGAGCCCCGCAACCAGATGGTTTATGCCGCCATACGCGACCTGAGTATGGAGGAAAAGCCGGTAGATATGCTTACCGTGACCAATCAGCTAGCCAAGAGCGGAAATCTGGAACAGGTGGGAGGTCCTGGATATATCGCCGAACTGAGTTCGGGTGTGGCTACATCGGCCAATATCGAGTATCATGCCAACGTCATTGCACAGAAGTCGCTGGCACGTCAGCTGATTTCATTCTCAAGCATGATCCAGACCAAAGCCTTCGACGAGACAATCGATGTGGAAGACCTGATGCAGGAGGCCGAGGGTTCGCTGTTCGAACTGTCGCAGCACAACATGAAGAAGGACTACACCTCCATCGACCCGGTTATTGCTCAGGCGGTTAAGGGTATTCAGGATGCTGCCAAGAACACCGACGGACTGACAGGTGTATCGACCGGTTATTACAAGCTCGACGATATTACGAGCGGTTGGCAGGCTTCCGACTTGGTTATCATTGCCGGACGCCCTGCGATGGGTAAGACTTCGTTTGCACTATCAATGGCAAAGAACATAGCAGCCGACCTGCGACAGCCGATGGCGTTCTTCTCGCTCGAAATGTCGAACGTTCAGCTGGTTAACCGTCTGATATCGAACGCTTGCGAAATTCAGGGTTCGAAGATTCTGAACGGTCAGCTGCAACGTGATGAATGGGAGCGACTGGACAAGAATATTAACCAGCTGCTAGGTGCTCCACTGTATGTAGATGACACTCCTGGTCTTTCGGTCTTCGAACTTCGTACCAAGGCTCGTCGACTGGTGCGTGAGCATGGCATCAAACTTATAATGATCGACTATCTGCAGCTGATGAATGCCAACGGTATGCGATTCAGCAGCCGACAGGAAGAGGTGTCGACCATCTCTCGTTCGCTTAAGGGACTGGCTAAGGAGCTGAATATTCCTATCTTGGCGCTCAGTCAGCTTAACCGTGGCGTTGAGAGCCGTGAGGGACTTGAAGGTAAGCGTCCGCAGCTGTCCGACCTGCGTGAGTCGGGAGCCATCGAGCAGGATGCCGACATGGTGCTGTTCGTTCACCGTCCTGAGTACTATCACATCTATCAGGACGACAATGGACGCGACCTGCACGGTATGGCACAGATCATCATAGCCAAGCACCGTAAGGGTGCCACAGGCGATGTGCTGCTGACATTCCGTGGTGAGTTTACAAGATTTGAGAATCCCGAGGAAAAGACTATCGACAACCGTGCTCCACTGGGGGGCGGGGAGATTATCGGCTCGAAGCTTAACGGCGACGACAATCCATTACCACCGCCATTGCCCGACGGACCACTACCATTCTAAGAATATAATCGAGTAGGAGGAAAATGAAGAAGTTTTCCTCCTACTTCATTTTCCGACCTCTCACACCACCGTACGTGCGGTTCCGCATACGGCGGTTCTTCGT
>ONYZ01000036.1 GCA_900322175.1 uncultured Prevotella sp.
TATACTCTTGCGTTGCGTCTTGAGCTGCAAAGGTACGGCTTTCATGCGACAATCAGTTAAAAAGTGACTAAAAATCAGTCATATACTACAACACAGCCAAAGATATAGCGTTAATAGAAAAGGTTTGCACAATATAATTAATAATAATCCTATACCACTTATAGAATGGAAGAAACGATTCTCTGAATAATCATGTATTGAGTATTATGCATAAAATGCATATATGTACAAAGAGTTAAAGCGCCATTTTTAATTGGCGTCTCAGCTCTTCCTCATATGCATCACGCTCAGGAGTGCCGACTTTTCCAATCAGTACATCCTTTGACTCCTCTAAAGTAATAAAATCCTTATTCATCTTCTTATCTATTAATTACACATTTCGCCTAAAAACGATTCTGTTGATAGCAAAAGCCGATGGTGCCTGACCAACGGCTTGGGACGATCATGGTGACGGTTCCTCTAATCATAAAAAACTTTAATCATCAAGGTTTACTATGCGGTTAGCAGGCCGATCATCATTGCGATGTTTCATCATCTGATAATACTCCTCGCCATCTTCTGTATCAGCCCAACTTCCAGCCAAACGAAGGAAACGTGCCTTGCGCTCCTCTGCTGTAAGTTCAGATGAAGTATCTTTTGTCATAAGCCAAGTATTATTGATCCGCTGCAAAAATATGAAAAAACTTTGGATTATCAAATAAATATGGAATAAAAGTATTATCTTTGCTGCAAATTTAAAGAATAGCAATGACGCAAGAGAACAGAGACGAACTGATGCGATTGCTCAATCAGCATAAGGAATTGGGCATATCAGAGCAGATAGACTACCAGAAGTTCTATCTGTACTCAATCATTGCAAACTCAACGGCCATTGAGGGTAGTACTGTCACAGAGTTAGAGGCTCAACTACTGTTTGATGAAGGCATTACCAGCAATAAGCGCACCATCATCGAGCAAATGATGAATCTCGATCTGAAAGTGGCTTACGACTATGGTATGGAGTGGATAAAGCGCCATGAGGACATCACTGTAGACTGGCTGATACTACTTGCATCTAAGGTGATGGCTCGCACAGGAGGTGAGTATCATGCTGCAGCTGGAGATTTCTCAGCAGCTAATGGCGAACTTAGAAAGCTAAATGTAACAGCTGGCGTTGGCGGCAAATCGTATATGTCATACCTGAAAGTACCCACACGTTTGGCTGCATTCTGCGAAGAACTGAATAAAAGACGCAGAACCATAGACCCAACAGACTTAGCAGCTGTCTACGAACTGAGTTTCTGGGCTCATTTCGAACTTGTAACCATTCATCCATGGGCTGATGGTAATGGCAGAACATGCAGACTGTTGATGAACCTGTTGCAGATGGAGTTTGGAGTACTGCCTACCAAAGTTCTAAAAGAAGACAAGGCAGAATACATACAAGCCCTGATAGACACAAGAGAAAACGAAGACATCAACATTTTTATAGATTGTATGACTCATCTGCATTGTCAACATCTTCAGTTAGATATCGACAATTACATCGAGTCTACCAAATAAAAGTAGTAGATAAAGACGAATCCTATATAGATTTTCTTAGATGATCATGGTGACGGTTCCTCTGATCATGTAAACCTTTAATCATCAAGGTTTACTATGCGGTTAGACGGCCGATCACCATTGCGATGTTTCATCATCTGATAGTACTCCTCGCCCTCTTCTGTATCAGCCCAACTTCCAGCAAAACGAAGGAAACGTGCCTTGCGCTCCTCTGCTGTAAGTTCAGATGAAGTATCTTTTGTCATAAGCCAATTAGTATCAATCTGTTGCAAAGATACATCATTTTCAGATATTACCATAGGAATTGGTAAAAAAATAGTGGATATAGATTTTTTGAGGCTATATTAATAAAAGATGTGGTATATCTTGGTAGTATCGTAAAAAAGCAGTACCTTTGCACCATTATTTAAGAAAATAAATGGAATCAGATAAACCAACGATAGAGGAGTTAATAACTACTGTATTAATAGATATTCAGCAGAAAGGATACTCTGCTGTGCAACCTTTTAGTATTGGTGAGGTTGAACAGAGAATGATGGTGTTTGCAAAGACTAATGGAATTACATTAGCCAGTGATCAACTCTATGTAAGCGCCAAACAGCTGCAGCACTGCATGCGAGCCTCAAAAGAAGCCAAAGGATTAGTTGTGTCAGCAGAAGAACTTGTTAGTTTTCCACATAGTCGATTCAAGATGGATTTGTACTATGATGGTGAGTGTTTTATCTATACAGATGGTAATTCAAAATTTATAGTTCATCCTAATTATAAAATGAAAGTTAACAGAGAACATATTAAATTAGTGAATTTCATAACAGCCACTCGTGTAAAAGACCCCATGGAGTTTACATTGCCCAAGTATATTAAAGTAGAAAACGACCGCCGCTCATAAGAGTGACGGTCACTATTTTTATGAAACCAAGCGGCAAGGTCGAATTGCTCATCATCTCTGCATTATTGCAGCCATGCCACCGTTCCTCACATCGTGGCTCTACTTGGTTCCACCTTTCACGCTGCAAAGATAAGAAGTATTTTTGATACTTGCAAGTTTTTAGCCTTATTTTTGTTGTTTTGGAGCAGATTTCTTAAAAGACCTTAAAATTCATGGGGGTGCATCGAGTTTTGATGCACCCCCTGTTTTATATTTGCAGCCGTATTTAATTAACTAAATTCTTTAAGAAAGGAAAAAAGATTATGGAAATGAAGATTAATTTTAATGGTTTTGACGGATCTGAGTTGGATCCAATGATTGAGATGATAGTTCGTGCTATTGTGAAGCGCTTGGCACATAAGGCTGTGGATGAGTGTATGGACATGGTACGTGAGTTGATGGCGCAGCGACAGGAGAAGGGTACTCCTATGCAGCAGCTGACTAGAGCAGTTGGCGAGGGCTCTCACCTGTTCTGGGCGGCGTCGGCCTGGGCTGTGGTGTATGGTGTGGCGCGAGATGTGTGTGGCTACAAGGGAACGGTAAGCGACTTTGAGCGTAATGCATCACGACTGAAGATGCCTGCCAAATTCGAATACCCATGCACCTGCAACAAGGTGAACCGTACTATATGCGACCACGCGTACATGCGCATGCACGTAAATAAGTGGAAAGAGTTTGGTGCATCAGACAGAGTAATGGCATTGCTCGACTTCCTGATGGCCAGAATCGAAAAGTAGCACAATCGTCTGCATAAGCTTATGCATGTTTTGCAGAGAAACGTACTTAAAAAACGGCAGACCTACCTAAACTTCTGCACAACGCGTTCCAAGAGATTGGGACGCGCTTTTTTTATGCCTACTTTTGCACCGTCGAAAGGACAAAACAACGAATTTAAATAATAAAAGTTATGAAGAAAAATTTAATGAAAATCAAAGTTGAAACCTTGCGCAACGGATATGCGCTGGAGGTGAACGGTGAAAAGTTTATGTATTTTGACGCATCGACATTGCTCGAGGGTATGCTGATAAGAGTAGGCATGGAGCGACTGGACGATTTGACCAAGTACGAACTACACACCATGGTAGAGGCCATCAAGGATGGTAGTGCAATCAAGACTCTGGAGACACAGCTATCTCTGCTTAGGGATATGAACACAGAGTGCCAGCGACAGATTCGCACACTGAAACGTCACGCTAAGAGAAACAAGAACGACATTGATAGAAGTTAAGAAGTTAAAGAAGTTAAGAACAATTCGAAAATAAGAAAAGAAAATTATGAACACAAGTGAAACATTGATTTTGAAGTTGAGAGAGTTTGAAGGTCTGCGTCTGGAGGCTTACAAGGATGCAGCAGGAGTACCAACCATCGGCTACGGCCACACCAAGGCTGTGAGAATGGGCGACAAGATCACCCGCTGGTGGGCCATCGAAACGCTGAAGATGGACATCGAGGAGGTAGCACAGCAAGTAGATGAGCTACAGGTGGCGCACACTGAGGGACAGATGGACGCACTGGTATCGTTCGCATTCAATCTAGGCATCGACCGACTGCAGCATTCTACCCTACTCAAACTGATTCGCCAGGGAGCAAGCAAGGCAGCCATCAAGCGCGAATTCAAGAAGTGGGTGTATGCCGGCGGCGAACGAATGAAGGGGCTGGAGCGTCGTCGCGACTGGGAGGCAAAGAGATTTTTCGAGTAATAACAAATAAATGCAAGAAGTACTGATTAAAAATGAAAGTGAAGTAATGGAACGCCTGCTTAAAGGCGTAAGAGTAGAAGGCCGCATCTGGCTGGAGAAGACCACCAGCGGCACGTGTGTAATCTGTTTCGAGCGATACAACCGCCGACCGCGCAGTATGAGTGCCGACTGGCTGATACGTCGCAATGAGCACGGCTGGGTAAAGGAGAGTGCAGAACGCATAAAGGTGTACGAGAGCGTACCAAAGATGCTGGGCACAGCGCGCGTGCTGGCCATACTGGACCGCGAGCACCAGTCGACCAAAGATGCACTTATCGACCGCGAACTAGTGGATTTCTGTTAAGCCCATGTTTTGTTACCAGAGTAACTTTAGCAATCCCACACAGCCCGTTGACGAAGCGCAGTTCTTTGCGCTCGTCAGGGCGGGCAAGTGGAACGAGAACATCGACAAGTTCAGAGCCACAGGCGATGCCAGTCTGAAGCGCAAGCTGCCAGCATTCATCTTCCAGGCCACATTCGATGAGACCACGTCGGCCAAGGGGCGCATAGGTGCATGGCGCAAGCAGGCCGCCACACGACTGAACGGACTGGTGGTGATGGACATCGATCACATCGATGACCCCAAAGGGGTGTTCGACAATGTAATAATTGAAAAATGTAAAGATGTAAAAATGGGCATACTGCTGGTTTACGTCACACCTAGCGGCAAAGGGCTGAAGATAGTGTTCAAGGCGCGACTGGAATGGGGCAACCTGATAGCCAACCAGCACCAGATGGCCAAGATTCTAGGCGACAATATAGTGCCAGATGAGGCATGCAAGGATGCATCTCGCATGTCGTTTATATGTAAAGAATCTGACATTTTGTATCTAGACAAGGAGATCTTTGAGTATGATAACAAGGAGTATGCTGAGCGATATACTGCTCTATATCGCAACGGGAAGACCCAGCCCCAGCTTTCATCCTCAGAACCATCTACGCCCATCCCTCACAGGGAGGGGACGGGGGAGAGTCTTCTCTACAACGGGCAACCTATCAGTGAGATTATCGACAAGTGGATGCAGGGCGTAGACCTGAACAATAATCGCCACAACACACTGGTTGACTTGGCAAGCCATCTGCGATACGTGCTGGGCAAGAACGCCACCAAGATAACCGATGTGGTAATGACGCTGCCCTGGGTGCAGGACCTGCAGCGCGAGGGCGAAGACGTGGCAGGCACAGTGCGATCGGTGATGGACTTTAAGTACCATGAGTATATGCCCAAGCGCTTGCGCGAGGCAGTAGCCACTCCACAGCGCAACGGCGATGAAAACATCTCACAACAGCTATGGACATGGGGCGAGGAGATAGAGGGACTGATGCCCCACTTCCCAGCACTCAAGGACATGTGCAAGGGACTGAAGCGCAACCAGTATCCAGCGGCGATGTTTGTGGGCGGCGGACTGATGATGACGCTAATGACACGTTGCACCTACCGTTTCTACGCACGTCCAGAGGAGTTGCGCCGCCTGAACAACTCGACACTGATAATCGGCGACCCAGCCAGTGGTAAGTCGTTTGCCACACGCCTGTACAACCTGCTGGCAGCGCCTATCATCGAGGCCGATAAGGCGGGCAAGGATGCCATCAATGCCTATCGAGAGATAACCAAGACCAAAGGTGCCAACAAGGAGAAACCGCCAAAGCCAAAGGTTATAGTGCGTGTGCACCCAGCGCGAACCTCGAATGCGCAGTTTATACAAGACATGGTAAACAGCGTGGAAGAGGTGGACGGACAGCCGATGCAGCTGCACATGCTGACATTCGACACTGAGCTGGACAACACCATCTGCGTGCAGAAGGGTGGATCGTGGATAGATAAAATGTCGCTCGAACTCAAGGCATTCCACAACGAATGGGACGGTCAGGCATACTCTAATGCCGACTCGATACTGCAGGACTTCTACGTGACTTGGAACTTTATCTACACAGGCACGCCCATCGCATTGAAAAAGAAGGTGAACGAGCAGAACTTCGGCTCTGGTCTGTCAACTCGCTTGACGTGTATACCTCTGCCATCAACCAACTTCAAGATGCTGACGCGCGAAACGACCATCGACTACGACAGCGACAACCGTCTGCGCGAATGGGCCAAGAAACTGGATAAGACCAAGGGCGAACTGAAGCTGAGCAGGATAGTAGACGAGCTATACGACTGGACTGCACGCCGCATGGCCGACGCTGAGGAGAACAACAGCAAGGCCGACGAACTGCTACTGAAGCGATGCGCCTATCATGGGTTCAACTTTGCAGCGCCGTTCATCATGATGCGCCACTGGTGCCAGCTGCATCAAGACGGCGAATACTGGTGTGGCGACTTTGACACAGACGATGTGGACTGGCAACTGGCCGAGTTGATAGTGAACATACAGTACGCCTGTCAGCGGCACTTTTTTGGAGCGATGGCAGAGCACTACTTTGAGAACCAGAATCGTGAGGCCAACGTGAACGTGCAGCGCCGCCAGAAGACATTCGACGGATTTGAACGACTGCCAGAGGAGTTTACCAGCGATGACGTGATACGTGTGTTCAGCATGGCTAGCGACAGCGCCGCCCGCAGCAAGATAAGCCGACTGCAGAGCGACCATCTGATAGAGAAGGTGAGCGACGGCCGCAGCAATGCTCAAGGCAAAGCAGTATATCGAAAGACAGGCATACTGATGCTATAGTAATGAATGATCCCCCGCCCCCATAACTGGGCGAGGGATTTTCTTGTATCTGCTAGTGCGTCAGTGCACCAGTGCGTCAGTGCGTCATTTACAGATTCTTCTTAGGATAGAGTGCGTCCCACCATGTGGGGTCGTCCTTCAACCACTTCTGGAACCATGCCATCTGGGTGGCAAGCCACTTCTCCTTCTTGTTATAGTCGAGTATGTGGTGATTCTCGCCCTCAACCTCGACCAGCGACACCTCGCGGCCCAGCAACTTAAGTGCAGTAAACATCTGCAGACTCTCGATGAGCGGCACGTTGGTATCGGCATTGCCATGCAGCAACAGCAGTGGGGTGTGAATCTTGTCGGCATTGAACAGCGGACTCTGATTGACATACAACTGGCGATGGCTCCAAGGATAGCTATTGGCCATCGACACCTCGCTGTAGTTGTAGCCCCAATAGCCCTCGCCCCAGTAGCTGGTGTGGTTGGCTATACCTGCATGCGATACAGCAGCGGCAAAGATATCAGTTTTGGTCTGCAGATACTGTGTCATAAATCCACCATACGATGCGCCCATACAGCCTATCTTATCCTTATTGATAAAAGGATGCTCTTCACAGATTTTCTTGGTACCCTCGATGATATCCTCGGCAGGCCCCTCGCCAGCAGTGTTGACGTGGCGCGATGCCCACTCCTGACCAAAACCTGTAGCGCCACTTGGCTCCAGTATATAGGCCACATAGCCCAGCGAGTTCCAATACTGTGGAGCGTAAGGCGACTCGAAATATCGTGACACTGGCGAGCAGCCACCATAGTAGTAAACGATCATAGGATATTTTTTGCTTGCATCGAAATCCTTAGGCAGATACAGTCGGCCATACACCTTGTCGCCCTTAGAATTAATAAAATTCCAGTCCTCGCAAGTACCAATCTCAGCATCGCCCAGAGCCTCTTTGCCAGCAAAGTAGGTCTGCTGTTTCTTGCTCTTCAGGTCGAACACATAGGCCGATGCAGGCTCCATAGTCTTATACGACAGATAGGCTAGTACAGGTGCGTGGGCAGCCATATCGAAACGGTATGCATAGTCGCCCAGAATGGGCAGTTTGGTAATCTTGCCAGTTTTAGGATCAAGACCAAACATATTTACATAATCGCGATCCTCGGCCGAGAAGTAAATCTGTCCATCGGCCCACGACCAGTCAACACGCTCAATACTAGGATTAAAATCCTTGGTAAGTGGTGTAACCTGCTTGGTGGCAATGTCGAAGAGGAACAATTCATTCTCTGTCATGCTAGGTGTAATGGTGGCAGGCAGCTGGCAACCGATACGGTCGAAGGCCTCTGGATTGCCTGTAAACAGTATCTGCTTGCCATCAGGCGAGAACGAGGCAGTGCCAAGGAATTCACCACCTGTTATCAGCGTGTCGACAGCAAAGGTCTTAGCATCCATCACATACACATCGCTCACAGAGGTTGGGCGCTTGCTCAGGCGCGAGCGGTTGCTGATGATGAGCAGCTTAGAGCCGTCCTGCGAGATGTCAAACAGATACTCGCCCTTGTTGCCAAAGGTGATACGCTGGGTGATGCCAGTGGCTATATCATACTTGGCCAGATAGCCGCGCTTGCGCCAGCCTGGCTGACGGTCGTCCATCTCCAGCACCTCGAACACATCCTTATCCTCCTTAGGTCCTTCCTCCTCCATACTCATGATGAGATAATCCTCATTAGGCGAAACGGTATAGCCACCCTCAGGCACATTGTAAGCCCAACGAGTGCGAGCGCCTGTGCGAGGGTCGACCTTATACAGTACACGCTTGTCGCCATCCTTATCTTCCTCTATCCATGCAATGCTCTTGGGCATCCATCTGGCATTACTCTTGGGCTGCGAAATCAGACGACTAGTCTTAACATCGCGCAACTCATAGCTCCAAATGCTGTTGCCACCACGTGCAGTGGTCTGATAAGCCACGCAAGCCAACTGTCCGTCGGCCGACACATTGATGCCACGCACACGCTTACCATCAGTCAAGTCGTGCACCATGTATGGATGGCGAGGGTCAGTTGACAATTGATAATTGACAATTGACAATTGTGATTCGATAGTAACCTTGATAGAATCTGTGTCCTTAGGCTCTGCCAGATACTGGATAGTAAAAATGTGATGCTCAGGGGCGAGTTTCAGTTCGCTGCCAGCCTCAACGCCATCGATATACAGTTTAGAGTGCTTAGGGCCCTTAACCTCTATCTTACCCTTGAGGTAACTGCTATTATTGAGATAGAAACTAAGCAGACCTACACTCTTGCTATCGGCCAGCGATGGCAGCACCTGACCAGAGAACTTACCAGTGGGCTGCGATGTGAGTGCGATGGCGCTCATCAGCGAGTTGGGGTCAAACTTCTTTCCCTGCACATCCACCGTGTCCACACCAAAAGGCACAGCCACAGCGTATGGGCCAGCTATATTAAACTCAGTGACAGCGGTCTTAACCTGCGCCACAGAAGCCAGCGCACAGTTAGCCGCAAACAGTACAAATAATACTTTCTTCATTTAATGTTTAATCTTTAATGTTTAATGTAAAAAGTCTAGTACGCCTCACGATACTTGCCTTCGTCCTTATCATTAAGCATCGACAGGTACGACTGGTATCGGCTTTCGGCTATGTAACGGTCTTCGAGCGCCTTCAGCACAGCGCATCCAGGTTCGTGAGTGTGGGTGCAGTTAGAGAAACGGCAGTCCTGCGAAAAGTGGAATATCTCCTTGAAGTAGCTGGTAAGTTCCTCTGGCTCCATGTCGAACGTGCCAAAGCCCTTGATGCCTGGAGTGTCTATCAAGAAGCCCTTCGACTGGCTGAGTGGCAGCGACAGGTCGATAGGTATCATCTCGCTGAATGTGGTGGTGTGCTGACCAGTGTTGTGCGCGTCGCTTATCTCAGCTGTACGCTGACTGGCGCCAGGCACCAAGCAATTGATGAGCGTGCTCTTGCCCACTCCACTATTGCCACTAAGCAGTGTTATCTTGTCCTTGAGCAGTGGCTGCAGGACCTCTACCCCATCGCCATTGCATGCCGATATCTGATAGCACTCATAACCTATGGTGTGATACAGATTGACCATCGCCTCCTGATAGCGGCGCATATCCTCATCCAGCAGGTCGGTCTTGTTGAACACCAGTATCACTGGCACACGATAAGCTTCGGCCGACGCCAGAAAGCGGTCGATAAACGTGGTGCTGGTCTGTGGATTAACCACTGTCACTACCAGCATGGCCTGGTCTACATTGGCAGCCAATATATGGCTCTGCTTGCTCAGGTTGATACTCTTGCGAATGATATAATTCTTGCGATCCTCGATTTCTGTTATCCAGTCGCCCTCGCCCACCGTCACACGGTCACCCACAGCCACAGGATTGGTGCTGCGTATACCCTTCAGGCGAAAGTTACCCTTTATCTTACAATCAATCAGCTGGCCATCGTCTGTCAAGACGGTGTACCAGCTGCCTGTATTCTTAATAACAAGTCCTTTCAATTGTCAATTATCAATTGTCCGCTCGGCTTCGCCGCTTGGCTCGTCCAAGAATTAAACAGTCATAATTTCCTTATTCTTGGCCGTAATCAGTTCGTCAATCTTCTTGATATACTTGTCGTGAAGTTTCTGCAGTTCGTTCTCAGCGTCCTTCTCCAAGTCCTCTGAAAGTCCGTCCTTGATGGCCTTTTTCAGTTTGTCCTTAATATCACCACGCACGTTGCGCACCTCAACCTTAGCCTTCTCGGCTATCTTGTTGCACTGCTTGGTCAGGTCGCGACGGCGCTCCTCAGTGGGCTGAGGAATGTTCAGGCGGATAATCTCACCATTGTTCTCAGGTGTGATACCTACATCGCTATCCATGATAGCCTTCTCGATGTTACGAATCTCCTTGCGGTCCCATGGCTTGATGGCGATGGTGCGAGGATCAGGCACACTAACGTTGGCCACCTGGTTAAGGGGCACCTTGCTGCCATACACTTCTACGCGTACACCATCGAGAATAGCCACATTGGCGCGGCCGGCACGGATGCGGTTCAGCTCATCTTCCAGATACATAGCTGCCATCTCCATGCGCTCCTCACTCTTTTTTAAAAATTCTTTTACGTCAACCATAATTTATGTACTTTTAGTCGTTTTCTGATGACAAAAGTAAGGTTTTTCTGTGAAACTTCCAAATAAATGTGTTTTTTTCGTTCAAAAATTTTTTTATTTATACAAAAATGGCTATCTTTGCGCTTGATTACTACCATACATAGGACGCAATATATGTATACAGATATAATACATAATTATGGTTACCTGATAGCAGCATTCTTATTTTCTGCTGCTTGTATGGTGGTATACAACAGGCTGACATACTACAAACAGCGAAGGGTGACGCGACGGTTGCAACGGCTCACTGCGCAGCTATCGCTGATAATGGATGCCAACAAGACAGGTGCCTGGACATACGATACCAAGAAAAATCAGTTTAAGGTAATATCTAAAAATGATTTCACAGAAAAGTTCTACACTCCGTTCGAATTTTCAAAACGATGCAACCGCGATGACTTCTTGAATATAGAGAAGGCTATCAACGGCATAATGAACAGGGAGATACTGACAGAGACACTGACTGTACGCAACGAGCCAGCCGAGGGCGAGGAGCTGAAATACTACGAAATAACGCTGACAGTGCTGCGACGCAATCGTCGCGACATACCCATAGAGATACTAGGCACACAGCGCGACATCACTCAGGAAACCAAGCGCGCCAAGGAGATTAACAACCTGATGCTGAGATCGCATACAGTATTCAACTCGTCGCTGGTGGATATGGTATACTACGATGCCAAGGGCTATCTGGCCGACCTGAACGAGACGGCCTGCCACACGTTTGGCGTGAAGGATGCCCAGGCGCTCATCAAGCGTGGTATGAAGATGAACGACATACCATCCTACAGAGAAATCGACGTGCAGAAGCTGGAGCACACCACCCTATCATCGATCACAGACATAGCCCAGGTAAAAGCCACCGACGAGCGAGTGCCTGAGGTGACAGTGACCAGCAAGATGTACTACGAGGTGATGCTGGGCCCTATACGCGACCAGCTGAACCACCTGATGGGAGTGATAGCCGCAGGACGCGACATAACAGAGATGGTAGAGTCGAACCACAGGATGAAGGAGTCGAGCCGGCTAATCGAAGAGCGCACCAAGGCACTACAGCAGTACGTAAGAGATATCAACTACTCGCTGAAGATAAGCGAGACACGACTGATAAACTACTATCCTGAATGCCACGAACTGGAGATACTGAGCGACCTGAGCGAGGCAGGTAAGCGCATACCACAACTGCACGCTGTGGCACTGATACATCAGGACGATCGCCATAAGGCCACAAACATCATCAAGCGCATGGACAACAGGCACCAGTCTGCCATATCAGAGACGCTGCACACCAGACTGCCAGACCATCATGGTCGCGACATATATCTGAACTTCAACCTGATGCCTATCACCGACAAGCAGGGCCATGTGACTCACTACTTTGGCATGCTGCGCAACGGCACAGAGATGGCCTACACAGAATTGAGACTGCAAGAGGAGACGGCCAAGGCACAAGAGGATGAGCAGCTCAAAAACGCATTCCTGCTGAACATGAGCTATGAGTTGCGCGGCCCACTGCAGGCTGTGATAGGATTTGCAGAACTGTTCAACACAGAGCACGACCTGAACGATGAGCGCATATTTGCTGAGGAAATCAAGAAGAATACTGACGTGCTACTCAGTCTGATTAACGACATACTATATATATCGCGCTTAGACGCACACATGATAGAGTATCACTATGAGGTGTGCAACTTTGCAACGCTGTTTGAGGGATGGTGCCAACTGGGATGGATCGACGTCAGTCAAACAATAACACGCACCATAGAGAACCCATACAACTCGCTGCTGGTAAAGATTGACCCACAGAACCTGGGACTGGCCATCAAGAAACTATGCGCCTACTCAGGTCTGAGCGCCATGCAGGGCGGCGTAAGATCCAGATACGAATACCTGCACGACGAACTGATAATAATCGTAGAGGACTCAGGCAGGGGCATGGAGTTCGACGAGGTGCCCAGAGCCTTCGACCGCTTTGCACGCGAAGGCAAGCGCAAGCGTTTGGGTACAGGCCTTGACCTGCCTATCATCAAGGAGATGGTAGAGCAGATGGGAGGTACAATTGACGTGCTATCAGAACCTGACAAGGGCAGCACGTACTTTATGAGCATCCCATGCGAAATGATAAGTTATGAAAAGAAATAGTGTAACATGCAGATACTGATAGCAATATTAACCCTGATGGTCATTATCATAGGTGTGATACTGAACCGCATAACGCTCTACAGCATTCGAAAGAATACTGAGAGGGCCAAGGATATTGTCACCATAATGCAGCACACACTAAACGACAACAACTATGTAACCAAACTGAGCCTGAAGGAGCGACGCGCCGACAACATGTATGGTGACTTCCTGCCACCAGAGGGCATGACATACGAGGAGAGTCTGCTGTACGTCCACCCTGACGACAAGCACACATATCAGGACTTTATGAACCGCCTGATACGTGGCGAGAAGTCTACAGAGTGCGTGTATCGCTGGGACAAGAGTCTGAGTCTGCACCTGGGACAGTGGCAATACATCAGGATAGTTGGCGTGGGCGAATATGACGATACTGACAGCAAAGTACCACTGCACCTGTACTGCACGCTATACGACGAGACAGAACAGCGACTGCAGCAGAAGGAGGATATGGACCTGGCAGACCGCTATGGCAAGCTGTTTGAACAGAGTATCGTGGGCCAGGCATTCTTTGACAAGGAGGGGCACCTGCTGACGGCCAACCAGAAACTGCGCGAGATACTGAAGTTTAAGGGCGAAAACGACCCATTCTATCATACCGACACACTGTTTGAGCTGCCCACATTCCGCAATCTGCTGCACGTGGACGCTGTAGACGATCTGTACTTCTGCACTCAGACGGTGATATACGAGCGCGACGTGAATCTGGCATCAGAGATACGTGTGCACCCCATCTACCACGACAACCAGCTACAGATGTTTACGCTATACATACGCGACATAACCCAGGAGCGCGAACTGCATCTGCAGCACAAGCGCAACCTGCAGCAGATTAATCGCACCAACAAGCACATCAAGGAGTATGAGACTGAACTTAAGTACCTGATGGAGAACGTCGACATGCGATTCTTCCGCACATCGTTCGAGAAGCGCGAGGTATATCTGTACAAGGAGATGAGTCAGCCTGAGAAGACATTGACATTCGACGACATGATAGCAAGCTTCAGAAGTGGTGGATTTGCAGAGGCACTGCAGAACCCATTCGAGCTGCTGAAGGAGCCGAAGTCGAAACTATGCCATATGCACTCACTATTCCACGACAACAGCGAACTGGAGTGGAACTTCATCGACAGCGTGCCATACTATGACGAGACAGGCCGCCAGACTGGCACATACGGCGTGGTGCGCAATGTGACCAAGCTGATGGAAAAGCAGGAACTACTGAAGAAGGAGACTGAACGAGCCAGTCAGAGCGGTATGCGCAAGAGTACGTTCCTGGCCAGCATGAGTCATGAGATACGCACACCACTTAACGCTATCGTAGGATTCAGCGATGTGCTGGCCACACAAGACACACATGAGGAGCGCGAACACATACTCGACGTGATAACGACCAACTGCGACATGCTGCTGCGACTGGTTAACGACATGCTGGCACTGTCGTCGCTCGAGAATGGCGACATATACATCAAGCCAGCCCCTCTCAACTTCACCAAATGCTTTGCCGATGTGGCAGCATCGCTAGCCAGAAGAGTGCAGAACCCGCTGGTAGAGTACATAGTAGACAACCCCTACCCCAAGCTGTACACCACGCTCGACGGCGGACGCATACAGCAGGTGATAACAAACTTTGTGACCAATGCTGTAAAGTACACCCACAAGGGGCATATCAAGATAGGATATCGCAAGGAAACACGCCACAACCAGGAAGGTCTGTACATCTACTGCGAAGACACTGGCGACGGCATACCAAAGGAGCATCAGGACAAGGTGTTCGACAAGTTTGTGAAACTGAATGACTTTGTACAGGGCACTGGTCTGGGCCTGAATATATGTAAGGTGATAGTCGACAACTGCAAAGGCGACATCGGCGTGACATCCGAGGGCAAGGGATGTGGTTCTACATTCTGGACGTGGATACCCTGCAAAGAAGAAAAAGAAGAAACAACCTAATGATTATGAATAGATATAGAATATATGCACTACTCGTGGCCTGCCCACTGGCAATAGGCAGCGCACACGCTCAAAAACAACCAGAACAAACACAGGACAGCGTCATCGTATACACCGACAAACGACCACTGGTATATGAGGACGCATGGGACCTATGGCCATACGTATTCCTGAACGAGAACGGCGAACCAGACGGATATAATATCGACCTGCTGAAAATAATATTCAAGGAGCTTGACATACCATACATCATACGTCTGCGCCCAACATTGGAGGCACAGAAGGACTTGAAAGAACACAAGTCGGACCTGATGCTACGCATGGATGCCGACTTTGCACGACATAACTCATCATACGGCCGAGCCATAGTACAGATATTCACCCACAGTCTGGTACAGCCCAAAGGGCAGGCCATTCAGGCCACCAATGGCAGGGAACTGGCCGAATATCCAGTGATAGTACACGAAGGCAGCTTCAGCCATCACCTGCTGAAGGAAAACCAGTGGGCCAAGGAGATTATACCCTACGACGACATGAAGGAGGCCATACTGCGAGTAAGTACTGAAGGCAAGGGAGCAATACTGTGGAACTCGATGTCGCTGAAGTGGCTGATGACAAAATATCAAACAGACAATCTGGAGATTACACCATTCGAGTTTCCATACGGCGAGTACAAATTCTTCTCTAACGACCAGCACCTGCTGAATCAGCTGGACAGCGTGTACTCAAACCTGCGCGCCAACGACCGGCTGACTGCCATACAAAACAAGTGGTTCTATCCAGAGCGACGTGAGAGCGGTATACCTACATGGGTATGGGACATGGTGCAGTTTATGGCACTGCTGGGCATTGCCATATTTATCTACTACTCATTCTTCAAACTGCGCGAGCGCAAAATAAAGAGAAAATTATCCAAGGAGAACGAGCGTCTGTCGCTGATAATACGCACCAGTAATGTGATGTTCTGCACCTACTATGTAGAGACACAGCACTTCGTCACCATGGACTCAGCTGGCAATCCAAAGCGTTCATACTCGCTGATAGAGTTTTCTCACAAGTTCGAACCTGCCGACTTTAATGAATTGACTGAGGCAATACAGAAGATTATAGAAGGCAGGCAGACCAGCGCCACAGTGCAGATAAGAGAGTACGACAACGACCTGATACACTACAACAACTACACTGCCAATATAACAGTGCTGCGCAGAGACAAGCACAACAAGCCCACAGTCATCATCATATCCAAGAGCGATACCAGTCAGGACCACTTGCGACAAGAGCAGACCAAGGAGGCTATGCTTCGATACCAGTGGCTGTTCAACTCGGCCATGGTCGACATGGTGTACTACGATGCCGACGGCTACATCAACGATATGAACAACAAGTCGCTGGGTGCTACAAATATCGACATCAAAACGATACGCAAGCAGAGAATACATCTGCGCGACGTGCTGGGAATACCAGATCTGGACATCGACAAGTTTGATTACTTCTATGCCACACAGCTATTCATTTCGCCTAACGATGAACGTACACTAAACAAGGTGCTAAAGCGCGATAAACTGTACTACGAGCTGCAGGTTATCCCCATACGCGACAAGTATGGCAATCGCATAGGATTCTTTGGTACAGGCCGCAACGTGACAGAGTCTGCCAACTCGTATATGAAACTGCAAAAGAACTCGAAGGAGCTACAGGAGATAAAGGACGAGGTGACCAACTATGTACACAACATCGACTACGTGCTGCGAGTGGGAGGCATCAGTCTGGCACGCTACAATCTCGACACGCATATACTTACAGTGTTCAGCGAGATTAACAAGGCCAAATACACACTTACACAGACTAGAGCCCTGTCGTTTATCGACAGTACATCAGACAAACAAGCACTGCGCATACTCAACAAGATGGACAATCGCCAGAGAGGCAATCTGCGCGCAGAAATCAAAACCTGCATACGCCGCCACGGTGGCGTACCCCTGCACCTGCAGGTAAACTTTGTGCCCACATTTAAGGATGGCGAAATAGTAGAATACTTTGGACTGATACGTGACATCAGCGACATAAAGGCAGTAGAAGAGAAACTAGCACTGGAGTCTGTACGAGCTCAGGAGGTTGAGACTGTAAAGAACGCATTCCTGCACAACATGAGCCATGAGATACGTACACCACTCAACACAGTTGTAGGATTCTCTGAACTGTTCGAGATGGACCACTCTACTGAAGACGAGGCAGTATTTATCGAAGAAATCAAGGAGAACTCAGCATCGCTACTCAAACTTATCAACGACATTCTGTTCCTGTCGCGCCTGGATGCTGGCATGATCAACATATCGCCACAGCCTGTTGACTTTGCAGGTATATTTGCAGGTCGCTGCGCATCAGTATGGGACAATCACAAGACAGATGGTGTAAACTACATCATCCAGAGTCCATATAAGCGACTGTTGATAGAGATAGACGAACCACAAGTATCAATGATTATCAACAAGATTATCACCAATGCTGTACAGTACACAACCAAGGGTTACGTCCTGGCACGATACGACTATATAGCCGACCGACTGATAATAACAATAGAGGATACTGGCTGTGGCATCGACAAGAATACACTCAGCAATATCTTTGGCCGATTTGTTACAGGCGCCAGCAGTGGTTCAGGATTAGGCCTGAGCATAAGCCACGAACTGGTAGAATACATGGGCGGCAGGATAGATATCACATCGGCTGAGGGCAAAGGCACCATAGTATGGTTCTCAATACCATGCAAGATGATAGAAATGGAACGATAGCAATACATACGATTATGATGATCAAGAAGATATACATATTAGCCATTATCAGTCTGCTGGCACTATGCAGCACACATAGCGCCAAGGCTGAATATCTGCGTGAATACACCAAGGAGAAACCACTTGTGATAGTGGCCGACTGGGAGTTTCCTCCATACGAGTTCAGAAACGATGTGGGCGAACCTGACGGCTACAATGTTGAGGTGCTGGATGCCATACTCGGCAAGATGAAGATACCACACATATACGTGATGAAGGAGTGGTATCTGGCCACACAGGCATTCGACAACCGCGAGGCCGACCTGATACACGTGCTGAAGTATAAGTATGACAGGCCCCCCTACTACTACACCCACAACATGATAACATATTATAATGTAAGGGCTGTAAGACTGAGGAGCACACGACCACTGAAGCGCATAAGCCAACTGGGCGAAGGCGACACGCTGACACTGAAAAAGAACGACTACGTAGACCTGAAGGTATCAGAACTACGCGACAAGAGTTTCGCTGTAGAGTATCACTCGCCACGCGAGGCGCTGATGGGTATACGTAGCGGCAAGTACAAGTACTACATGTGGGGCGAAATGCCACTAAAGCAGAAGGTAAAGGAGCTGGGACTGGACGGCATAGAGTTCGACGAGACTGATGTGCCTTCAGGCGAACTGCGCATCATAGGCTACGACAAGGAACTGATACAATCCATCGACGACACGTTTGCACGCATGGAGCAGGCTGGCGACATACAGAAGATACGTGACAAGTGGTTCCACCCAGAGCGTGTACACAACGATGCTTCGCCCATGGCACTCATCCTGCTGATAGCCATCGCTATGGTTGCCATCGTTATACTGCTGTTCAGCCACATGATGCGCATCAGAGTAAAGAAGGCAGTAGAAAAATCTGTTGATATAAACCAGATGATGACACAGACACTATGCTCAGGCAACTTCTATGTGATAGAGAACGACCTGGAGACCAACCACATACACAACACCTATGGCGACATGCTACCTAAGGACGGACTGAGCATAGAAGAGTTTATGGCTCGTCTACCAGATGATGAGAAAGATAATTATAAGAATGCCATGGAGCAGATGGCCAAAGGTGAGAAGGATCTGGGAATCTTGAGACGACGCTACAACAAGGGTACTGACAAGAACCCTGACTGGCACTGGATAGAAGGACACGCTGTGGTGGAGTATCAGGACGGCAAGCCGCGTTACGTCATCACATCATTCAGAGACTACACTCATGAGATACTTGAGGAGCGCATGAACGAGGAATTAGCCAGTAAGTATCAGAACATGTTCGACAACGGACTGATTGCCATGTCGTTCTACGACAGGAGTGGAGCACTTATCAACGTAAACCGTCGCATGGCCGAAATATGCGAATTTGACAAGGAAGGCGAAGAATTCTTCCGCAAGCTGAACCTGTTCGACGTGCCATTGATAAAGGGACAGTATACCAAGAATGATGATGAGCCGTTCCATGTATGCCAGCGTATGTTCTATCCAGAGATAGGTATTTACAAGTATATAGAGATTAAGGTACACCCAACGTTCGACGACGAGGGGAAACTGCAGTTTTATGTAGTTACAGCACGCGACATGACAGCAGAGCGCAGCCTGTATCTGGAGCAGATCAAGCACGATAAAGAACTGACCAAGGCCACCAACGACATCAGATTCTATGAGGAACAGCTTGGATATCTGCTGGAAAACAGCAACATGTTTGTATGGACATTCTATCCAGATAAAAACCAGGTAAGCTTCAGCCGCAGTGGACGCCGTTCTGACTATATAGAGTCGTTCGACGAATTCTTTGGAGGTGTAGTAGATGAGATGCGAGCACAGGCATTTGCTGGAGCCAAGGAGGCTATAGAGCAGGCAAAGCCCTACAATGCAATACTGCACTTTACTCACACGCCAACAGAGCCTCAACCAGTGTGGTACAGCATCAGTGGTATACCAAGGGTAGACAACAATGGCAAGACCATCAACTTCTTTGGTGTGGCACGTAACATCAACAATCTGATGGATGCACAGCAACGACTGAAGGAAGAGACCCAGCGTGCTGAGGAGAGTGGAAAGATGAAGGCTGCATTCTTGGCCAACATGACACATGAAATCCGCACACCACTGAATGCTATCGTAGGATTCAGCGACCTGCTACCTATGGTTGACACTCATGAGGAACGCATGGAGTTCATACGCATCATTCGCAACAACTGCGACATGCTGATGCGACTTATCAATGATATCCTTGAGGCATCAAACGTAGGACAGTCGCTGGCCATAAAGCCAGAAACGGTAGACTTTGCCAAGGTGTTCGACGACATCTGTCAGACATTGCAGCAGCGTGTAGACGAGGCTGGTGTGCTGTTTATCAAAGACAACCCATACGACACGTTTGAGGCACAACTAGACAAGGGACGTATACAGCAGGTGCTGACCAACTTCACCACCAATGCCATCAAGTACACCCACCAAGGCCACATCAAGGTGGGCTATCGCGAACAGGATGGCGGCATATACTTCTACTGCGAAGACACAGGTGCAGGTATCCCCAAGGACAAACAGGCAGCTGTATTCGAGCGATTTGTAAAGCTAAACGACTTTGTACAGGGCACAGGCCTTGGTCTTAGCATCTGTAAGGCTATAGCCGAGCGCTGCAATGGAAAGATAGGAGTAACGTCAGAAGGCGAAGGTCATGGTTCAACATTCTGGTTGTGGACACCAAGAATTATTACCCCCCCCCAATGAATAAGTGATAAAAAAATATTCCCCCGCAAATCTGCGAGGGAATATTTTTATTTAGAAGAAAGCAATCGCTCAAAATAGAAGTAATCGTTCAAAATAGTAGACTATCATACCTGCGATATAGCCTGCGAAAGCCACCCAGGTAATCTTCTTCATATACCATCCAAAGGTTATCTTCTCCAGACCCATTACTACTACACCAGCGGCAGAGCCGATGATAAGCATTGAGCCGCCCACGCCAGCACAGTAGGCCAACAACTGCCAGAAAATGCCATCGACAGCCATATCGCCTGCAGCTGCTACAGGATACATACCCATGCAACCTGCCACCAGAGGCACATTATCTACAATAGACGACAGAACACCAATAATACCTGTTACAAGGAAGTGATTGCCCTCGAATGTAGTGTCGAGCACACCACCCAGCATGGTCAGCACGCCTACCTCCTGCAGAACAGCCACAGCCATCAGGATGCCAAGGAAGAACATGATGGTAGAGAGGTCTATCTTTGACAGCAGATCACTTACACGCTTTGCCATCGTATCGTCGTCAGAAGTATTATAGTGGAAGATCTCAGTAACTGTCCACAGCAGACCCAGCACCAGCAGAATGCCCATGAATGGAGGCAGATGGGTAATGGTCTTGAAGATGGGCACAAAGCACAGACCGCCAACACCAAGCCAGAAGATAATGTCGCGCTGCGACTTAGTGAATGTGCTTACATCAGCCTTAGGCAGATTCTGCTCTTTATCAAATTTACCCTTGAGCTGATACTGCAGTATGAATGCAGGCACAAGCATAGAGATGAGCGATGGAACAAATATCTCTGTAAGCACGCCCTGAGTGGTGATTACACCCTTGATCCATAGCATTATGGTAGTAACATCTCCAATGGGCGAGAAGGCACCTCCTGAGTTAGCAGATATCACAACCAGCGCAGCATAGATAAGACGGTCCTGACGACTCTGAACCAGCTTGCGCAGTACCATAATCATTACAATACTGGTGGTAAGATTGTCGAGAATGGCCGACAGGAAGAAGGTCATAAAGGCCATTCGCCACATAAGCTTGCGCTTGGAGCGAGTCTTCAGCGTGTCGCGCACAAAGTTGAAACCACCATTTGAGTCCACGATTTCTACAATGGTCATGGCTCCCATCAGGAAGAAGAGTGTACCTGCAGCATCACCCAGATGATGCTCTATGACCTCAGAGATGTGATGCATTACATCGCCACCCAGAATGCCAGGGTAATACGAAAATGGATCGAGCATGAGCAGTGTCCAGCACAGCACACACATCAGCAGCGCAATAGCAGCCTTATTCACTTTCGTCAGGCTCTCAAGTGCTATACAGAGATAGCCTATGCAGAACACTGTGACAATAAAAATTGTTAATGTTGACATTTGAATTTGATACTTTATTATATTAATAATTTTGAATTTGGCTGCAAAGGTACGAATAAGTGAGAAGAAAACCAAATATTATTTGAGTTTTCTCGAACGAAAGTACTTTCGAGCGTAGCTCAAAGTACTAATAAACAATCGAAATACCAAATAAAAGTTGAAAAGTTTGCTGCTTACCAAAAAAGTTTGTATATTTGCACTCCGATATGAACAACGAACTTAATACAGAAGTAAAATGGAGCGCAAACGTGGTCCTGGCAGATGCCGACTACGTTGATACTGTAGCGTTCAACCTTATCGTAAACTTCGAGAGGATGATAGGTCGCCGTATACCGCAGGCCGACATAGCCAGATGGCTGGACTGCATAGCACTGGACGGTGGTATAAGGGATGGCGAAAATGAGATACAGGTGATACTGATACACAATAAGGACAAGCAGCAGATGGACAACTTCATCCCTGGCAACTATGCCGACGACCTGACAGGCAAGGCATTCAAGGACCATCTGGGCGAGTTTTCCATCAATGCCTACCACACTGAGGGACTAGCCAAGAGCGGAGATTTCTTTGGCGAGGTGCTGGAACTGGTATTGGCACAGAAGGACGTGAAGCGCCTGATGGTGATACCAAACGCAGAAGATGCCTCTATATATAATAATGTACGCGAGGCTCTGCGCAAGGCTGACGATGACGACAAACGTGTGACAGTGTTCACCATGCAGCCCACTGCAGGCGGCAACTATCGTCAGGAAATCCTGGGCTACTCGCTGATGGCAGCCCTAGGCATCAAGGCCGATGAGATAAAAGATTAAAAATTTAAAATATTATAGACTATGGCAAAAGTATTAATGATTGGCGCAGGTGGCGTGGCTACCGTTGCAGCTTTTAAGATCGCTCAGAACGCTGACGTGTTTACAGAGTTTATGATTGCTAGTCGCCGCAAGGCTAAGTGCGATAAGATTGTGGAGGATATCCACAAGGCTGGATATAATATGGACATCAAGACAGCTCAAGTAGATGCCGACGATGTAGAGCAGTTGAAGACTCTGTTCAACGACTTCAAGCCAGAACTGGTTATCAACCTGGCCCTACCCTATCAGGACCTTACCATCATGGACGCCTGTCTGGCATGTGGCTGCTCATATCTCGATACAGCCAACTATGAGCCAAAAGACGAGGCTCACTTTGAGTACTCATGGCAGTGGGCTTATCGCGACCGCTTTGAGAAGGCTGGACTTACAGCCATCCTTGGTTGTGGTTTCGACCCAGGCGTAACCAGCATCTATACTGCATACGCAGCAAAGCACCACTTCAAGGAAATTCAGTATCTGGATATCGTTGACTGTAACGCTGGCGACCACCACAAGGCTTTCGCCACCAACTTCAACCCTGAGATCAACATTCGTGAGATAACCCAAAAGGGTCTGTACTGGGAAGATGGCAAGTGGGTAGAGGCAGAGCCACTGGAGATTCACAAAGATCTGAACTATCCTAACATCGGCCCTCGCGACAGCTATCTGCTGCACCATGAGGAGATAGAGAGTCTGGTTATCAACTACCCCACCATCAAGCGTGCACGCTTCTGGATGACATTTGGTCAGCAGTACCTTAAGCACCTTGAGGTAATCCAGAACATTGGCATGAGCCGTATCGATGAGGTAGAGTATGAGGCTCCACTGGCTGATGGCACAGGCACGGCAAAGGTAAAGATAGTACCTCTACAGTTCCTTAAGGCTGTACTGCCTAACCCACAGGATTTGGGCGAGAACTATGAGGGCGAGACTTCTATCGGATGTCGCATACGTGGTATTGGCAACGATGGCAAGGAGCACACCTACTACGTTTACAACAACTGTAGCCATCGCGCAGCCTATGAGGAGACTGGCATGCAGGGCGTAAGCTACACCACAGGTGTACCTGCCATGATTGGCGCCATGATGTTCTGCAAGGGGCTATGGAAGAAGCCAGGCGTACACAACGTAGAGGAATTCGACCCAGACCCATTCATGGAGCAGCTCAACAAGCAGGGTCTGCCTTGGCATGAGATTCACGACGGCAATTTGGAATTATAATCAATTATAAATAATAACTCATAAAATAGTAAAACTAACTATGGCAAAAGAAAAAGAAGAGGCATTGGACCCTAAGCAAGAGAAATTAAAAGCGCTGCAAGCCGCCATGTCTAAGATCGAGAAGGACTATGGCAAAGGCTCAATCATGCGCATGGGCGACGAACAAGTAGAAAACGTAGACGTTATACCTACAGGATCAATAGGACTTAACGCTGCTCTGGGCGTAGGCGGATACCCCAAGGGACGTATCATTGAGATCTATGGTCCTGAGTCATCAGGTAAGACCACCCTGGCAATCCACGCCATCGCAGAGTGTCAGAAGGCAGGTGGTATCGCAGCCTTTATCGATGCAGAGCACGCATTCGACCGTTTCTATGCAGCCAATCTGGGGGTAGACATAGACAACCTCTACATCTCACAGCCTGACAATGGTGAGCAGGCACTCGAGATAGCCGACCAGCTTATCCGCTCAAGCGCCATCGACATCATCGTGATTGACTCTGTAGCAGCACTTACTCCTAAGAAGGAGATTGAGGGCGACATGGGCGACTCGGCTGTAGGTCTGCAGGCACGACTGATGAGCCAGGCACTGCGCAAGCTCACATCTACCATCTCGAAGACCAACACCACATGTATCTTCATCAACCAGCTTCGCGAAAAGATTGGCGTGATGTTTGGCAATCCTGAGACCACCACTGGTGGTAACGCCCTGAAGTTCTATGCTTCAGTACGTCTGGACATTCGTAAGGTTACAGCCATTAAGGATGGAGATGACATCGTTGGCAACCAGGTACGTGTGAAGGTAATCAAGAACAAGGTAGCTCCCCCATTCCGCAAGACTGAGTTTGAAATCACCTTTGGCGAGGGTATCTCGAAGATTGGCGAGATAGTAGATCTGGGTGTAGAGTACAACATCATCAAGAAGAATGGTTCATGGTTCAGCTATGGCGACTCAAAACTTGCTCAGGGTCGCGATGCAGTAAAGGCACTGCTGAAGGACAATCCAGAGCTATGCGAGGAACTCGAAGCTAAGATTATGGAAGCTATTGCAAACAAGAAATAACAAAACCCCAGCCGTTTGGCTGGGATTTTTATTTTATTATTCTAGCGGCGTACCCTTGCCACTCAACCATCCTCTGTCAGGCTTGACGGCTTTCGACATTCTAGTAGTCTTCTTACCATTGGTAGTCTTTTTATTATTTGTCTCTGGGTTAACACCAGGACCATAAGGGCCATCAGCCACAGAAGTCTTCTTAACCACTCCTGTACCATCAAACTCTACAAACAGCAGTTTGTTGTTAGAGCGCTCATATACCCAGTAGTACACACCTCCATCAGAATACTCTACGTAGTTGGCCTCACCTGCTGCCATCTCAACCTCATCGCCTGTCATACCTATACCTACGTGTCCCTGACGGATCATAGCACGAGTGGCCTCACTGGTAACAACCTTCTTACCAGGACCAGGAGCGAATATCGCACCAAAGAACTGCTGCTCCTTCCCCATCTCCTGAGCTGTCATGTGGTCTAGCAAAGCCTCAACATAGAAGAAGTTACCTGTGGTGGTATTTCTAAGCTTAACGGTACTGAACTCATCGTTCTTATGTGGAGTAATCGACATCACGTTGTACTCTGCCAGTCTGGGGATAGCCTGCTGCTTGCTGCTCACCTCGTTCAGCATGCGGATAGGCACCTTGGTATGCACCACTTTACCAATAAACTTCTTGTAGTTTCTGGGACTGATTGACATAATGTCATCCATCAGCTCAAACGAGTTGTTGAACAGATACCTGGCTTCATCTGTCACAAACTCATCGTCACGCATACCACAATTGGTCTTACTCATCGTAACATTCTGGTAGAACTGATTGCCATCCTTATCCTCAACGATAATCTTGACAGGATAACGACGCGAGCCTACTCCCACTGCCACAACAGTCACCTCCATATCCTGGTCAACCTCTACATCCTGATAACCCTCGCCATCGTACTCAGTGTCTATACGATAGAACTTGGTCTTGGTAAACACTTTCTTGTCGAGCAGTTTCTCCTTGGCAATGTCCACATCGCCCAGATATGCCAGTGTAGGCACCCCCATCTTCTGGAAACAATAATCCTCAAACGAGCCGTAACCTATCTCATAATAATATGGCTTCTGATCCTCCTGACATATAAAGTCAACGTGCGCATGACCATCCTTACCCTCGCTGTGTCCCTTATATATCAGAGTCTTGTACTTCATCGTCATATTGCTCACCTCCTTGCCGGTGGTGGCGTCAGTAAATGTTCTCACCACCAGGTCTATTTTCTCAGGCATAACCATAAACTTCATGCCATCCTCCCAGTCGCACAGACTGTGGAACTTAAAGTTCTGGCTAATAAAGTCCTGCGATTCATCCTCATTTTCCTCTATAGCCTCGGCTATTTCTTCTTGCATAGCTGTCATAGCACTCTTCTTTGCACCCTTAGTCTTGACTATATAAGGGTTGCTCTGTGCCGATGCTGTCAAAAAGGCAATCGCCAGACAGGCCGTAAAAATCATCTTTTTCATGACTATCGATAGTTTTATAACGTATTCTGCCTGCAAAGATAGGTTATTTCAGATGAATATCCAAATATTTTGTGCCAAAATGACGTAATAAAAACCATTTTTTACTTAAATCGCCACTTTGGCACATGCTTTGCACACCCGTTTGTGACAAAATGAGTATAAACAAATAAAAAATATAGAATTATGGGAAAGATTATTGGAATCGATTTAGGAACTACCAACAGCTGTGTTGCCGTATTCGAGGGTAACGAGCCAGTAGTTATCGCCAACAGCGAGGGTAAGCGTACTACACCTTCAGTAGTTGGTTTTGTTGACAACGGTGAGCGTAAGATCGGCGATCCTGCCAAGCGTCAGGCCATCACCAACCCCAAGAACACCGTTTACTCTATCAAGCGTTTCATGGGTGAGAACTGGCAGCAGACCGAGAAGGAGATTGCTCGCGTACCTTATTCAGTAGTAAATGAGGGTGGTTATCCCCGTGTTGACATCAACGGTCGTAAGTACACTCCGCAGGAAATCAGCGCCATGGTGCTGCAGAAGAT
This sequence comes from uncultured Prevotella sp., assembly GCA_900322175.1. Classification (GTDB taxonomy): domain Bacteria; phylum Bacteroidota; class Bacteroidia; order Bacteroidales; family Bacteroidaceae; genus Prevotella. The sequence continues at coordinate 27,303 of ONYZ01000036.1, forward strand.
GAAGAAGACTGCCGAGGACTATCTCGGTCAGGAGGTTACAGAGGCTGTTATCACAGTACCAGCTTACTTCTCTGACTCACAGCGTCAGGCTACCAAGGAGGCTGGTCAGATTGCAGGTCTCGACGTTAAGCGTATCGTAAACGAGCCTACAGCCGCAGCTCTGGCTTATGGTGTTGACAAGGCTAATAAGGATATGAAGATTGCTGTGTTCGACCTTGGTGGTGGTACATTCGATATCTCAATCCTTGAGTTTGGTGGTGGTGTGTTCGAGGTGCTCTCTACCAATGGTGATACTCACCTGGGTGGTGACGACTTCGACCAGGTAATCATCGACTGGCTGGTACAGGAGTTCAAGAACGACGAGGGCGCCGACCTGAAGAGCGACCCAATGGCTATGCAGCGCCTGAAAGAGGCTGCTGAGAAGGCTAAGATCGAGCTGAGCTCTAGCACAAGCACAGAGATCAACCTGCCATACATCATGCCTGTAGGCGGTGTACCTAAGCACTTGGTTAAAACACTTACACGTGCTAAGTTCGAGCAGCTGGCTCACCAACTGATCCAGGCTTGTCTGGCACCATGTCAGAAGGCTATGGCAGATGCTAAGCTTAACACATCTGATATCGACGAGGTTATCTTGGTTGGTGGTTCAAGCCGTATCCCTGCAGTTCAGACATTGGTTAAGAACTACTTTGGTAAGGAGCCTTCAAAGGGCGTTAACCCTGACGAGGTAGTAGCTGTAGGTGCATCTATCCAGGGTGCAATCCTGAACAAGGAAGGTGGTGTAGGCGACATCGTACTGCTCGACGTTACTCCTCTTACACTGGGTATCGAGACATTGGGTGGCGTGATGACCAAGCTTATCGAGGCTAATACCACTATCCCTTGCAAGAAGAGCGAGGTGTTCTCTACTGCTGCTGACAATCAGACAGAGGTAACCATCCACGTACTGCAGGGTGAGCGCCCAATGGCTTCACAGAACAAGTCTATCGGCCAGTTCAACCTGACAGGTATCGCTCCAGCACGTCGTGGTATTCCTCAGATCGAGGTAACATTCGATATCGATGCTAACGGTATCCTCAAGGTATCTGCCAAGGATAAGGCTACAGGTAAGGAGCAGGCTATCCGCATCGAGGCTTCTAGCGGTCTGTCGCAGGACGAGATCAACCGCATGAAGGCAGAGGCAGAGCAGAACGCTGAGAACGATAAGAAGGAGCGCGAGCGTATCGACAAGTTGAATCAGGCAGACTCTATGATCTTCCAGACAGAGAACCAGCTGAAGGAGATTGGCGACAAGATCCCAGCACAGTTTAAGCCAGAGATCGAGAACGCCCTGCAGAAGCTTAAGGATGCTCACAAGTCAGGCGACATCACAGCTATCGACAATGCCATGAACGCCCTCAACGCAGCTTGGCAGAATGCTTCACAGCAGATGTACCAGCAGAGCGGCGCAGCAGGTCAGCCTGGCGGCGACCAGTATCAGGGCGGCCAGCAGACCCAGCAGGGTCCAAAGCCTGAGGATATTCAGGACGCCGACTTTGAGGAGGTTAAGTAAGAATAGATAAGCAACAATAAGAAAATCATAAGAAAGTGGTGTAATCCAAGTGGTTACACCACTTTTTGCTATTGTTAAACTTTGTTTCATTTCTTGCTATTTTCGGATTTTTACCGTAATTTTGCGTCATATTTGCGACACGACTTAATTGGCGATGAGATGCAACTTAAAAATACTTATACGGATTAATACATATTAAAAGGACGAAAATATGCCAGCTTTAAAATTTCAGATTAAACGGAAATGCGAAATGTGTGGAGCAACCTTCATTGCAAAGACGCTCGAGTCTAAGTATTGCTCTAAGCACTGCATTGACATGGCTTATAAGCAGAAAAAGGCAGCAGCCAAGAAGGCTGAGCAATTCAAACAAATTGCCCAAAAAGTTCCTGATGCACGAGAATATATCTCTGTAGCAGAAGCTGTAGCCATGTACTCTATCGGGCGAGACACGATTTACCGTCTGATAAAGAAAGGGGCTATACCTTATATAAATATAGGGGAAAGACTGACACGGATAAAAAGGACAGAACTTGAAAAAATGTTCCCTAAGCGTGAGGAACCAATAGAAAAAGATAAGCCCCTACCAAGACTATATAGCTTGGAGCCAGAGGATTGTTATACGATTGGGGAAATATCCAAGAAGTACCGAATTGACGACAGCACTGTTTGGGCTCACATTAGGAAGTATTCCATCCCAACCCGTCAGATAGGCAATTATGTGTATGCCCCCAAAAAGGAAATCGACAAACTTTATAAGAGCTTATGAAGAAACCATTAGCACATACGAAAGTTACGGTTAAACTCCGCAAATCACAGTATAAAGAGGAATGGTATCTCATTGTTGAAGCCTACCCTGTAGTAAAAGCTGGCAATAAGGTGGAACGGATAGTGGAATCTGTCAATAGGACAATCACCACTCCCATCTGGGACAAGTCATCCTCTACCCGATCATCCGGTTTTAAGCCCAAACGAGACATCAATGGCATTATTATGTGCCGTTCTACCCTCGATCAAGAATCTTGTATCTATGCAGACAACGTAAGGAAACTACGCCAGCACGAATACGACAACCAATCACTTTATACTGACAAGGAAAGCGAGATTGCGGCACAGAATGAGCGTTCTGAACAGGACTTTATTGAGTAATTTTCGACCATATCGGTAAAATGGATGGAAGAATTTAAGATGTTCCTTCTCACAGCCCCACAAGGGGGTTCCAAGAAAGGACCTATCTCACAAAACACAGCTTCAACATACTTCTCCATCATCAAAGCCGGACTCAAGCAAGCCTTTATTGACGAATATCTTACTATTGACATCAGTGAGAAAGTAAAGAATATCCCAACGAAGGAAAGCAGGCGCGAAGTGCTTACCATTGAAGAGGTAAACAAGTTGGCAGACACACCTTGCTCTAACAACATCTTGAGAAGAGCCTCGTTTTTCTCAATCTTGACTGGATTAAGACACTGTGACATCAAAGAACTGAAATGGGGGCAGATAGTTAGG
>ONYZ01000129.1 GCA_900322175.1 uncultured Prevotella sp.
TTGGCTGCCTTGGGTAATGACGAGCTGGTCGTTATCCAAGGCAGCTATCTTTACCCTGATGTTGTTGAAAGGCTTGAAACCAAAGGACTCTTCAACGGTTATGGTGTCAGACCTTTGTTCCTTTTCTGAATAACACTGGATAAACAGACTGTCGCCTACATGTTGGAAATTACCATATGCAGCACCCGTATTCATGTCCTTGATTAAAGTGACGGAACCCGAGAAACTGATATACTTCGAATCAGAATTGTCCATACGCCATTGACCCAAAAGATTGCCAGCATCATGTCCCTCTTGACAGGAAGACATGAGAAGTGATAAGTGAAAAGTGATAAGTGTATAGAGAAAAAACTTATAGTATTTTGCCATGATAACCAATTTTTAAGTTAAACGTATTACAGTCGCCAAAGACATTTCCTTTATCGAAGGCATAGGCTGCTGAGAACTGCCATGCGCCTAAAGTGTAGATGCCTTGGAACATGGCGTCAAAAGAATGCAACTTTTGGGGAGCAGGAGCACTATAGGTACCCCATCCTTCTTGATAAGAGCCTTTGACCAGATAGGATATACGGTCGGTAATCTCTCCATTGATACCCATATGCCAAGCCTTGACACGATTGTTGCGGAATTGGGTATATCCCTCCTTATTATATATAGGTGAAGTAATAAGTCCGATACCAGGTGTCATGCCGTAGTGTTGTAATAGTTGTCGTTACCTGTCACAAGGTCGGTAATCTGACTGCGGATAGGTTCTGGATAGTCGCCACTGTCCCAATGTAACGGACCCGACTGGTTGGTGCTCTGGAAATATTCCACTACGGCACCACGAACATATTGTTTCCCTGGAGTCTTGTTCGTGTACTGCAATCCCCAGAGTCCGTCCCATCCGTTACCCTTACGAATACCTGAACCATCCTCAAAGGGATTGTCCAGATAAGCCTGTAGCTGATGGTTCTGGTTGATGTTCCATCCTATCTGATAGGTCATCACACCCACGTGGTTACCATACACCCAGTCTTCCAGCGCCTCGTTTTCAAAATAGTTGCTATCGCCCAAAGGCAGGATAACGTTCCAGATAGCTTTTAGGTTGGCAGGTTTGCTTTTCACAACCAACTCACCTGTCTCATAGTTATAGCTTGTACCTCCAAACTGGGCTACATGTTCAATACCCACCGTTACGAAAATAGGCTTCTCAGGATTACTACGGATATACAGGTGCTTCTGATGGTAATAAGCTCCTGTGGCATATAGGATGTTTTTCATGCCATTCTCATTTCCTTTTTTGAAATGGTCCTCTCGATAACTGTTATCCAGAAATTTGCCATAGCCGAAGTCGAAGTTAATCTGTACCCAGCCCTTCGTATAAGGAACAGCCCAGAAACCATTAGTGCCCAAATGAATCTGGGGGATGGGCTTGGCATTGGTGCCTTTGACAAACGAACCGATGGAGAGCAGATCATCACGCGTCACCAAAGGCTGTTCCCTACTTCCCACCTCCAAGAAGAAATGCTTCCAACTCAGGTTGGCATAGCATTGCTGCAAATACACCTTATGGTCGGCATGAACAGAACCTATTACGTCAACAGATCCAGATAGCGTCCAGTCTTTGTTGAAGGCGTGCTCCACATTGACGGCTCCACGCAGATAAGCCGTATTCGAACGAGTTGCCAACACATGATGGCGATTCGTAGACAGCTGGTAAGCTGTAAAATCACCCGTTCCAACAGCGGTCTCTGCCGTCAGGTCGTAACTGACTCGTGTCGACAGCGAATCTTGTGCCTCAGCATGGGTTGTGAGGCATATGAGAAGAGTAGGGATTATGAAATGTCGATAGTTCATGAAATCAATAGATGGTAAATAATATTTTGTCTATCTGTTTTTCTTGTATGCAAACAATATGATCAGTAACATAACGATACAGACCGGCACTATTGGTGACCACCAACTGATAGGGTTCTCCTGGCTTGGTGTCTGTAGAGAGGAGGGTAGCCGTGTCGTTATCGTTCAGTGGCTTGGCATTTACGAGATATAGACGTGTAGGTTCTGTAGTCAGTATTCCACTCTCGCCAATGTTGGTCTGCAGATCAATCAGTCGTTTGTAATGTTCATAGTTGGTCATGGGAACCATC
>ONYZ01000015.1 GCA_900322175.1 uncultured Prevotella sp.
GGACGGTGTACAGGGACAGGACAATCCAAAGGATGCCGACGGTGGCAACCCTGCTCTGACTCTTAAGGAAGCTGTTAGCGGAGCTGTTATCCAGATTGATGCCAAGAAAAACGGATGGGTTTACGTCGTAGCAAAGCTCTCTACCAACAAGCAGTATGTAGTATTCGAGGAAGGTGCTGCTATTGGTTACAAGATTGCAATGGAGAATACCGACGAGCGTATTGCTGATGGTGTACTGAACCTCGAAATCAAGGGTGAAGGCGAGTACAACTATATACCTGAGGGCACACAGATTCAGTGGATTATCCGCGAGTATACTGGCGACCCAGAGGCTGCTTCTGCAGGAAACGGTCTTGGCGTATTCTACTTCCCAGTAGCTGAGGGCTGCAAGTACTATGCACACGCTACAGGTTCAAAGATCTCTTGGTCTGGTATCTACTTCAGCGATACAGAGGCAGCAAAGGTTGAGGTTGTTGGTGAGACCGAGGAAGGGGCTCCAATCTCTAAGGTTCTTGTCGGCGGTAATTCAGGCATCAATGCTGTTAAGTATACCAACAACACCAACAATGTTATTTACAACCTTGCTGGTCAGAAGGTTGACAACAACTACAAGGGTCTTGTTATCAAGAACGGTAAGAAGATGATCCAGAATTAATTCTGGGAACTCAACCTACTACAATTGTAGAAACAAGCTTTAGGGGAGCATCGCTTCATGGCGCTGCTCCCCTTATTCAACAAAGCTAAATTACTATTAAAACAAAAACAATGAAAAAAAGGCCTAACTACCTTATACTACTATTGTCATGCATGATGTCGGCCGTAGTTACTATGGCCCAGGACGAAACACCTGCCTTCCCAGGGGCTGAGGGCTTCGGCATGTACACAACAGGAGGACGAGGGGGCGATGTATATCATGTAACAACTCTTGAGGATGGTACTCAAGAGGGCACTTTCCGATGGGCATGCAACAAGAGCGGAGCCAGAACCATCGTGTTCGACGTAAGCGGAACCATTTTCCTGAAATCAGAACTGAAGATAAAGAACGGCAATGTTACTATTGCAGGACAGACCGCTCCTGGCGACGGAATATGCATCGCCAACTATCCCTTCGTAATAGCCTGCAAAAACATTATTATCAGATATATGCGATTCCGACTGGGAAACGAAGCCCTGAAAGACAATCCTAAAGCTCACGAGGGCGACGGACTGGGAGGCATGGACTCTGAGAACATCATCATCGACCACTGCTCCGTGTCGTGGAGCATCGACGAGTGCCTGTCAGTCTACGGCTCAAAGAATATCACCATACAATGGTGCATTGCATCGCAGAGTCTTAATAATGCAGGCCACTCAAAGGGCGCACACGGCTATGGCGGCAACTGGGGAGGCAGCGGTGCATCGTATCACCACAACCTGATGGCTCACCACATATCTCGAACCCCACGACTGGGACCGAGACCAGGCACTCAGACCGACGAGCGAATGGACATGCGAAACAACGTAATATACAACTGGATAGACAACGGATGCTATGGCGGTGAGGGCATGAATGTGAACATCGTCAACAACTACTACAAACCCGGTCCCGACACAAAGAGCGGAGCCAAAGGCATGCGCATCGCATCGCCGGGTATCAGAACCTCAGAATACACCAAGCACGACACCGACAACCCCAACCAATGGGATGTGATGTGGCACGTCTGGGGCGACTACTATGTAGATGGTAATGTTAACTCTAAATACGGTCAGGTGACGGATGACAACTGGACCTACGGCATCTACAATCAGATAGACAATTCGAAGGTGGATTACACTTACACCGAAGAAACCAAGGACACTATGCGACAGGAATATCCTATAGAATACGCCCCTGTTACCACTCATACAGCAGATAAGGCTTTCGAGAAAGTACTGGAATACGCAGGTGCCAGTCTGCACCGCGATAACATTGACGAAACTATAGCCAGCGATACACGTAACGGCGAGACAACCTATACCGGCAAAGACTGCAAGCTTGGCATTATTAATTCGCAGGACGACCTTAAGCCTGCAGATGCAGGCGACGACTGGAGCGCATGGCCTGAGCTGAAGAGTGAAACAGCCCCTACCGATACCGATGGCGACGGCATGCCCGACGAGTGGGAAAATGCCAACGGGCTGAACCCGGAAGATGCTGCCGACGGCAAACAGACCAATGCCGAGGGCTACACCAATCTTGAGGTTTACATGAACAGTCTGGTAGCCGTCATCACCGAAAGACAAAACGAAGGTGGCATAAAGATGAGCGGACAAGATACCGCTATCAAGCTACCGAGAATCACAACATTTCCCAACACCCGCATTTACAATCTGAATGGTATGCAGGTAAAGAATCCTAATCGCGGACTATACATCTACAACAACAAAAAACACATTAAACGATGAATATGAAATACTTACTTAACTTACTGTTGTTTTTCTGCGCTGCCACAGCCAGCGCCCAGTCATTACCCTATCAGAATCCCGAGCTATCGGCTGCTCAGCGTGCCGACGATCTACTGAGCCGACTGACACTCGACGAGAAGGTGTCGCTGATGATGGATTCATCGCCAGCCATACCTCGCCTTGGCATACCGCAGTTTCAGTGGTGGAGCGAGGCTCTGCATGGTGTAGGGCGCAATGGGTTTGCTACTGTATTCCCTGCCACTATCGGCATGGCAGCATCGTGGGACGATGCACTACTGCAGAAGGTGTTTACTGCAGTCAGCGACGAAGCCCGCGTAAAAGCCCAACAGGCCAAGCGTTCGGGCGATATCAAGCGTTATCAGGGATTATCGTTTTGGACACCGAATATCAACATATTCCGCGACCCGCGCTGGGGACGCGGACAGGAAACATACGGCGAAGACCCCTACCTCACCTCGCAGATGGGACTAGCCGTAGTACGAGGATTACAAGGTCCCCACGATAAGTATCGCAAACTGCTGGCATGTGCCAAGCACTTTGCCGTGCATAGCGGTCCCGAGTGGAACCGACACGAGTTTAATGTAGAGAATCTGCCCGAGCGCGACCTTTGGGAGACATATCTGCCCGCATTCAAGGTGCTGGTACAAGAGGGTAACGTGGCCGAGATAATGTGCGCATATCAGCGTATCGACGGACAGCCATGCTGCTCACAGACACGCTACGAACAGCAGATACTGCGCGACGAATGGGGATTCCAAGGACTTATTACTAGCGACTGCGGAGCCATACGCGACTTTCTGCCACGATGGCACAACACAGCCAAGGATGGTGCTCAGGCCAGTGCCCAGGCTGTGCTTGCAGGCACCGATGTAGAATGTGGATCGGAATACCGTCATCTGCCCGAGGCTGTGAAGCGTGGCGAGATAAAGGAAGCCGACATAGACCGCAGTCTGCGCCGACTGCTGATAGCACGCTTCGAACTGGGAGACTTCGACCCAGACGACATCAACCCTTGGACAAAGATTCCTGAGAGTGTGGTGGCCTGCGACAAGCATAAGGAACTGGCCGCACAGATGGCTCTTAAGAGCATTGTGCTGCTACAGAATAGGAATGATGTGCTGCCATTAGGCAATAAACTCAAACCTGCATCGGGCTCGGCTACTGATATCGTAGTGATGGGGCCTAATGCCAACGACTCTGTGATGATGTGGGCCAATTACTCCGGCTATCCCACCCACACCATTACAGCCTTGGAAGGCATACGCACCAAGGCCAGCAAACGCACATCTGGAGCACGGATACGCTACATACAGGGCTGCGGACTGACTCGTAACGAGGTGTTTGAGAGTCGTTTCAGTCAGATAAAGACTCCCAAGGGCGCTCAGGGCATACAGATAACATGGTGGAACAACACCCAATGGAAGGGCACCCCTGCAACCGTATTAACCACCCGACAGGCCGTACGACTGAGCAATGGTGGCAACACCGTGTTTGCTCCCGGAGTAAACCTGGAGAACTGCTCTGCCCGACTGGAAGGAATACTAACCCCGAAAACCGACGAGACACTGACATTCGACATCAGCGGCGACGACCGTCTTCGCTTGTTGGTTAATGGCGACACAATTGTAAACATCTGGAACCCACGCCAGCGCATACAGGGAGCCAAGAAGGAGCTTACAGTCAAGGCTGGCAAATCGTACCGCATACAGATAGACTATGTACAGGAGGCAGGCTACGGCGCACTCAACTTCGATGTGACCAAGCGCTACACACCATCGGTCAAGGAACTGCTTCAGCAGATTGGCGACACTCGAACAATAGTCTTCGTAGGCGGCATTTCGCCAAGTCTTGAGGGCGAAGAGATGCGTGTAAACGAACCAGGATTCAAGGGTGGCGACCGAACCAGCATAGAGTTGCCACAAGTGCAGCGCGACCTGCTGGCTGCACTCCACAAGGCCGGCAAGAAGGTGATTTTTGTAAATTGTTCAGGTTCTGCTATGGCACTTGCTCCTGAATTGGAATCATGCGATGCTATCATACAGTGGTGGTATGGTGGTGAGATGGGTGGTGCAGCACTAGCTGAGATACTGTTTGGCGACCGCACACCTAGCGGCAAACTGCCAATCACGCTCTATCGCAGCACCGACGACCTGCCCGATTTTCTGGATTACACTATGAAGAATCGTACCTATCGTTACTTCAAAGGAAAAGAATTATTCCCATTCGGATTCGGTCTTACATACACACAGACAGAGATAGGCATCCCCACCTATGCCGACGGCAAAGTTAGTGTTAAAGTTAGCAATGTAGGTTCTGGCAATGGTGCCAGAGCAGGTATTACTACCGAAACCATTCAGGTATACATCCGCAATCTGGCCGATAAGGAAGGTCCACTAAAGACACTTCGTGCCTATAAGCAGGTAGAACTTACCCCAGGCGAAAGCAAGACCGTAAGCATCCCCCTACCCCGCACCAGTTTCGAGGGATGGGACGCAAGCTCCAAAACCATGCGTGTAGTGCCCGGCCGATACGAGGTGATGGTAGGCAATTCGAGTGCCGACTCCGATCTTAAGAAGATCATCGTAGAAATTTTTTAATGAATTCACTTCCACTTCCACCAAATCTGTCAAACCCCCTTTGTACATGCGGGTTTCCAGAGGTGGAAGTGCCTCTTTTCACTTCCACCTCTCTTCCACCTTTTCAATCAAAACAACTTGTTTTGTCGTCAAAGAGCATATTTCTTGCCTTCTAAAAGATAACTTCTTAGACATCAAAACAAGTTGTTTTGTTTTCAAAGATGCTATTTCTTCATACTGAAGACCTTACTTTTAATCATCGACAGCCTAGCGGAAAGCAATAAAATACCCCTATCGGAAGATTTAAAACACTATGTCGTAACTAAATTTTCTAGAAAATTTTCGAGCTAGACGTTATGTTTTGACCAGTGATTGCCTACATCGTTGTAAAATTTTCTAGAGAATTTTGAAATTGGTGGAAGAGAGGTGGAAGTGAAAAGAGGCACTTCCACCTGCCGAACCCCTAGTGTTTATGCAGGTTTGCACGCTGTTTGGTGGAAGTGGAAGAGAAATTCAAAATTTTTTTTTCAAACTAGTTTTCAATTGCAATGTAGTTAGCCTGCAATTGTTTGCTAGTTAGTTTTCATGACTACCCAAAATGCGCATGAATTAATTAAAATTATCAAATGAATTAATTCAAACGACGTTTTGAATTAATTGACTGATTTTTCCTGATCTCAATAGTGACTTTTTCTGATCTCACTAGACACTCTTTCTCTTTATAAGCTAAATCACTAGACACATGTTACAGAGTCGTACTGATTTTATAGACACAAGCGAAAAAGCCGTGCAGTTTTGTTGACGGTCTGCTTGCAACGACAGACGCTGGACACGCAGAACCGGGGTCTTGCTCGTTCGGCTTGGCAGGAAAAATGTAATAAGGAAATCTAAACAAACCTACTTTTTCGAAAGGAGTCGCACTTTTTGCATTAAAAACTTGGTAGTTTCAATAATTCTCTTTATCTTTGCACATGACTCAGTTAGCCTGCATGGGCGAGAGTCGCACTAACCTATTATAATAATGACGTTTACGAACTAGTAACAGCTCCCACGTCCTTCGCTTTTATAAAGCGACATCTACTAACCGCCGAATCCGGGATCTATAGGCACAAAAAACAATTTAACAATGAGAAAGGCTTTGCTACTAATTCTCACTTTTATTATTCCGTTATCGACACTAGCAGATGGAATTAATGTTGTTGGGTTTAGACTACTTGATAAAGATATGACAGCCAATACTCATGGCACAATTAAAACAGACAACAATGGAGAAACTGCAGCCTTAATCAAGATTGTTACGCTTGAACAAGGTTTTGTATTTGATGGTGGTTTATTGGGAATAGTAGGAACAGAGTATAAAAATGGCGAAATATGGTTATACGTACCCCGATATGCAAAAAAACTAACTATTTCGCATAAGTCGTTTGGTGTGCTTCGCGATTATTCTTATCCTATTCCAATACAAGGCGGACGCACTTATGAAATGCTACTTGATGTAGGCATAGGTCGATATGTTACCATAACTACATCTCGCCCTAATTCAGATATAACCATTGATGACGAGTATATCGGCAAATCGCCTATTATAAATAGGTATATGACCTATGGTAAGCACAAAATTGTCGCTCAAAAAGACTTATACGAAGGCAATAAAGAGATTACCATCGTACCAACCGACGACAACAAAGGCAGAATTGAGACTATCGAGATGCAGGATATGAGCCGCTATTATGGAGATGTCGCTATGACGGTTGACAACAATGCAGAGATATACTTCAATGGCAGATTGGTAGGAAAAGGCAGTTGGAATACCAAATTACGCCAAGGCAACTATACTGTAGAAACTCGTAAGGCAGATTGTGACCCTGCGAAAACACAATTTAGTATTAAGCCACAGACCACAAATATGATAAAAGCCGACGCACCTATCCCCCATACAGGATATCTAAGCATATACACAAGACCTGCAAATACCAGTATCTACTATAATGGAGAAGAAATAAATCTTCAGTCCAGACCACCGCTACCTATTGGTACTTGCCAAATAGATTTCGTAAAAAAAGGATATATCTCAAAAAGTAAAGAATACACCATCTATCATAATCAAACCACTACAGACACCATCTCTCTCCAACGAGTTAATTATGTCAGACCAATGGCTTTCTATTTTGGCGGAGGTTATACATATCAAACTCTATCGGGAGTAACAGGTATGGTAGGATTTGTTTTATGGAACAATGATATTCAGGCCAGCTATACATTTGGATTAACAGAATCTGATCCTGTATACTGGGATGGAGATATGAATACAGCAACTAAGTATAAAATGAATAGTATCGGTGTAAAATATGGATATCAAATATCTTTGGCACGTAAGCTAGCCTTCACGCCACAGGTTGGTTACATATATAACACCCTTACGGCCAATGCGGCAAAAGCTGGCAATACCACTTATGGTGATGGCGCTAGTTCACAAGCGTTATCTGTTGGAGCAAAGTTGACTATTGTTCCTGTTCAGAACATATACTTGTATATAGCACCAGATTATTCATTCAAACTGTCGCAAGACGATAAGTTTAAAGCTATAACTAAAAGCAGCAACTTCAAAGGCGAAGGTTTTGCCGTTCATGCAGGTCTTCTCGTTAGTTTTTAAAGAAGTATAGAGAATATATATTTAGATTATGAAGAATACCCTTTTATTATTATTTGCCATTCTTTCACTGACAGCCTGTGGAGGAGGTGGTGATGAAGGTGGAGAAACTCCTTCTGGTGGAAATGAATATTTGAATGTCTCGGATATTACCATTCCCACAGGAAATACAACAGCCACTTTGTATATTAAAGCCAGCCCCAATTGCGAATGGACTATAACTTGCACAGAGTCATGGGTAAGTTTTAGTGAAAAGAAAGGACGTGGTGACTTGAATGTTACTATTACAGTAACTAGCAATCCCTCATCAACATCATCAAGAGAAGCAACAGTTATTGTAGCAAGTAAAACTGTTACTCGCACTATTACCATTACCCAGTCACCTAATTCTGAGCAATTAGAGATTAGTCCATCGACTATGACTTTTACGAGCACTACCGAAAGTCAATATGTAACAATTAGTAGTAACACGCACTGGACCGTTTCGGGTGGTGCCAGCTGGATTACACTTGATAAGACAGAAGGTGAAAATAACGGTACTATTAAAATAACTGTCGCTAATAACGAAGCAAAAGAGTCTCGTTACGCAGAGTTTACAATTAGAGGAATTGGTAATACAACCAAACAGCTAACCATCCAGCAAGCAGGTGCCACATATACTACATTATCTGTCCCTCAGATAACCGACATAACTAAGAATTCTGCAAATGTTTCATTTACGTTCGACTCTAGCACTACCATCACCTCATACGGTGTATGCTATTCGACAACAGATGATCCTACGATTGAGAATGCCACAAACATTTCGCAATCATCGTCAAGCAACCAGGGTAGTCCCACTATAGCATTGACAAATCTAACGGACGGAACCACCTATTATGTCCGTGCCTATGTTTTCAATGCTGACGGCATAAAGTACAGCAACAGCGTATCTTTCACCACCGCCAACAGCTGGCCTGGAGAGAATGATAATAATCGACCTAATATTTAATATTATGAAGAAGTTTTTATATCATATTAGTAAGAAGTTATTTACTCTTATTGCTTTCCTAACAATGTTTACGGGAGCAAAAGCAGATAATATGGAAGCCGTTTATTCGATTGATTACTCAAATTACACAGGTTTCCCATTCTATGTGATGGGCTATGTGCCTGAGTGGTATGATGGTATAATGACTGACTTTGGTGCCGACTATCGGTATGAGACATTGGATAATGAGGACGGAGCAACTAGCGACGTTATCGTTACAACTGAGAGTGGTGTGGGGTACTACAAGATTCAGAATGACAAGCCACGATGGCATCAGTATTTCATTGCCGATAGAATCTATACAAAAATAGGAGAGTCATACACTGTCAAGGCATTGGTCAGAGTTTCAAAAGCATGTAGCATAAACGTCAACATGGGCTGGGGTTGGGACGAAGGTCAGCAATCCATAGCCAATGTTTACATCCCTGCAAGTAAAGATTTCCAGGAACTTGAGTGGAAACATACCGACATCGGTAGTTCATCTTGCTTCCTTGTTGCTCAACCTGGGACAACAACTGCAACAATAGAGTGGAAAAGTCTAACTGTTTCTCATGAAGAGAAGGAGCAACAACCTGTTACATGGCAGGAGTGGCTAACAAATGATGGTAAGTCTATCGTTTCAGGTGAAGCAACTGAGAGTAAGTATATGGGTGATGCCGAGACCCCATGGCCTACATGGGCTCTTGAGCAGACAGATGGAGTTAACATCAACTGGAGAACCGACCGAGCTCCTGAAATTTGCGCATGGTCTCTGACCATGGGTAGGAATAATGACAGCGGTACACTAGATTGGGCAGTATTAGACGGCAGAGCCCGTCCATATCCTGCTGACATCGAAACAGAAGCAGGAAATAAAAGCAATCACGTGTTTGCCGTTCATGTTGATCAAATTGCCCAAATTTATGATGAAGAAAATTCAATCACATGGTCAAACCAGTTCTGGATTCAGGCTCCTAGAGCTTTTAAGGAAGGCGAACAGATAAGAATTAAGTTCCGTTATAAAGCTGAGCACCCTTGTACTGTAGGTACTCAGTGGCACAAGAAGAATCCATCCGACTATAACGATTGGAATGCTGTTGGTGATGTTAGTTTCACAGGAAAATGGCAGGAATTTGATAAGACTCTCACAATGAATGTTAGTGGCACTTACTCACTTGCATTCAATCTGTGTTCTGATGAAACAAATGGCCGCACACCTAATGTATTCTATTTCGATGATCTCTCCTGGCAGACTATGACACTTGACGAGGGATACTTCGTTGCTGGTGCTAACACTAAAACAGGCCTTGATTACGATTTAGACAACGCCATTGAGTTCAAGCCAAAAGCAAATGATGAGAGTGTATTTGTCGCTACTATTGGTACAAGAGGTAACGCATCCTCATATGTTAATCAGGTTATGATTTCAACAGTTCGCGGCGATAATGCTTCATTCAGGACTTTTACAATAAAACCTTCAGGTACTATCAAAAATAACCCAGACCTTTGGTTCGACTATGAAGCAGCAAGTAATGCGAAGATTACTTTACCTAGCAGTGGTGTATGGCAGATAACAATTGATTCTCATCGTGATCAGATTAACTTCGTAATGCTTGAGGGGAATACACAGGTACTCCCTGAAATAAATCCCAACCCAACACAGATTGTTGTACATGGTCAGGAGAGGGATGACCTAGCAGATGATGGTGGCACTGGATGTGCTTGGGATAACCAGTTCTTTATTATTGCAAACCGTGTAGTAGCTGCTGGAGAAACAACTATTATTAAGTTCAAATATAGAAGCTCTATTAATGCAAAGACTACAACACAGTGCCATAGCGAACCTGGTGGTTACATCCATTGGGCAGCTATCGGTGACGTAAACTTCGAAAGTGATTGGCAGCAGTTCGAACGTACATTCACTATACCAACACAGTGTGATGGTAGTGAGGGCAAGCAGTTCAAAACTATCGCATTCAATATGGCAGAAATCAAGGAGGCTTGTAATTATTATATCAAGGATGTGATTTGGATGCTTGAAGATGGTACAGAGTCTCTGATTGATCAGACTGGTTCAAACAACTTCTACGTAAAGGAGGGGGCTGGTACAGCCCCACGCCCGTACGATACATATATAGAACCAAGTATATACAAACTGTCAATCAATGCTACAGGTAAAGGAACTGTTACCTATAATGGCGTTTCTATAAAAAACGACACCCACACATTTGAAATTGATGAAGGATTATCGGCTACTATCACATTAACACCTGATGATGGTTATAGAGTTAAGAGTCTGACAGTTAATAATACAAATGTAACGTCAAGCATCTCTAATAATCAGTATACAATTAGTAGTATCAGTGCAAATACTAATGTAGAAGCCGAGTTCGAAGCAATACCACCTACTACCTATACTTTATCAATCAAAGCTACAGGTAACGGATCAGTAAGTTACGGTGATAATTCTGTCAAAGATAAGACTAGCACATTCACCGTTAACGAAGGGATTTCTGTAACCATCACATTGACACCAGATGATGGTTATAGAGTTAAGAGTCTGACAGTTAATAGCACAGATGTTACATCAAGCATCTCTAATAATCAGTATACAATTAGTAGTATCAGTGCAAATACTAATGTAGAAGCAGAGTTTGAAGCAATTCCACCTACTACATATACATTGTCTATAAAAGCCTCTGGTAATGGATCAGTAAGATATGGTGATACTTCTATTAAAGGCAAGACCAGCACATTCACAGTAATTGAAGGAACTTCAGTAGATCTTATAATAATTCCTGACGACGCTTATCTGTTAAAAAGTTTTATCATAAACGATACTGATGTAACCGCCAATATTGTGAATAATAAGTATACCATCAGCAATATTAATGAAGACATAACAGTTGAAGTACAATTCAAGGCTGTCGAAGCAATCACATATAGCGGAATGGAGTTTAAAGTAACTTCAACAGAACAAAAAGAGGTAGTAGTAGCAAAGGGTAACTATGGATTATGGATAGAAGTACCTGAAACTGTTTCTGCTTATAACTCTACATGGACTGTGAAAGGATTCGAAGATGGTGGTTTTGAATCGGCAAGCCAACTAGCAGCAGTTATTTGGAACCCACAGGTAAAATTCAAGGAAAAAGTTACTAATCCAAACATGCTTTTGTATTTAAAGGCAGCAGATTATGCTCCAACTGAAGTGAAGAATGTAATTGTAAACGGCAAGGCAAAAAGCATCACGCTTACTGATGCTGCTAGTGGGAATAACTTCTATTGCCCACAAGAGTTTACAGCAGAGCTGATAACATACGAGCACAACTATAGCATGAAGACAGGTTATAGCACTTGTCAAGGATGGGAAACAATCGTACTTCCATTCGATGTGACCGTGGTGACCAATAATATCGGTACAGAGCTTGTGCCTCACACGCAATGGACTCTTGGCGACAGTAAGCGCCCATTCTGGCTATGTAGTATGAATGAGGATGGATGGAAGAATGAGTCTGCCATCAAAGCAAACACTCCATACATCATCAGTATGCCAAACAATGAGAACTATGATGCTACATATAACATCACAGGAAATATTGTGTTTAGCGCGTCGAATGTGACAGTTCATACCTCTGATAATCTCGTAAGTAGTAAACGAGGGCACCGTAACTTTGTACCAAACTATCAGAATACTGATAGAAGTTCTGACATTTATGCTCTAAATGTAAACAATTTATGGAGCACTAATACAGATAGTAATCTAGCAGAAGGAAGTGCGTTTATCAGAGATTCAAGACAGGTAAGACCATTCGAGGCTTACATGACGATTGATAGCGGTGGCGGTACCACTCGCAGCATCAATATCTTTGATGACAATGAAACTACTGGCATTATGAATCTGCCATTAGCTTACAAGAATAAAGATGGTGTAATCAGAGTATATTCACTATCAGGCATGTTGCTTAAACAGGGTAAAGACGAAAAGATACTCAACGACTTGCCAAATGGAGTATACGTAGTAAATGGTAAGAAAATTATCAAATAAACTATTGATTGAAAACACAAAGTTGGGGTGGCGTTGATGTCACTCCAACTTTGTTTATTAACAAGTAACCAATTCAGAACTTCACAGCACTTAAGCGGCTAACTATAGTTTTTTTTGTTTGTTTCTTGGTGCTTTGGGATTTTTTTTGTACCTTTGCACCCCAAATAAAATATAATTTATAAGAGTAAGATGATCACAGTTACAAATCTGGCAATCCAGTTTGGAAAGAAGGTTCTCTACAAGGACGTGAACCTGAAGTTTACAAGTGGTAATATTTACGGTATTATCGGTGCTAACGGTGCCGGTAAGTCAACCCTTCTACGTGCCATCAGCGGTGAGCTTGAGGCCAACAAGGGTACCATCGAGATGCAGCCAGGCGAACGCCTGAGCGTGCTAGAGCAGGACCACTTTAAGTATGATGAGTTTTCAGTGATGAACACTGTGCTGATGGGACATCAGCCACTATGGCAGAACATGAAGGAGCGCGAGGCTCTGTATGCCAAGCCCGAAATGAGCGAGGAAGACGGTGTACGCGCCGCCGACCTGGAGATGGCCTTTGCCGAGATGAACGGTTGGGAGGCTGAGAGCGAGGCAGCACAGCTGCTGCAGAATCTGGGCGTAAAGGAGACAGAGCACTACAAGCAGATGAGCGAGATATCAAACAACGAGAAGGTGCGTGTGATGCTGGCTAAGGCTCTGTTCGGTCACCCCGACAACCTGCTGCTCGACGAGCCTACCAACGACCTCGACCTGGACACAGTACAGTGGCTCGAGGAATATCTGAGCAATCTGGAGCAATGTGTACTGGTAGTATCTCACGACCGTCACTTCCTGGATGCAGTATCTACACAGACTGTGGATATCGACTTTGGCAAGGTAACACTGTTCAGCGGTAACTACTCGTTCTGGTACGAGAGTTCTCAGTTGGCTCTGCGTCAGGCTCAGAATCAGAAGATGAAGGCCGAAGAGAAGAAGAAGCAGCTGGAGGAGTTTATCCGCCGATTCAGCGCTAACGTGGCAAAATCAAAGCAGACCACATCGCGAAAGAAGATGCTGGAGAAGCTGAACGTAGAAGAGATTACACCATCTACACGTAAATACCCAGGCATCATATTCCAGATGGAGCGCGAGCCAGGAACACAGATACTGGAGGTTGAGGGACTGAAGGCTGTTGACGCCGACGGAACAGTACTGTTCGACAACGTGAACTTCACTATCGAGAAGGGACAGAAGACCGTATTCCTGAGTCACAACCCCAAGGCAATGACCGCCTTGTTTGAGATTATCAACGGCAATCGCGAGGCTCAGGCTGGTACATACAAGTGGGGTGTAACTATCACCACTGCCTATCTGCCACTCGACAATACCGAGTTCTTCCAGAGCGAGATGAACCTGGTAGACTGGCTGAGCCAGTGGGGACCAGGCAACGAGGTGACGATGAAATCATTCCTGGGCCGTATGCTGTTCAAGGAGGAGGATGTACTTAAGCATGTTAACGTGCTGAGTGGAGGTGAGAAGATGCGCTGTATGATAGCTCGTATGCAACTTAAGAATGCCAACTGTCTTATCCTCGACACCCCAACCAACCACTTGGATCTGGAGTCTATTCAGGCATTCAACAACAACCTGATAAACTTTAAGGGTAACATCCTGTTTGCTTCGCACGACCATGAGTTTATCAACACCGTGGCCGACCGCATCATCGAACTGACACCAAAGGGCACCATCGACAAGCTTACCACATACGACGACTACATCTACGATGAGAGCATCAAGGCTCAGAAGGAGAAGATGTACCAATAATTGATAATTGACAGTTGATAATTGACAATTGATAATTAGGCACAGTTTTTGCATTAAAACAAGCAGAACATTTAAACAACGCTATTATGACAGAAAAAGATATCAACATCGAAGAGGCGGAGACTCTGAACGAGGAGCCAGTGGAGCAGACTGACAAAGAGGCAGAAGAGACAGTTGCTGCCGAGGGAACTGCCAAGGATGAAGAGGAAGAAAAAGACCCTCTGGAGAAGGCACTAGAAGAGGTTGCAGAACTGAAGAACCAGTTGCTGTACAAGGCAGCCGAATTTGACAACTACCGCAAGCGCACACTGAAGGAGCGTGCCGAACTGATACTGAACGGCGGCGAGAAGGTGATAACTGCCATTCTGCCTGTGCTCGACGACATGGAGCGTGCTATCGCCAACGGTAGCAAGACCGATGATCCACAGGTGCTGCGCGAGGGTATGGAACTGATTTACCAGAAGTTCGTAAAGACACTCGAAGGTCAGGGGGTAAGCAAGATTGAGACTAAGG
Source organism: uncultured Prevotella sp. (assembly GCA_900322175.1). Taxonomy (GTDB): domain Bacteria; phylum Bacteroidota; class Bacteroidia; order Bacteroidales; family Bacteroidaceae; genus Prevotella. The sequence goes on from ONYZ01000015.1 coordinate 15,042, forward strand.
ATGCCGACTTTGACACCGACCTGCACGAAGCTGTAGCAATGGTTCCTGGCATGGGCGATGACAAAAAGGGAAAGGTTATCGACTGCCTACAGGAGGGATACAAGCTTAACGACAAAGTAATCCGCCACGCCAAAGTGGCAGTAGGACAGTAAGTAATTGATAATTGACAATTGAAAATTGACAATTAAATGGCACAGAAGCGAGATTATTACGAGGTGCTGGGCGTCCAGAAGGGCGCAACAGAAGACGAAATCAAGAAAGCGTATCGAAAGATAGCCATCAAGTATCACCCCGACCGTAACCCCGGTGACAAGGAAGCTGAGGAGAAATTTAAGGAAGCGGCTGAGGCATACAACGTGCTGCACGATCCAAAGACACGTCAGCAGTACGACCAGTTCGGATTCGACGGTCCTAACATGGGCGGTGGATTCGGCGGTTTCGGCGGATTCGAGACCAATATGAACATGGACGACATCTTCTCTATGTTCGGTGACATCTTCGGTGGTCATGGTTTCGGCGGATTCGGCGGAGGTCAGCGCCGTCAGCAGCAACACCGCGGTAGTGACCTGCGACTTAAGGTGAAGTTAACACTCGAAGAAATCAACACCGGTGTAACCAAGAAGTTCAAAGTGCGCAAGGATATCCCATGCCCACACTGCAATGGTAGCGGTGCAGAGGCTGGCAGCACTAAGGAGCAGTGTCCCACATGTCATGGTCAAGGTTACATCACCCACACCACCCAAAGCATCTTCGGTATGATGCAGCAGCAGAGCGTTTGCCCCACCTGTAACGGCGAAGGCCAGGTGATAAAGAACAAATGTAAGCACTGTGGCGGTAATGGTATAGAAAAGGGCGAGGAAGTAGTAGAGATAAACATCCCCGCAGGTGTAGCCGAAGGTATGGTAGTAAACGTGCCAGGCAAGGGAAATGCCGGCAAGCGCAATGGCATATCAGGCGACATCCAGGTATTTATCGAGGAAGAACCAAACCAGACATTTGTTCGCGACGGCAACGACCTGATCTACAACCTGCTACTCGACTTCCCCACAGCAGCACTGGGTGGCGAAGTAGAGATACCTACCATCGAGGGTAATAAACTGAAGGTAAAACTGGATAATGGAACCCAGCCAGGAAAGACCCTGCGCCTACGCGGTAAGGGACTGCCTGCCGTACAAGGCTACGGAAGCGGACGCGGCGACCTGGTAGTGAACATTAGCGTGTATGTGCCTAAGACCCTGACCAAGGAGGAGAAAAAGGCCATTGAGCAGTTCAAGACCAGCGACAACTTCAAGGGCGACAAGCAGACTCGCGACTCAATCTTCCAGAAATTCAAGAATTACTTTAATTAATATATTAAAAGGTATAGCTATGACATATCAGGAAACGTGTGAATACCTGTTCAACCAACTGCCAATGTTTGAGAAACAGGGTGCCGACGGCTACAAGGAGGGTCTTGACAACAGTCATGCACTTGACAAGCATTTCAACCATCCGCACAAGAAGTATCTCACGATACACGTGGCTGGCACCAACGGCAAGGGTTCATGTGCTCACACGCTTTCTGCAGTTCTGCAGATGTGCGGCTACAAGGTAGGACTATACACTTCGCCACATCTGGTTGACTTCAGCGAGCGCATTCGCGTGAATGGTCAGCCTATCAGCGAGGAGTATGTAGTCGACTTTGTAGAGAAGGAGAAATCATTCTTCGAGCCTCTGTATCCTTCATTCTTTGAACTCACTACGGCAATGGCATTCAATTACTTTGCCGAGATGAACGTTGACATAGCTGTGATAGAAGTTGGACTGGGCGGACGCATGGACTGCACCAACATCATCACCCCTATCCTATCGGTTATCACAAATATCGGCATGGACCATACCCAGTTCCTGGGCACTTCGCTTGAGCAGATTGCGATGGAGAAGGCTGGTATTATTAAGAAAGGTGTGCCCGTGGTAATCGGTGAGACCACCCCCGAAACACGAATGGTGTTCGAGGCACTCGCAAACGAGAAAAAAGCTCCAATCACATTTGCTGAGGATAACAAGCAGATTATCTCTGCTTCGATAGGTGCTAAAGGAATAGAATACCAGACCAAGAGTTTCGGAATAATAAACGGAGAACTGAACGGAAGCTATCAGGAAAAGAACGCAAACACCATACTATGCGCTATACAGCAGCTTGAAGCTATGGGCTATATGCACGCCACAAAGTGCGAGGCCAATACAAATTGCCAGAACCGTGAAGTACGCCAAGGTTTTCTGCACGTATGCAACCTGACTGGACTGAAGGGACGCTGGCAGAAGGTGAGCGAGGCACCACTGACTATCTGTGACACAGGTCACAATGTGCCAGGGTGGATATATCTGAGCAAACAACTCAAGAATATAAAATGCAACCGAATGCATATAGTGTTTGGTATGGTAGACGACAAAGACATACAAGGTGTGATGGACCTGCTACCACAAAATGCAACGTATTATTTTACAAAAGCCAACAATAAAAGATCTATTTCGGAGAATGTATTGAAGCTATACGGACATGGCAAAAAGCTGATTGGCGATGCCTATCCTGACGTAAAATCGGCCTACGAAGCAGCAAAGGCTGTTGCAGATAATAACGACTTTGTGTTCGTTGGAGGTAGCAGTTATGTGGTAGCAGACCTGCTAAAAAACTGTATTTAGAGTTTTTTAATACTACAACAACACTTTTTTCGTCGAAACGTTCGTCAATTTCGTTTTTTTTCTGTTACTTTGCAGAAAAATAAATTTTTAACTAAAAACATAACAATATGGCGAACACTACAGAGACAGTGAATCTGTGCGGTCTGAAGCGCGAAGACTTCCAGACCACCATCAACGGTAAAAAAACCGACTTGTACATTCTTAGAAACCGTAAAGGTTATGAAGTGGCTATCTCAAACTACGGAGGTGCCATTTGTGCTATTATGGTTCCTGGCAAGGATGGCAAAGTAGCTAACGTAATCCAGGGTCACAACGACATCAAGCAGCTGACCAGCGGAAACGAGCCTTACCTCTCTACCCTCATCGGTCGTTGGGGTAACCGTATCTGCAAAGGACAGTTTACATTGAACGGCAAGGATTACCAACTGGCACTCAACGACGGTCCTAACCACCTGCACGGCGGAAACATCGGTTTCAACGCCAAAGTTTGGGACGCGCGCCAGATGGGACCACGATCTTTGGCCCTGCATCGTATTTCATCCTACGGTGAGGAAGGATTCACCGGCGAGCTGGACGTGACCGTAGAATTTACCTTCACCGACCAGAACGAGCTAGTGATTGAATATCTGGCTACCACAAACAAGAAGACCATCGTGAACCTTACACATCACGCATTCTTCAGTCTGGCTGGTACCGCTGATCCTACACCAAGCATCAACGACCAGATATGCGAGATTAACGCCGACTTCTATCTGCCTACAGATGCTACAGCTATCCCAACGGGTGAAATCCTGAAGGTTGAGGGTACTCCATTCGACTTCCGCAAGCCAAAGGCATTCGGACAGGATATCGATGCTGACAACGAGCAGATTAAGTTTGGTCATGGTTTCGACCACAACTACGTGCTGAACAAGCAGGAAGAGGGCGAACTCTCATTTGCTGCCAAGGTTACCGATCCAAAGAGCGGCCGCACTATGGAGGTTTACACCACCGAGCCAGGTCTGCAGCTCTACTCAGGCAACTTCCTGAACGGATACAAGGGTGCCAACGGCTGCACATTCCCACATCGTTCGGCAGTTTGCTTCGAGGCACAGCACTTCCCCGATTCACCAAACCGTCCATACTTCCCAAGCGTAGTACTGAATCCCGGACAGAGATACAAGCAGAAGACTATCTACCGTTTCGGTGTAGTTGAGTAATAAACCAAACCATCTATATAAATTATTGACACAATATGACTGAGACAAATAAGAATGGCAAAGTGATAGCCATTATCACGATGTGTTTCATCTTCGCGATGATTAGCTTCGTAACCAACATGGGAGCCCCCTTTGGCAATATATGGGGATTTGAATACCCATTTGCCAAAGCTTGGGGTAACCTGATGAACTTTGCCGCTTACCTGTTTATGGGTATCCCTGCAGGTAAGATGCTTGCCCTGATTGCACTAATCGTGGGTATTGTAGGTCTTTGCTTCCAGTATCTTTCAAGCTTGGTTGGTGCAGGTTCTTACGTATTTACGTACGATAGCATACCTGTAGCCCTCAACCTGGTTATCTATCTGCTGGGTGCATTCATCTGCGGTTTCTGCGTATGTATGTTGAACACAGTGGTTAACCCAATGCTGAACCTCTTAGGAGGCGGCGGCAACAAGGGTAACCAGCTGATTCAGGTGGGCGGTACACTGAACTCGCTGACCGGTACACTCACCCCACTGTTGGCTGGTGTGCTGGTAGGTACAGTTACAGCCGAGACCAGCATGGGCGATGTTGCTCCCCTGCTGTTCATCGGTATAGCAGTATTTGCTATTTCGTTTGTTATCATCAGCCGTGTTACTATCCCTGAGCCTACACTGGGCAAGGTGGCTCCTAAGTACGAGCGCAGTCCGTTGGCTTTTCGCCATTGTGTGCTGGGCGTAATCGCCATCTTCTTCTACGTAGGTATCGAGATTGGCATCCCTATGGAGCTGAACTTCTATGTGACTAAGCTTCCATTCGAAGGTGCAGCAGCAGCCGGCGGTACATTGGCAGCAGCCTACTGGCTCCTGATGATGATCGGTCGTGCATGCTCTAGCGCTATCTCTGGTAAGGTTTCTACCAAGACACAGCTCACCACAGTAAGCGCTGTAGCTATCCTGCTGCTCGTGATTGCCATCTTTATGCCCGAGAGTGTAACAATCTCGTTCAACGGACATGATGTACCCGCAAAAGCATTCCTTATTCCTGCCTGTGGACTCTGCACATCTGTAATGTGGGGAGGTATCTTCAACCTTTCGGTAGAGGGTCTGGGCAAGTACACCGAGGCTGCGTCAGGTATCTTCATGACAATGGTAGTTGGTGGTGGTATCATGCCACTCATCCAGGAGGCTATCGCAAAGTCTGCTGGTGAGATTGTCAGCTACTGGCTTGTTATCGCAATGTTGGCTTATATCCTGTTCTATGCCCTAGTAGGCAGCAAGAATGTGAACACGGATATTAAGGTTGACTAATATTAACCCCTAAAAACATTAAAATTATGGACATCGAATTTGTAAGAAGCCGTTTCATCAAGCACTTTGATGGAAAGACAGGTAACGTATATGCATCTCCCGGACGTATCAACCTGATAGGTGAGCACACCGACTACAATGGTGGTTTTGTATTCCCAGGAGCAGTTGACAAGGGTATTATGGCCGAGATGCGTGCCAATGGTACAGAGGACACTGTTATGGCATACGCTATCGACCTGAAGGACCGTGTAGATTTCAAACTCTCTGACCCTGCAGGTCCTAAGGCCTCATGGGCACGCTATATATATGGTATAGCACTCGAGATGAAGAAACTGGGTGTTCCTGTTAAGGGATTTAATATCGCATTTGCAGGCGATGTACCCCTTGGAGCCGGTATGTCATCATCAGCAGCTATGGAGAGTTGCTTTGCCTGTGGTCTGAACGACATCTTCGGCGACAACAAGGTTTCGCAGTGGGATATGGTACTGGCTGGTCAGGCTACAGAGCACAACTACTGCGGCGTAAACTGCGGTATCATGGACCAGTTTGCCTCTGTATTCGGCAAGGCAGGCTGCCTGATGCGTCTTGACTGTCGCTCACGCGAGTTTGAGTACTTCCCATTCAAGCCAGATGGTTATCGATTGGTACTACTCGACTCTGTAGTTAAGCACCAGTTGGCTGGTTCGCCTTACAACGACCGCCGTAACAGTTGCGAGAATGTAGTAAAGCACATTCAGGCCAAGCATCCAGAAGGTAAGTTTGAGACCCTGCGTGACTGCACATGGGAGCAGCTTGACGAGGTTCGTGCAGAAGTGGGCGAAGAGGACTACAAGCGTGCTAAGTTTGTGCTCGGCGAGAAGGATCGTGTACTGGCAGTGTGCGATGCTCTGAACGAGGGCGACTACGAGAAGGTAGGCGAGCTGATGTATCAGACCCACGAAGGACTGTCGAAAGACTACGAAGTATCATGCGAGGAGCTGGATTATCTGAACGATCTAGCCAAGGAGAACGGTGTTACCGGTAGCCGCATCATGGGCGGTGGATTTGGTGGATGCACCATTAACCTTGTTCGCAACGATCTCTACAAGAAGTTCATAGAGGATGCCAAGGCTAAGTTCAACGCAAAGTATGGTCATGAGCCTAAGGTTTACGATGTAGTAATCGGCGACGGTTCACGTAAGATTTGCTAACTCAGAACCAACAAAAACACAGTCTTTGTGTTTATAAAGGTTAAAATATGTGAGTAAGGTGTAAGCAACACACCTTACTCGCATTTTTTTATCGTTTTTTGTTTGGCATTTCAGATTATAATTGTAATTTTACACCCTAAATAATGATTATAAAACAATAATAACTTAAAACGAAACGAAAATGAAAGCATTGAAAGCAACATTGATGGGAGTTGGTGCAGCAGCACTTATGCTCTCGTGTACAGGCGGCCAGCAGGCTAGTCAACTAACAGTATCAGGTCTAGACCCAGCCAAGTTTGACACCACCATTCAGTCGAAGCCAGTAAAACTCTACACCCTGAAGAACCAGAACGGTATGGAGGTATGCATCACCAACTATGGTGGACGTATCGTATCGCTGGTAGTGCCCGACAAGGATGGCAAGCCAACCGACGTAGTACTGGGATTTGACAACATCGCCCAGTATGCCGACACCATCAACACCCCAAGTGATTACGGATCAAGCGTAGGTCGCTATGCCAACCGCATCAAGAACGGACAATTCATACTGAATGGCGACACTATCCAGCTGAAGAAGAACGACGGTCCTAACTGTCTGCACGGCGGTGGCAACACCGGTTGGATGCATCAGGTTTACGATGCCGAGCAGATAGGTGACTCTATCCTGAAGCTTACTATCGTAGCTGCTGACGGAGAGAACGGATTCCCTGGAAAGGTAATGGCTGTTACTACTTACAAACTCACATCAGATAATGTACTGGATATGACATGGGAGGCTGAGACAGACAAACCAACCATCATCAACCAGACTAATCACAACTACTACAACCTGAGCGGCGACTTTACACAGCCTGCCTACGATATGGTGCTGTATGTAAATGCCGACAAGTTTACTCCAAGCGACAAGTTGTATATCCCAACAGGCGAAATCAAGCCGGTAGAGGGAACTCCCATGGATTTCCGTACACCACACGCTTTGGGTGACAGCATCAAGAGTGACTTTGACCAGATTCAGAATGCAACAGGTTATGATCATAACTTCTGCCTGAACACATACAAGGACGGAAAGGGCGATGACACACAGGTATGTGCTAGTCTCTACAGCCCAAAGACAGGCATCATGATGGAGATGTTTACCAACGAGCCTGGTGTTCAGGTTTATAGCGGAAACTTCCAGGGTGTGGGTGCCGACAAGGATATTGCCCGCAAGGGTGGCATCACCTACCCCAAGCACGTTAGTGTATGTCTGGAGAGCCAGAAGTATCCCGACTCACCTAACCACCCAGACTGGGTACAGCCTGTGCTGAATCCTGGTGAGAAGTACTTCAGCCACGCTGCTTACAAATTTTCAATCAAATAATCATTAATTACTAAATAATAACATCTAGAACAATGAATTGGAGTTCACATGAATTCATTTGGCTCGATTGGACTATTTTAGCAGTCGGCCTTTTAGGAGTGGTGGCTGCTGTATGGTATGCCATCTGGAAAGACAAGAAAGCCCAGCAGGGCGAAGATTCTTCGGCTTACCTCTTTGGTAAGGGTGAGCCTTGGTACGTTATCGGTATGGCTATCTTTGCTGCCAACATCGGTTCAGAGCACCTGGTAGGTTTGGCAGGTACCGGTGCTAAGGATGGCGTAGGTATGGCCCACTGGGAGATGCAGGGATGGATGATCCTGATTCTGGGTTGGCTGTTCGTACCTTTCTATCAACTGCTCATCAACAAGATGGGTAAGATTATTACCATGCCCGACTTCCTGAAGTTCCGCTACACTCAGCGCACAGGTTCATGGCTGTCGATTATCACCCTGGTAGCTTATGTGCTAACCAAAGTATCAGTTACAGCCTTTACAGGTGGTATCTTCTTTGAATATCTGCTTGGTCTCAACTTCTGGGTTGGTGCTATTGGTCTGATTGCTGTAACTGCAGTATTCACCGTATTCGGCGGTATGAAGGGTGTTATGACACTTTCTTCTATCCAGACACCTATTCTTATTATAGGTTCTTTCCTCGTACTCTTCCTAGGCCTTGCCACTCTTGGTGGAGGTAGCATCGTTGAGGGTTGGACCACTATGATGGATACAGCTCGCGCTATGCACGATGGTTATGGTATCAACCATATGTTCCACACCGATCCAGGCGATCCTATGTATGCAGAGTATCCTGGCTACGTAGTATTCCTTGGTGCATGTATCATTGGATTCTGGTACTGGTGTACCGACCAGCACATTGTTCAGCGTGTACTTGGTCAGGTTCCTGGCGAAGATAACAAGGACGTTATGGCTCGTGCCCGTCGTGGTACTATCGCAGCCGGATTCTTCAAAATTCTTCCCTGTTTCATGTTCCTCATCCCAGGTATGATCGCTGCTGCTCTTGCTCAGCGTGGTATCAACGGTTTCGTGATGGAAGACACCGATGCTGCCTTTGCTCTGATGGTTAAGAACATTCTGCCTGCAGGTATCAAGGGTATCGTTACTATCGGTTTCGTTTGCGCCCTCGTTGCTTCACTGGCAGCATTCTTCAACAGCTGTGCCACACTGTTCACAGAAGACTTCTACAAGCCTATGAAACAAGGTAAGAGCGAGGCTCACTACGTATTCGTAGGTCGTACTGCAACCGTTGTTGTAGTGCTGCTTGGTCTGCTGTGGATGCCTGTAATGATGAGCCTTGGCTCGCTCTATAGCTATCTGCAAGGCATCCAGTCACTGCTGGCACCTGCCATGGTGGCTGTGTTTACTCTTGGTATCTTCTCAAAGAAGATTACTCCTAAGGCAGGTGAATGGGGTCTTATCGGCGGTTTCGTAGTTGGTATGATTCGTCTGGTTACCAACGTTATCACCGATACAGGTAAGGCAGCTATGGATGGTGCATTCTGGGATGCCACATCATGGTTCTGGCAGACCAACTGGCTTGTATTCGAGTGCTGGTTGCTCGTATTCATAATTCTGTTGATGGTTGCTGTTAGCTTCTTCACACCTGCTCCTTCAAAGGCTCAGATTGATGCAATCACATTCACATCTGATTTCAAGAAGAGCATCCGTGAGAGCTGGGGCGTTTGGGATATAGTAGGCACACTGGTTGTTATTGGCCTGTGCAGCTGCTTCTATGCTTATTTCTGGTAATTTTATTATAAAAATGACATTCTATAACGAACATTCTAAAGTTTGGTTGTCGGTAGACTGCATCATCTTCGGATTCGACGAGAAGAAACTGAAGATTCTTATAGGCCGTCGCCAGATGGATCCTGGACGTGATCAATGGAGCCTCTACGGAGGCTTCGTTGATGCCACTGAAAGTGTTGACGATGCAGCATCACGCACCCTATTTGAACTTACTGGTCTGCGCAACATCTACATGAGCCAGATTGGTGCATTTGGCAAGGTAGATCGCGACCCAGGCGAACGCGTAGTATCAATAGCTTACTATGCACTTATCAACGCTAGCGACTACGACGAAAAACTGCGCAAGTCGCATGGTGCAGAATGGATTGACGTTGAGGAAATCCCAGAGCTCTACTCTGACCACAACGAGATGGTGAACATGGCTCGCAAACTGATTCAGGAAAAGATGGCGAACGAGCCAGTAGGTTTCAACCTACTGCCCAGTCTCTTCACACTTACCCAGTTGCAAACATTATATGAGGCTGTGTATGGTGTAGAACTCGACAAGCGCAACTTCCGCAAGCGCGTGAAGGATATGGACTTCATCCAGAAGACAGACCTCATCGACAAGAAGAGTTCAAAACGTGGTGCATATCTCTACCGTTTCAACAAGAAAGCATATACCGAAGAATCATATTTTAAACTATAAGAACAATGTTAGAAGAACTGAAAGAAAAAGTATTCAAGGCCAATCTTGACCTTGTGAAGCAGAATCTGGTAATCTTTACATGGGGCAATGTGTCTGGTATCGACCGTGAGAAGGGACTGGTAGTAATCAAGCCCTCTGGCGTAGATTATGATGTGATGAAGGCCAGCGATATGGTAGTGGTTGACCTGGAAACAGGCGAGGTGGTAGATGGCGAACTTAACCCATCATCAGATACTCCTACACATCTTGTATTATATAAGGCATTCCCAAATATCCAGGGCGTGGTTCACACCCATTCTACCTATGCCACAGCATTTGCTCAGGCAGGTCGCGATATCCCCAACATCGGCACCACACACGCCGACTATTTCTATAAGGACATTCCCTGCACTCGCGATATGACCGAGGCTGAAGTTAAGGGCCAGTATGAGCTAGAGACAGGTAATGTGATTGTTGATGAGATTCTGAACATCCGTAAGATTACCCCCGATCACACACCAGCTGTGTTGGTTAAGAATCACGGTCCATTCTCATGGGGTACCTCGCCCGACAACGCAGTATATAATGCAAAGGTAATGGAGCAGTGTGCCAAAATGGCATTCGTAGCCTTCTCGGTTAATCCTAACCTCACGATGAACCCTCTGCTCGTCGAGAAGCACTATATGCGTAAGCACGGTCCTAATGCTTACTACGGACAGAAAGGACAGAAACATTAATTAATAACTAAAAAACAATTAAAACAATGGAAGCATTTAAGAATTATGAGATTTGGTGGGTAACTGGTGCACAGCTTCTGTACGGAGGCGATGCAGTAGTTGCAGTTGACGGACACTCTAAGGAGATGGTTGACGGTCTGAACAAGAGCGGTAACATCCCCGTAAAGATTGTATATAAGGGCACAGCCAACAGTTCAAAGGAAGTTGAGCAGATTATGCTGGCTGCTAACAACGACGCTAAGTGTGTAGGTATCATCACATGGATGCACACATTCTCGCCTGCCAAGATGTGGATTAAGGGTCTACAGCAGTTGCAGAAGCCTCTGCTCCACTTCCACACACAGTACAATGCAGAAATCCCCTGGAGCGAAATCGACATGGATTTCATGAACCTGAACCAGAGTGCTCACGGTGATATCGAGTTCGGTCACATCTGCACTCGTATGCGTATCGCACGCAAGGTGGTTTGCGGTTACTGGAAGGATGAGAAGGCTCAGAAGCAAATTGCCGTTTGGGCTCGCGTAGCAGCCGGTGTTGCTGATGCTCACAACGTGCGCTGCCTCATGTTCGGTATGAACATGAACAACGTTGCCGTTACCGATGGCGACCGCGTAGAGTTCGAGCAGCGTCTGGGCTACCACGTGGACTACTACCCCGTCAGCTCGCTGATGGACTACTTCAAGAAGGTTACCGACGCTGAGGCCGACGCTTTGGTTGAGGAGTACAAGAAGCTCTACACCATCAAGATCGACGAGAGTGGCGAGGAGGTTTACTGGGAGAAGGTTAAGAATGCTGCCAAGGCAGAAATTGCTCTGCGCCGCGTGCTGAAGGACGAGGGCGCTACTGCCTTCACAACCAACTTCGACGACCTGGGAGATGCAGATATCGATGCACCTGACTTCTGCGGATTCGACCAGATTCCTGGTCTGGCTTCACAACGCCTTATGCAGGAGGGATATGGCTTCGGTGCCGAGGGCGACTGGAAGACCGCCTGCCTCTATCGCACGCTGTGGGTCATCCAGCAGGGTATGCCTACCGGTTGTTCATTCCTGGAGGACTACACTCTGAACTTCGCTGGCGACAAGAGTTCTTGTCTGCAGAGCCACATGCTCGAGATTTGTCCGCTGATTGCTACCGATAAGCCAAAGCTCGAGGTTCACTTCCTGGGCATCGGTATTCGCAAGCAGCAGACTGCCCGTCTGGTATTCACCTCAAAGACCGGTGCTGGTATCAAGGCTACCGTGGTTGACCTTGGCAACCGATTCCGTCTGATCAGCCAGGAGGTAGAATGCATCGAGCCTCAGCCAATGCCTAAGCTCCCTGTTGCTTCTGCTCTGTGGGTTCCACAGCCTACATTCGAGATTGGTGCAGCAGCCTGGATTCTGGCAGGTGGTACTCACCACAGCGCTTTCTCTTACGACATCAACGAAGAGTACTGGGAGGACTTTGCTGAAATGACCGGCATCGAGTATGTTCGCATCAACAAGCAGACAAACATCGCCGACTTCAAGCAGACACTCCGCAACAACGAGATGTACTTTATGCTGAATAAAGCACTGCGATAAGTAAAACAGCAAATAGCAAATATGATTAGGAGCACTCAAATGAGTGCTCTTAATTTTATTGGAGCGGTAATGTCATAACAAAACGCGAACCACCGATATAAGCGGTATCAACCTTGATATCGCCACCTATACGACGTGCCAAAGAACGGGCTACGGTAAGACCTATACCCGTACCATCATAATACTCATCCAATTGTACAAATTCGTCGAATATACGCTCTGCTTCCTTATGAGGGATACCAATACCAGAATCCTCAACAGAGAAGAACATTCGCCCTGAGAAAGCAGTAACCCTAAATACCACCTTCTGCAATTGATCAGAAACTGTATTATGAATACGCTTTTCAGAAGGAATAGTAAACTTACGGGCATTGTCGAGTATTAACGACAAAGAGCGAACTGCAGCTGCAAGATTGGTTTGAAGATAAACATCATTAACATCAGGCGAGATTTGCAAATCAAATTCCAAATGGCTGGCGTTATCTATCCCAGAAGCATTAACCGCCTCGGTAGCAATCTGAACAACCGAGACATGATCTGTACGCTCAATAACGGTTTGATTTCTGGCTTCCGACAACTCAAGCATTTTGTTTACAAGGCTGGTAATACGGTCGGTATTCTCAGTTATCTTGCTTTTAATCTCCTGAAGAGTAGCTTCGTCATACTTGACATTAGGCATCGTGAGCACCTGAGTGAAACCAGAGAGGACATTGAGCGGTGTACGGATCTCATGAGAAATCTGCTGTATGAAATCACTTTTCATACGCGACAACTCCTGTGCACGATTATTGGCTATCTCAAGTTCGCGGTATGCCTTTTTAAGACGAACAGACGAACGATGATGGAAAAATATGAAAAGACAAAACACGAAAACGACAAGCACCAACACGATGATGTTATATAATTTTGCTTGCTGTCCTTGGCACGACACAAACAGCATCGCACTCAAACACCAAAGCAGTATTGTCGAAATTCTCAATTGTTTCATCATCAACCAAATATTTGTTTGCAAAGATAGGTAAAAAATAGTAAATATACACCCTAAATCAAAAAAAAATTGTATCTTTGCCGTCGAATATGATACAAACTGATTATTTTTATTGGTACGGAGTGACAGCAGCAGTCTATATAGTTACCTGCTGGGTGTTTTCTGTGGTCAGAGGCGTACACAACTGTGGTACACCAAAGGAGCGCAGAGCCTACATTTGGCCTGACCGCAAAATGCAGGTAATGATTTATCTTTGCGGCACTGTTCTTTTGCCATACGTATTAGATCCGCGAAATGAGGCAGCATGGATTCTTATGAAATCATACTTCCCCTGTACCTATTATTTTTACTGTGGAGCGCTGATTTTCTGTTTCTTTGGAACAGTAAAACAATGGAAAGTGTGGAAAAAAGCCAATTTTGTTTTGGCCATTATCACCTTCTTGGCCATGGCACCACTTGTTGCTAATGCATGGTGGCCATCAGGACTGCTTAGTTCTGAATTTCTCAAAACATGGAACATTGTGGTGATAGTGGTAAGTATCATCATGATAGGCTATTCATGTGTTGCTATGTGGCAAGTTATGCAATGGTTAAAAATATCCCGCGAAGTGAACTATTCAAACCCAGATGACTTTCCAACCGAATATGCACACCGCATGTGGGTGACACCTATCATACTCACCCCATTTTTATGGCCAGCTTTCATCACCGACTCACAAAAAGTCATGGCAATTTTGTGTATTCCATTGGCCATATTCAATATTGTCTTACTGTTGAACGTGATGCCAGTATGGCGCCGTGCTGCCATTCTTACGGAAGTCGATGAAGAAGAAGCTGAGGAAGAAACATATCAGTACGATGAACTGGCAGAGGAGCGTAGCAGCAGAATAGCCACAGAAATTGAGCAGTTTGTTAATACAGAAGCAGCCTATCTTGATTCGCATCTTAAACTGGAACAGGTAGTAGAACGTTGCAACTTTAGTCGCAGATATGTTTCAAAGGTGTTTACTGAACGTTTTGGCGGTTTCTCCGACTATGTTAATGGCTTGCGCCTCAACTACTTCGAGCGATATAAAGCACAACATCCTAATTCTACGGACGAAAGTGCTGCTGAGGCAAGTGGTTTCACCTCATACAAAGCGTATCTCAAAGCAAAAGAACGATTACCACAAAGATAATAATTCCTAACTAATATAATATTATGACAGCAAAACAAGTTATTGAGGCCGGAAAGGCCATTTTGGGAATCGAATTCGGTTCTACAAGAATCAAGGCAGTACTCATCGACGAGGACAACAAGCCCATAGCACAGGGCTCACATGAGTGGGAAAACCAGTTGGTAGATGGTCTGTGGACTTACTCTACCGAGGCTGTATGGTATGGTCTGCAGGACTGCTATGCAGAACTCCGCAAGGATGTTCAGAAGCTGTATGACTGCGAGATTGAATCTCTGGCAGCCATCGGATTCAGTGCTATGATGCACGGCTATATGGCATTCAACGAGAAGCAGGAGATTTTGGTTCCATTCCGCACATGGCGTAACACCAATACAGGTAAGGCAGCTGCCGAGCTCTCAGAACTCTTCAACTATAACATCCCCCTGCGTTGGAGCATCAGCCATCTGTATCAGTGCATACTCGACAACGAGGAGCATGTAAACGACATCAAGTACCTCACCACCTTGGCAGGTTACGTTCACTGGCAGGTAACTGGTCAGTTCGTTCTGGGTGTTGGCGATGCATCGGGTATGATTCCAGTTGACCCCAAGACCAAGACTTACGATGCCACAATGGTTAAGAAGTTCGACGAGCTCATCGCTCCAAAGGGATTCTCTTGGAAACTGCTCGATATTCTGCCAAAGAGTCTGAACGCAGGCGAGAATGCTGGTTTCCTCACCCCCGAGGGTGCTAAGAAGCTCGACGTAAGCGGACACCTGAAGGCAGGCATCCCCGTATGTCCTCCTGAGGGCGACGCAGGTACAGGTATGGTTGCCACCAACGCCGTTAAGCAGCGCACAGGAAACGTATCAGCCGGAACATCTTCGTTCTCAATGATAGTACTGGAGAAGGAACTGAGCAAACCTTACGAGATGATCGATATGGTTACTACACCTGACGGTTCACTAGTAGCTATGGTTCACTGTAACAACTGCACTAGCGATATCAACGCTTGGGTAGGTCTCTTCAAGGAGTATCAGCAGCTGCTAGGTGTGCCTGTAGATATGAACGAGGTCTACGGCAAACTGTTCAACGAGGCTCTGAAAGGTGATACCGACTGCGGCGGTCTGATGGCTTACAACTATGTATCAGGCGAGCCTGTTACTGGTCTGGCCGAGGGGCGTCCTATGTTCGTACGCTCTGCTGGCGATAAGTTCAACCTGGCCAACTTTATGCGTGCCCATCTGTATGGTGCTATCGGCGTACTGAAGATTGGTAACGACATCCTGCTGAAGGAAGAAAAGATTAAGGTTGACCGAATAACCGGTCATGGTGGCTACTTCAAGACAGCAGGTGTAGGTCAGCGCATGCTGGCTGCTGCCCTCAACTCTCCAATCTCTGTAATGGAGACTGCAGGCGAAGGTGGTGCATGGGGTATCGCTCTGCTGGCAGGCTACCTTATTAATAATAATGGAAAGAATCTGGCCGACTATCTGGAGGACGTAGTATTCGCTGGCAACACTGGCGTATCTATCGCTCCTACAGCCGAGGATGTGGTTGGTTTCGAGAAGTATATCGAGAACTACAAGCGCTGTCTCCCAATCGAGCAGGCAGCTGTAGATAATAAATAATGTATATGAAGAAAGTATTCATAGCAACTATCGCAGCAGCATTTGCCATCACGGCAAATGCCGCTGACAACGTGAAAGCTACAGTTCATGCCAACAAGGCTGGAGCCAAGATCAACAAGGAAATTTACGGTCAGTTCTCTGAGCACCTGGGAACATGTATCTACGGTGGTCTATGGGTTGGCGAAGATTCACAGATTCCCAACATCAACGGCTATCGCAAGGATGTGTTCGAGGCACTCAAAGCCCTGAAGATTCCAGTACTGCGTTGGCCAGGCGGATGCTTTGCTGATGACTATCACTGGATGGACGGTATCGGTCCTAAGTCACAGCGCCCATCACTCCGCAACAACAACTGGGGTGGTACTATCGAGGACAACTCATTCGGTACACACGAGTTTCTGAATCTCTGCGAGATGCTGGACTGCGAGCCATACATCAGCGGGAACGTAGGTTCGGGTACTGTTAAGGAGATGGCCCAGTGGGTAGAATATATGACCAGCGACGGTGATACACCGATGGCTCGTCTGCGCCGCCAGAATGGCCGCGACAAGGCTTGGAAAGTTAAGTACTTCGGTATCGGTAACGAGGCCTGGGGCTGCGGCGGCAACATGACACCACAGTACTACTCTGACGAGTTCCGCAAGTTCAACACCTATCTGCGCGATCAGGGCGACAACCATCTGTATCGCATTGCCTCTGGTGCCAGTGACTACGACTACGACTGGACCAAGGTATGCATGGATAAGATTGGCAACCGCATGCAGGGCATCTCTCTGCACTATTACACCTGTACAGGATGGAACGGACCTAAGGGTTCTGCCACCAAGTTTGATACCGACCAGTACTACTGGGCTCTGGGCAAGTGCCTTGAGATAGAAGAGGTAATTAAGAAGCACAAGGATATCATGGACAAGAAGGATCCTAAGGGTAAGATTGGCCTGCTAGTAGATGAATGGGGTACATGGTGGGACGAGGAGCCTGGTACTATCTCTGGTCATCTATATCAGCAGAATGCTCTGCGCGATGCTTTCGTAGCAGCCCTGAGTCTGAACGTATTCCACAAGTACACCGACCGTGTAAAGATGGCTAACATCGCTCAGGTGGTCAACGTACTGCAGTCAATGATTCTGACCGACCAGGAGGGAACAGGCCACATGGTACTCACACCAACCTACTGGGTATTCCAGATGTACACTCCATTCCAGGAGGCTACCTATCTGCCAGTTGACCTTGAGAGCGAGACTATCCAGTGCAGCACAGAGTACTTCAAGGAGAAGCAGAAAACTGCCGACAACACAACACGCCCTTGCCCATTGCTGTCTGCATCAGCAGCAAAGACTACCGATGGTGGCATTGTTTTGGCTCTTACCAACGTAAGTCTGGATAAGTCTCAGACTATTGATTTCAACATTGAAGGCTACAATGCCAAGACTGTCAGCGGTCGTATTCTTACAGCTAAGAATGTTGCCGACTTCAACAACTTCACTCATCCTGACGTAGTTGCTCCTAAGGAGTACAAGGACGCAAAAATTAAGAAGAACGTCCTGACGGTTAAGATACCAGCAAAGTCGATAATAGTCCTCAACATCAAATAATAAAAAGTCCTCGCCAACGCTGGCGGGGATTTTTTATTTTGGTTCTACGTGTACTGCGATATGGGTTTCAGGACCGTAGTGTTGTCGCAGCACATCTTCCACTTCCGAAGCTTTGTCGTGTGCCTCGCATAATGTAATGTTTCCATCCATCAGTATGTGCAACTCTATCGCATAGTGGTTGCCTAGTCGGCGTGTGCGCAAATCGTGTGGATTGTCCACTCCTGGCACCGATGCAACCAACTGTAGAATCTCATCCTCTACCGCATCAGGCAGTGACTGTTCCATCAGATCTCCAATACCGTTTCTCAACAAATCCACCGACACCTTTATGATAAACATACCAACAATGATTGATGCCACAGGGTCGAGCACAGTCCAACGCTGTCCCAAGAATATTGCTCCACCGATACCGATGGCCGTACCTATCGATGACAGGGCATCGCTACGATGATGCCATGCATTGGCCTCAACTGCCTGTGATTTTAGCTTGCGTGCCTTAATCATTGAATAATGATACACAGCCTCCTTTAACACTATCGACAGTAGTGCTGCCCATAGAGCTAATAGGCCTGGAGCATTAAGTTGCTCGCCCTGTGCCCAAGCAATAATCTTATTCAGTCCACTGTAAACGATACCCACGGCAACTATCAGCAGGGCAACACCGATAATGGTCATTGCCAGTGTTTCATACTTGGCGTGACCATAGTCGTGCGACTTATCCTTGGGTTTACCACTGATGTGTACAAACACCAGCACTATGATGTCAGTCACAAAGTCTGACAGCGAGTGCACAGCATCGGCTACCATAGCAGCACTGTGCCCCACTATACCGGCCACAAACTTAAAGAGTAGCAGTATCACATTTACTGCTCCTCCCACCATCGTAACCCTGTATATCTCCTTATTTCTTTCCATCACGTTGCAGTTACATTACTGATATATAACAATCCCCGCCCCAAGGATTAAGGGACGGGGAATTATTATTTCCTTTCAGGCCGGAAGCATGTATTACTTCTTCTCTGCAGGCGCTGCAGGAGTCTCTGCAACTGGAGTTGTGGCTGGAGCAGCCGCATCTTTCTGCTGACTGGCACCGAAGCCAGGCAAATTGTTAGGATTAGTAGCTGGAGCCTGATAGTTCTCCATTACAGAACTCTCGTTACCAGCCTGTGGAGCTACATAAGCGCAGCATACGCTAACCAATACCATGAAACCAGCGAGGAACCAAGTGGCCTTCTCGATGAAGTCGGTAGTCTTGCGAACACCGCCAATCTGGTTATAACCTGAGAACTGAGAAGCCAGACCGCCTCCCTTTGACTCCTGGATAAGCACAATGCCAATCATAAGCAGTGCTGCAATCACGATAAGAATTACAAATAAGATGTACATTTTTTTATTTATTTTTTTTGTTACTATTTACTATTAATTTCTCTAAGAAACGTATCTGATCTGCAAAGTAAGCATTTTTTTTCGGATTATCCAAACTTAAACGCCTAATAATTTCTAATGCCTTCGAATATCTGCCCTGTTTTATATAAATTCGTGCCAAAGTTTCGGTAAAATACTCATTTCCAACCTCATTTTCAATATTTTCAGGTTCAGGTTGGGGTTCAGGACGATACTCGGGAGTATCGTTCAACTGGAATTTACCTTTGTCATCATTTATGAACGAATCAATAAGATCTTGTCCGAACATTTTCGGCATCTCGCCGGGCATCTCCTGACCTCCATCCGGTTCCACCTCAAGCAGGTACGACACATAGTCTACAGCAGCATCGGCTGGCGTAGGTTTGCGCTTGGCTTTCTGCGCATCCGGCTTTGAGTCTTCGGGTATCTGATCAAGAAAATTGTCGATAAGTGCAGTGGTGCGATCAGATGCCGACTCAGTTTTTGGCGCAGGCTTAGCCACCTTGACAATTGTGCGATACTCGTAGTGTTTGCCTTCGATCATATTGAACAGCACCCGGCGATCGGTGATATATGCCGAAGCGCGACGCAGTTCTTCGTCGAATGTGGCATCGTGCAGCAGATACAGATTCTGCAGCATCAGTAGTCGGGCTGTCTGGAAATAGGGGTACAAAGCCAACAGCGAACGCAACTCGTAGAGCGTGTCGCGATCCATCCTTTCAGGATGCTGTATCAGTTCCGTTATTCTCTCCATAAATGGTTTACCAGTTGGCTACGGCTTTGTTGAATATCTGATCGCAGAGGTCCTTCACCATCTGTGTCACGAGTTCTTCCTGAACGCTGTTAAGCGACTGGGTAGTATCGTAACTCTGTGATGCAGAAAACTGCTGCTCAAAATCTTGTTCGTGTCTCTTATTATTAGTGAATCTTACGTTTACTGTCATCGTAAGCTCAGTCATGGCCGAATATCCCTCGGCACTTACGCTTTTGTTGCGTTGTTCGTAGCGTACTATCTCACCCTCAAGTTTCAAGTCGCCATTACGCTTCACCTGCTCCAGTTTGGTATGATTTGCAAACTGGTCCTTAAGCTGATTGTTGAACATTGGCCCCATCGGACCCCATACATAGCTACTACGGATGGGGAATTCGGCTATCTGTATGGTCTTGGTCTCATCATAGTTGATGCTGGCGCCATTGAATGAATAGCTTACCTTACATCCACTGATTGTGACCATCACGACTGATACCAGCGCAAAACGTATATATTTACTGATCCAAGCCATACTGTTTCAATCTGCGATAAAGGGTTCTGTCACTTATACCCAACTCCTGGGCAGCTTTCTTGCGATTGCCATGATTGCGCTCAAGTGCCTTCTCCAGCATCTGCTTGCCCATGTCGTTAAGATTCAGACTCTCAAGTTCCTGCGCGGGCTCAATATATTCCTCGGCGATAGCATCTTCGACAGATGACAGTGGAGAGTGGACAGTTGAGGGTTGAGAAGGAACTGTTGGCAATTGAGAAGGGACAGGCAGGGGTTCAACTGTGGCAGGCTTTGCACTCTGTACATCGTCAAGCTGCTTCTTAAGTTCACTCATCTCGCGGCGCATATCGTTCACATTGCCACGAAGCTCGAACAATATCTTATATAGTATCTCGCGCTCGTTCTCAAAACTATGGTCGCCACTACCCTCACGATGGATGGTAGCAAGCTGCGTTGACTCCTGATCCTGAGGAATAAACTGGCTAAGTACCTGAGCTGTGATGTTACGTTCGGGCGATAGCACACTTATCTGCTCGGTGATGTTCTTAAGCTGTCGCACGTTGCCAGGCCACTTGTAGTGCAGTAATAGCTGCTTGGCGCCTTCGTCCAGCACCACGCGGTCCATCTTGTATTTCTCAGCCATCTGCAGTGCAAACAGGCGGAACAGCAGTATTATATCCTCGCCACGCTCGCGCAGAGGTGGCATCTGGATAGGGATAGAGTTCAGACGATAGTACAGATCCTCGCGGAATCGGCCCTCGCTGATAGCCTTACGTATATTCACGTTTGTTGCGGCAACTATGCGTACATCGGTCTTGCGAATCTCGGTGCCTCCCACTGGAATGTACTCACCCGTCTCAAGCACACGCAACAGTCTGGCCTGGGTGGCCAGTGGTAGTTCGCCCACTTCGTCTAGGAATAGCGTGCCCTTATTGGCCACACCGAAGTATCCTGGCGAATCGTTGATGGCTCCAGTATACGAACCCTTTACATGTCCGAACAACTCAGAGTCGATAGTTCCTTCGGGGATAGAACCGCAGTTGATCGCGAAGTACTTTTCGCGGCGGCGTGGCGAGTTGTCATGGATTACTCGTGGGATAATCTCCTTGCCCACCCCACTCTCGCCTACGATGAGCACACTCAAATCGGTCGGTGCAACCTGAAGGGCTACGTCGAGCACGTGGTTCAAAGCATCGCAATTGCCTACGATGTTGTACCGTTGTTTGATGTTTTGAAGTTCAATTGTCTTCATTGAGCTGACAAAATTACATATTTTTTCTGAAACATCTGCAATTTTGACACAAATTTAACGGAATTTACTTATCTTTCTTGTCAAACTTGATTAAAAGTAGGCCTATTGCGGTCCAAACCAGTTCGCGTAGACGCACAAGCAGTGCTACAAAGATACCCGCATTGGCTGTCATGCTCAGTCCCTCGGTACTCATCAGGAATCCACCCTCGCGACCGCCCAACTGTAATGGCATAAAAAAAAGCATGTTGGCAAAAAGCGTGGTGAATGCGTATATTAATATACACTGCGGGATGGTTACTTCGGGCATTATCACAAGCAGTATAAAGTAAATCTCGAATGTAGAGGCCAGTCGGCACAACAACTCCAGTATCACCGCCGCCTTAAACGTGCGTGGATTCTGATTGTGCAGCGCTGCTATCTGCTGATCTACCTCGGCCAGTTTTTCGCGATTGCGCTCGATAAACGGCTGTGCCCACTTCTTCACCATCGGAAAGTGGCTCAGTATCTTCATACCCGTCATGGCTATACCACGCTTGTATCCTCGCAAAAAGAACCAAATAGCCACCAATGCCACACCTGCTATTATCGGCAGTAGCACGTAGGTAAGAGGGGTCATCTTCTGCGTAATAATATAAAGAGGTACGCTGAGGAGCCAGAACCAGAAGTGACTGTAGATGTGAGTCATCACATACAGTATCACCGACGATGATGCACGCTGGGCGCCTATTTTTGGCGCGAGCGACATGATGCGATACGGCTCGCCACCCATCAATCCTCCAGGCGTGGCGTAATTCAGTGCAAAGGCGGAAACAGTTATCTTGTACAGCCACCAGAATCGCACCTTACACTTGCGGCAAACCCCCATTTCGTTGCCGATGGTATTGATGATAAGATACCACGAAGCCGTGTTTATCATATACAGGAATGCCCATAGTACAAGCACTACCACAAACCAATAGCCTGCGTGTTGTATGCCCTGCCATGCCTGGCCGAAGTCTAGTTGCGATGCCATAATTATCAGCACCACCAGTCCAAAAATAAAGAATCCGTTCTGATATTTCTTATTCATCAGTTGTGTTGGAGATTACTTGAATATATCCTTAGCTCTTGGCATGGTAAAGCGTGCCTTGTCGCCATCCTCGCGTTTCTCGTGATAAAGTTTTGGCAAAGGATTAGCCAGCGGCTCATCATACTCTATACGATGACGATAAATATCCACAGCAGTGTATATAGCCTGGCGCAGCGATGTGGGATCAGCGATACCCTGACCAGCAATTTCAAAAGATGGTCCGTGGTCGGTGGTGGTGCAGATGGCCGTTATACCAGCCTTTAACTTCACACCAAACTCAGGGGCCAGTGCATTGAATGGAAGCATACCCTGATCGTCGTACATAGCCAGCACGCCATCAAACTCCTCGTGCATGTTGCCAGCAAAGAACTCCTCGGCATAATATGGTCCGAAGGCCTGAATATTCTGCTTTTCCAGTTCTTCTACCGCAGGAGCGATAATCTGCTCCTCTTCGGTACCAAACTGTGGATTGAGCGATAGCACAGCGATACGAGGATTGTTGACGCGGAAGTCGCGCTTCAAACTATTATAGAATATCTTTCCCTTATCAACTATTTTTTCTACACTGATAGATTGGGCCACCTCCTTGATGGGCAGACGGTTTGTTAGCAGACCTATGCGCACACGGTCACTAAGCATAATGGTGAGCGACTTATCCTCGCGATTTGGATTGGGGTTAGGCACCACTGGTCCCTGCACCAGCACATCGTAGAGATGTTTCATCATATCCTCCTTGGCGCGTGCCATTGCGGCCTTAGCTGCACGGTCGCTCTGCTCGGTAGGCTTACCAAACTCTACTGGCACATCCTCGGCAACTGCAGCCAACAGGTTTACTCTGCCGTCGCGAGCCTCCTCAGCATTTTTGATAACTGTAAACTGGGTTTCTATTCCCATCGCCTTACGATGGAATGTTGCTGTCTTTGATGAACCATATATAATAGGTGTACACATATCCAGCATCATGGGATCTTCGAATGCACGGAGTATTACCTCATATCCGATGCCATTTGTGTCGCCATGCGTGATAGCCACGCGAACTTTCTTATCCATAGATATATTATACTAATGACTATTTGACTTTTTTTTAGCGGTTGATAGCAAGCCGCAGGCTGCAAAGATGTCTTGACCGCGACTGGCACGGATGGTGGTAAACACGCCATGGGCAGTCAGATAGTCGCGCATCGACTCCATACGTTTCTCTTCAGCCCCAGGCAAATCCACATTGGGTATCTCGTGAAATCTTATCAGGTTTACCCTGCACTCCAGTCCCTTCAGCAGTTTCACTATCTCGCGGGCGTGCATGGTGGTGTCGTTAAGTCCGGCAAAACAGATATACTCAAACGAGCATCTGCGCTGATGACTGAAGTCATATTGCTTCAGCAGTTCTACCACCTCAACTATCGACATCTGCTTCTCGGCAGGCATCAGCATCTTGCGCTGTTCGGGCAGCGGCGAGTGCATCGAAATGGCTACGTGGCACTCACTCTCATCGAGAAAACGCTTCAGCTTATTCTTCACGCCCACACTCGATACGGTGATGCGGCGCGGACTCCAGGCATATCCCCACTCGGCAGTCAGCACCTCGGTAGCTCTCAGCACAGCGTCGAGATTGTCCATAGGCTCGCCTTGTCCCATAAACACTATGTTGGTCAGCGTGTCACGCTCGGGCAGCGAGTATATCTGGTTCAGTATGTCGGCAGCAGTCAGACTACCCTCGTAGCCCTGCTTTCCGGTCTGACAGAACAGGCAGTTCATCTTGCACCCCACCTGGCACGACACACACAGCGTGGCACGGTCACCATCGGGTATGTAGACCGTCTCTACAAAGTGTCCGCTAGCCACAGGAAACAGGTATTTGATAGTACCGTCTACCGAGCGCTGACAATCTAGGGGAGCCATACAGCCCACCTGATATCCGGCAGCCATTTTTGTTCGGTTACCCTTCGATATGTTTGTCATATCGTCGATGCTAGCTGCGTGCTGCTGATACAGCCACTTGGCTATCTGCGCGGCGGTAAACTTCGGCATACCTAGCTCCAGCACCACTTGCTGCAATTCTGCGGGCTGCATGCCTAATAACACCTTCTTTTCGTCGTACATCTTTACTTTTTGCCTGCAAAGGTAGAAAAAAAACTTGAATAATATGGTTTTCTCGGAAAATATTGCTACTTTTGCCTGCAATATAACAATTATTTCACAGAATGAGAGAAAAAATAGACTGTTTTTTGCCTTGCAATGACCTCGAAAATGCCCGCGATGTAGTGGCGCAGATCAAGGGTAGCAAGACTATTCAACATATCTGTCTGCTAGTAAACAGTCCTCTTAGCGAGGCCGACAACGCGCTTAGCGACTGCCAGCAGATAGTAGTTTCAGACCTTACTAGTAGTCAGACACTAATGGCAATAGCCGACGAGGCCAAGGCCGAATATGCACTACTGCAGATACGTCCACAACAGATACAGATGGGGCGTGGTGCGCTCGACCGCATGCTGCGCATAGCTACAGACTCGGATGCGACGATGATCTATGCCGATCATTACGACCTCATCGATAGCAAGCTTCAGCCTCACCCCGTCATCGACTATCAGATAGGTAGCGTGCGCGACGACTTCGACCTGGGTTCGCTCATCCTGGTCAAGACATCGCTGCTGCGCGCCTTTGCCCAACAGAACACTAACTACCAGTATGCAGGCGTATATGCACTACGACTGTTCCTTAGTCGCGAGGGCCGCATATTTCACATCAACGAGAAGCTCTATACAGAGCATGAGACCGACACCCGTGCTTCGGGCGAAAAGCAGTTCGACTACGTAAACCCGCGCAACCGTGAAGTACAGATAGAGATGGAGCGTGCAGCCACAGCCCACCTGGCTGCCATCGGTGCCAAGATAGACCCGTCGTTCTATCGCACTCCCGACTTCAACGAGCAGGAGTTTGATGTAGAAGCATCGGTGGTAATCCCCGTGTATAATCGCGAAAAAACCATCTGCGATGCTGTCAACAGCGCACTCAGTCAGAAGTGTAAGTTCAAGTTTAATGTCATAGTGGTAGACAATCACTCTACCGATGACACTACCGAACTTCTAAAAGGATTCCACGACGAGCGACTCATCCATATCATCCCCGACCGCCACGACCTTGGCATTGGCGGATGCTGGAACACTGCCATCAACGATGACCGTTGCGGACGATTTGCCGTACAGCTGGATAGCGACGACCTGTATTCGTCGCCCAAGACCCTGCAACAGATAGTAGATGCGTTCTACAAGCAAAATGCTGCTATGGTGATAGGTTCGTATCGTATGTGCGACTTCGGTCTTAACACTCTGCCGCCAGGACTCATCGACCACGCTGAGTGGACCGACGAGAACGGACCTAACAATGCCCTGCGCATAAACGGTCTCGGTGCTCCGCGCGCATTCTTCACCCCACTGCTGCGCCAGGTAGGATTCCCCAACACCAGCTATGGTGAGGACTATGCACTGGGCCTAATCTTCTCGCGACACTATCGCATCGGTCGCATCTTCACCGAGCTCTATCTCTGTCGCCGATGGGGCGGAAACAGCGATGCAGCACTATCGATAGATAAGGTAAATGCCAACAATCTGTACAAGGACCAGTTGCGTTCGCTCGAGATCCTGGCTCGCCAGCAGATGCTTAAGGGCAAGCAGGAACTGCTTAACGATTCACCGCTGATGCGATTCTTCAACCGCCAACTCGAGAAGTGGGACGATGCACGTCGCCGCTATCAGGACCTGCGCAACGTTAAGACCCGCGAACTCTCCGTTGGCACATCTACCATGAAGGTGCAGTGGAACCCCGCCCGCATCGTATCTACCGGAGCCAAGATCGACAAGCAGACACTGGCCGAGCGCCCTTGTTTCCTGTGTGAGCAGAATCGCCCCAAGGAGCAGGTCAAGAAGAGCATCGACGGACAGTATGACCTGTTGGTCAACCCATTCCCAATATTGCCTATACACTTCACCATACCTTCGGTAAAACACGAGCCACAGCTCATCCGCAAGTCGTATGGCGAAATACATAAGCTGCTGTCGGAATATCCGCAGATGATGGTGTTCTACAATGGCCCCAAGTGCGGTGCCTCAGCCCCCGACCACGCCCACTTCCAGGGCGGCACATCGGGCATTCTGCCACTGCAGATGTCGTGGGGCCGACTCTCGCGCGACCTTAAGCCAGTGTTCAGTCTTAACGCCGAAGAGAGCATCTCGCTCATCGAGGAGTACCCCTGCCCCGCATTTCTCATCCACAGCAAGTCGGAGTATTCTGATGAGCAAATGTTCATCCGTCTGTACGAAGCTCTGCCAGTGCCTGAAAGCGAGCCCGAACCGATGCTCAACATCGTTAGTTGGCGACACGATACCGACTACTACTCAGTGGTATTCCCACGCCATAAGCACCGCCCCGATTGCTATTACAAGGAAGGCGACGAGCAGTTTATCATATCACCGGGAGCACTCGACATGGCGGGATTCATTGTCACTCCACGCAAGGAGGATTTCGATCGGCTCACACCCGAGATAGCTCTAGGCATTCTCAACGAGGTGTCACTCGCCCCCGATGCCCTCCAGCAGGTCATCGCCCGCCTACAGGAGAGCAAGCTCTCAAATATTAATTCTAAAATCTCAACTAGAAAGGAGCCCAACGTCAACGTAGGTATTGTCAGTGGCGAGCGAATATCGTTCAGTCTCAACAAGCCATACGTGGCCAAGGGAGAGGTAATCACCGGCGACCAGGTGGTAGAGTTCAGCGAGGGTGGAATACTGTGGCGCGGCACTCAGTACCGTAACCTCACGTTCACACCGCAGGCCGACGATGCTTCATTCTCGCTCAACGATGTCACCATCGGCGTAAACTTCCACTGGGAGCGCAAGGAGACTCAGACCTTCGAGGGCACCCTGCGCATCGTGGTCGAGGCCGACAAGATAGTAGCAATCAACGAGTTGCCGGTAGAAAAGTACCTCACCAGCGTTATCTCCAGCGAGATGAGTTCAACGTCTAGTCTTGAGTTCCTCAAAGCCCACGCCGTCATCTCGCGTTCGTGGTTGCTGGCACAGATGGAGAAGCGCAAGCAGCATGAGAGCGGTGGCGACAACTTCTTCTCGTTCACCAAGAGCGACAACGAGTTTATCCGCTGGTACGACCGCGAGGATCACACTATCTTCGACGTGTGTGCCGACGACCACTGCCAGCGCTACCAGGGTATCACCCGCGCCAACAACACTCATGTAGAGGAGGCTATCAGCGAGACCCGCGGACAGGTGCTGATGTATGGCGATGAGATATGCGACGCACGGTTCTCGAAGTGTTGCGGAGGCGAGACCGAGGAGTTCCAGTACTGCTGGGAAGATACCCCCAAGCCTTACCTCGTGTCTTTCCACGACCCATACTGTAACACCAGTGACAAGCACATCCTGAGTCAGGTGCTCAACGACTTCGATCAGGAAACGCCCGACTTCTATCGCTGGGAAGTAAGCTACACCCAGCAGGAACTCTCCGAACTAGTAAACCGCAAACTCAAGATCGACTTCGGCACCATCACCGACCTCATCCCTGTAGAGCGAGGCAAGAGCGGTCGCATCTGGAAACTCAAGATAGTAGGCACCAAGAAGACCCTTACTATCGGTAAGGAGTTAGAGATTCGTCGCGCCCTCAGCGAGAGCCACCTCTACTCATCGGCATTTGATGTAGAGAAGAGGAATGAGGAAAGTGGAGAGAGGAATGATATTACCTTTACACTTAAGGGCAAAGGTTGGGGGCACGGCGTAGGTATGTGCCAGATAGGTGCTGCAGTAATGGGCGAGCAAGGCCATCCTTACGACGACATCCTGCTGTTCTACTACCGCGGAGCCAAAATCCAGCGCCTCTACAATTAATTATCAACTGTTAATTATCAATTATGAGCAATCGCAACCCTTGGGCTTGGGTGCCCACATTATATTTCGCCGAAGGCGTGCCTTACGTAGCCGTTATGACTATCTCGGTCATCATCTATAAGCGCCTCGGGCTATCAAACACCGACATCACGCTCTACACCTCTTGGCTCTATCTACCGTGGGTCATCAAACCCCTGTGGAGTCCGTTTGTAGATATGCTGCGCACCAAGCGCTGGTGGATACTGATTATGCAGATACTCATCGCCGCCGCTCTGGCTGGCGTGGCCTTCACCATCCCCGGTCCGCTATGGTTGCAGGGGTCATTGGCTTTCTTCTGGTTACTGGCATTCTCCAGTGCCACCCACGACATCGCAGCCGACGGATTCTATATGTTGGGATTAGAGCAGCATCAGCAGGCTTACTTCGTGGGCATCCGCTCTACGTTTTATCGCATAGCCACCATCTTCTCGTCGGGACTGCTGGTAGGACTGGCCGGTGTGCTACAGGTGCTCACGCGCAGCATAGCCTACGCATGGTCGCTGGTGTTCTATCTGATAGCGGGATTGTTTATCGCCCTGTGGCTATATCACAGTTGGGCACTGCCCCACCCTGCCGAGGATTCTAACCGAGTACAGAAGACAGCAGGCGACATCGTCAACGAGTTTTGGAAGACGCTAGTTACATTCTTCCGCAAGCCACAGGTGTGGGTGGGCATCTGCTTCATGCTGTTCTATCGTATGCCCGAGGGATTGTTGGCAAAGGTTTCGGCTCTATTCCTAGTTGATAAGGGCACCAACGGCGGACTGGGTCTTAGCGATGTAGAATTTGGTATGGTTCAGGGCACGGTTGGTGTCATCGGCCTAACGCTGGGTGGCATCCTTGGCGGTATCGCTGCTAGTCGCGACGGACTAAAGCGCTGGTTGTGGCCTATGGTTATGGCCATCACCCTCCCAGACCTGGTATACGTCTATCTGTCGTATGCCCTGCCATCTAGTCTGCTCGTCATCAACATCTGCATATTCCTCGAGCAATTTGGCTACGGCTTCGGTTTCTCAGCCTACATGCTATACCTTATATATTATAGTCAGGGCGAACACAAGACTGCCCACTATGCTCTGTGCACAGCCTTCATGGCTCTGTCAATGATGATACCAGGACTGTTTGCCGGTGCCCTGCAAGAGTCAGTAGGCTATCAGGCGTTCTTCCTAATAGTAGTAGCCTGCTGCGCCATGACCTACATTGTCTCGGCTCTACTAAAGATAGATCCAGAGTTCGGAAAGAAAAAAGCAGAGAATTAAATCTCTGCTTTTTCTTATATTCCTGCACCATCTTCAAACGCTACATCTACAGCTTTGCTCTGTAGGATCTTTGAGTGTGGCGGGACGCTGTGCGTTAGCCAGATGTTACCACCGATAGTTGAGTCGTGACCGATAGTGATGCGACCTAGAATCGACGCGTTAGAATACACCGTCACATTGTCCTCCAGTATAGGATGACGTGGGATGTTCAACATATTACCATTCTCGTCGTACTTAAAACTCTTGGCACCCAACGTCACACCCTGATACAGCGTCACATGATTGCCTATGATGGTAGTCTCACCGATGACCACACCCGTGCCGTGGTCAATGGCAAAGTACTCACCTATCTGCGCCCCCGGGTGTATGTCGATACCCGTCTTGCTATGAGCCTGTTCGGTGATGATACGCGGGATGACCGGCACTTGTAGTTCGTGCAACTTGTGGGCTATACGATAGTGAGTCATCGTGTTCATCGATGGGTAACAGAATATCACCTCACCAAAGTTGGGCGCAGCTGGGTCGTTGTCAAACATCGCCTGAATGTCGGTGTACAGCAGTCGCTTTATCTCGGGCAGCGCATCAATAAACTCCAGCGCCTTTTCCTCAGCTATGCCATACACCTGCGCCTTGGTACTGTTAGCCTCACAGTCCTCGCAAAATTGTAGTCCGTGTGCTATCTGCTTAGTCAGCAGCGTAGCTAACTCCTCCATTGCCACACCTATATGATATGCACGTATAGCTTCGTCGGGTTGACGCTTCTCAAAATAGTCGGGAAAAATTATATTCTTAACCAGCGCCACTATGCGCTTCACCATCTCTACCGATGGCAGTGGAGCCACCGTGGCAGGCATCATACCCACCTCCTTCTCTGTCTGCTTCGACAGCAGCGCCACATTCCTACGCAGCGTCGCGTTTATTTTTGTTTTGTCCATATTTTCTTTGTATTTTTTATATATCTATCCTTCAAGATAGTTGTGCGTGGCGGCGCGACTCACGGAGCTGGTGACCGTACACCAGACAGGCCATGCCAAAATATGCGGCGGCTTGAATCCAGAGGTAACGCAACTCGGGGACTACGTCGCTCAGGCTGGCTCCCATGGTGTTCATACGAACAAAGGCGCGAGCACCAAAGGTGCTGGGGAACAGCCATGATATGCCCTGCCATACGCCAGGAATGGCGCTCTGAGGCCACGACACACCCGTAAGGAACAGCAGGGGTAGCGAGATGAACACCATGAGCAGCATGACATTCTCGCGATAACGCACCATGCACGATACGGTCATACCGAAGAACACGCAGGCCAACAGGTATGGTAGCATGAGGCAGAACAGATCCCAAGCCTTGACCATAGCCACAAACGAGAATATGCGAGGCACAATCATTGTGAGGTAAGCGCCCATCACTGCATAGATCATGATATAACACATGGCCTTGCCGCCCACGATGCGATAGATGCCACTATAGGCAGGATGCAGGGGGATAAGGTCGCCATAGCGGCTCTTTTCGCGGGCTGTACCTGCACCAAGTCCGATGCCAAGAACCAGCGTCTGCTGGAATATCAGCATGAGCACTGCGGGGATAACAAAAGTACCATAGCCGCCCTGTGGATTGAACATAGGTACATCGACGAAATCGAGCGGGCGCGACTGTATCTGCTCCTCGCGCACGGTGTACTTGCCGGCCATCTTGCTCTGCAACTGTGCACCCATGTGCTGGGTGACGGCCACAGCTGTCTGGTACAGCGCCTTATAAGTGAGCATGAGCGACATGTCGCAATACACGCTGAGTGTGGCCTGCTCCATGCGACAGATGCGGGTGGCAAAGTCGCTGGGGATATAATAGATGCCTTTAGCCAACTGGCGCGACACGAGCGACTTGGCCTCGTCCATATCGGCTGCATGGCAAAGCACCTTGACATCGGCTGAAGCATCGAGCTTGCGAACCAGCTCGCGCGAGATATTGCTATGCGAATCGTCGACTATCACCACAGGAACCTCGTGTATGACCTCATTGTTGTATATCCACGAATAGAGTAGCGGATAGACAATGGGCACGATGATGAAGAAGATGAGCACGCCCTCATCGCGAACCACCAGCTTCATCTCCTGTCGCCAGATATAGGCGGCATCGCTGACAGCCTGATATAACTTATGGAATATAGACATAGGTGAGCATTGCATTTTTAATCTTTCCGATGACGAACCATGGCATGAGCATGAAGGCCACAAGGGCTACAAAGTGGAACCATGCCTCGAGCAGCGGGAAGCCATTGAACACGCAGACTGAGAATAACTTATAATAATGGCGCAGAGGGAACAGCCACGACAGCGACTGCAGCGCACCATCCATACCCATCACAGGGAAGGCCGAACCTGCCATAGAGAAACTCAGCACAGCCCACAGCGAACAGATACTCATGGACATGCGGAGCGACGGCATGAGGCCGAAGGCGAAGATGCCAAAGCCCTGAGCAGCAAACACCTCAAGCAGAGCGATGAGCACCAACATGCCCACCCCACCCTGATTGGGGAATCCGAGTATGCGGAACATATATACCTCGTAGGCAAAGATAAGTGCCAGCCAGATGACAGTCTGCATACCAAACTTACCTATCAGCGCAATGACCATGCGGTTATCGGCCATAGCAAGCCACTTCTTACCCGTGTCGAACTTGAGTTCCATACCCAGCGAATAGGCTGTGATAAGGAATATGAACAGCATCATGACACCAGGCACGAACACGGTGGAGAGATAGGCGTTGTAGTTGGTCCACGGGTTGCCTATCTGATGCAGGTCGATAGTGATGGGCTGCAGGAACGCCATGATCTGATCCTGGGTGTAGCCCTTGGCACGCATGGTGGCCTGACCAACTGCCGCAGAACCAAGATTGGATATGGTCTTGAGGTCCTTCATGAGCAGCGAGCCCGACATGATGGATGCCAGATTGTAATAATAGGAGATCTTGGGCTGGCGAGAGGCTAGCAGATCGTCGGTAGTGCCCTTGGGGATATAGAGGAAGGCGTAGATCTCGTTCTCCTGTACGGCATGACGAGCATCGGCCACACTAGGATAATGGGCCACAACCTTGGAACTCTGGAACCCATCAAGGCGACGAATGAGTGCACGAGTGGTGGTGGTATTATCGAGATCGACCACACCCACGGGCATGTTCTGTGGCAGTCCGTCGTCCATAAGCGATGTAAAGAATATCATCGCCAACAGCGGGAATATTACCATACAGAAGCCGTAGATGGGATTCTTGATCATAATCCTCACCTCGCGCAAGGCCATCTGCCAGATTTGAACTAAGTATTTCACTCTTAATTCTAAATTGTCAATTATCAATTACTTGATGATCAGCGACATGCCTGGGCGCAGACCATCGAGTTTCTCAACAGGACGAGCCTTGACCTCGAAGGTCTTAAGGTCATACTGACCATTGGCCTTGGTGGCCTTCCATACAGCATAAGAGCCCTGATCCTTCAGGTAGTACACCTTCATCTTAACGGTCTTATTGAACGCTGGTACAAAGGCATCAAACTCGGTGCCTACCTGCATACCGTTCAACTGGTCCTCACGTACATTGAATGTGCCCCACATATCCTGCATAACGGCAATCGACATGATGGGTGAACCTGTACCTACCAGCTCGCCTACCTTGGGATAGACGTCGCTGACCTCGCCCTCCATCTGGGCCACCTGCACGGTCTCGTGCATGTAAGAGTTGACCTCCTGAACAGCACCACGGGCGCGACCTACCTGAGCACTGGCGGCCAGCTTGTCCTCCATACGCGCACCATTCTTAGCCATATCATACTGACTCTCGGCAGCCTTGCACTGAGCCTCCATAGCCTTGTAGTTGGCATAGGCCTCATCGCGCTTCTGTGCGCTCATCACGCCCTCATCATACAGGCGCTGTACACGATTGTACGACTTCTCGGCAATCTCGAGTCCGGCCTTAGCCTGCTGGAGCACTGAGAAAGCGCCCTGAATCTGCTCCTTGCGAGCACCGTTCTGGGCCTTGAGTTCGAGAGCTGCAGCAGCACTCTCAGCACTCTGAGCCTGCTCCATTTTAGCCCGAACCTCGGGGGCATCGAGTATAGCGAGGGTATCGCCCACCTTTACGTAGTCGCCCTCTTTTACACGCAACTCAAGAATACGACCTGGCACCTTGCTCGACACGCGATACTCGGTAACCTCTACCTGTCCCTGGATAATCTCTGGATCGCGACCCAGTGCGAAGAATCCGATAAGTGCCACGATGATAACTACAGCTGCAAAACCAATGATGGCAAGCAGGATGTTGTTATGCTGTTTTTTTGCTTGATTTGACATAATATCTCTTAATTATCAATTTTCAATTATCATTTTTCAATTATTCCAATGTGCCGAGGGCCTTCTGCAGGTCTACCTGCGAGAGTTTAACCTCGATCTCAGCGTCAATCTTCTGCGACTGAGCCTTCATCCAGGCTGTCTGGGCCTCCATCACTACTGTAGGTGAAATCACGCCCTCCTGGAAACCAAGGTTAGCTGTGCGAAGATTCTCGTCGGCATGCTGAATGTTCTTCTGGGCCATGGTGAGCTTCTTATTTGCCTCGTCCACCTTGAACGTAACTTGGTTTACCTGCAGTTCAATCATCTCGCGAGCCTCGGCCAGTTCCAGATTGGCAATGGCGGTAGCACCTTTCGACGCGCGTACCTTATACATTACGTCGCCCCAGTTCCAGATGGGCACACGCACCATCACACCTACATTCCACACGCCCGAGAACTTGCGCTGGAAACCATTATACAGGTTAGGATTGCTAACAGCATAACCGCCTGTGAGCATCACCTGAGGCAGATTACCAGCCTTTAGCACGTTAGTGCTCTGCTTGCTCAGATCGACAGCGTTCTGCAGCAGTCTGAGCTCTGGGCGATAGGACACAGCCTTGTCTACATCGAGCTGTGGTGTAAGCTCTACCACAGCGATGTTTTCGCTCTGCTCGTCGATCAGTGTCACAGTCTCGTTGAGTGGCAGTCCGCAGAGCTGGTTGAGTAGCATGCGCGATAGTACCAGTCCGTCATTGACCTTAGTCAGCGTCATCTCGGCCTCGTTCACCTTCACGTCAACACTCAGACCGTCGCTACGTGTAGCCACGCCTTCGTCAATCATCTTATGTACATCGCTATCAAACTTCTTGACCAGTTCCAGATAGCTCTCGGCCAACTGTTTCTTGTGGTGAAGCGAAACCACCTGCCAATAGGCTTGGTCTATCTGATAGAGTGTGGCCTGACGACGAACGTCGGTGGTGTTCTGTGCCATCTCGGCGTTGATATCAGCCATCTTGTTGGCTGCGATGATAGCGCCACCCATAAACACAGGCTGCGACAGCATGATAGCACCAGCAAACATGTTGCGAGTATCGGTATCGAACGCATCGACAACGCCCTGCCCTACTCCATTCAGTGCATTAGCTATACCACTGAATCCCTGAGTAGCCATCTGATTGATAGCATCCATAGAGAGTCCCATCTGTCCCAGCGCCTGCAAGGTCTGCATAGGCAGTTGCGACAGTGTGTTCTGCAAGCCCTGCTGCATCTTGGTGCCAACAGCCGTTCCCATCTGCGGGAGTGCTGCTTTCTGGTCGTCGTTGAGCAGGCTGATAGGTTTGCTTGTGTACTGATACGTACCTACAGCACTCACGTGGGGCAGATACTTGGTGCGTGCCGATTTGCGAACATTCTCGGCCACATCCTGCTTAAGTTTGGAAACGCCAAGCTGCTTGTTGTTGCGCAGGGCCATCTGTCGGCAACTGTCCAGGCTGAGCACACGCTGGGCCTGAACTGGCACGATGGCTGCACTGAGCAGCATAATTCCAAAAAATTTCTTCATACTCGATTATTTAAATGAAAATGTTTTCGTTCCAATCATGTTTCCATCCACAAAGATGCTTACACGGTAGTCGCCTGCCTCAAGCATCTGGGTCATATTCCAAAATACTGTCACAGGTGTTTCTTCGCCAGTGTATTCGATTACTTTCTTGGCCGAGCACTCAATGTTGCGGTTCTCGTAGGCAAATGTGCCACCACCGCTCAGGGTATTGCCACCAGGGTTCTGTATGCGCACATAGACGGTACGGCTGCCATTAGAGGCTGTGACATTCTTAGCAATATTAAAACTTACCTTGAACTGTGTAAGGTCCTTGAGTTTTTTAGCCACCTTGCCACGCTTGTTAAGCATCTGCAGACTGATGCCGGTAGCGTCGAGCTGGGCAGCGATAGCCACCTTCTGCGACAGCGATGCCTTCTCGCTGTTCAGTCCGGCCACCTCGGCATTGCGCTCGTTGAGCTCTGCGTTAACACGGCTGTTTTCGGCCATCAGGTTCTGATTCAGACGATTGAGCGAGTCGATCTGATACACATAGTCGCGCAACACGGCACGTACGGTAGCCAGTTCTTTCTTCAGTCGTGCTATCTCACGCGCATCGTTGGCCTTTACCTGCTTAAGTTCTTCGAGCAACTGCTGTGTTCGCATCTGCTCGGCTGTGAGCTGGGCTATGATAGAGTCGTTGTTGATTTGAGTCTTCATCTCGCTGTATTGCATAGTGAAGCGCTCGTATTCGTTTTCCATCTCCTGTTTGTCTAGTTCGGCAAGTTCCTCCATATCCTGTACCACTTGTTTCTGTTCCTGCAGATTTACAAATAACCATACTGCGGCACCCACAAGGACAAGGATAACTACTATCAAGGATATCAAAATCTTCTTGTTCATATTTCGCAATTATATTTTTTTCGGGTGCAAATTTAGATTATTTCTATGAAATAACAAAAAAAAATGCACCGCAAAACATTTAACCAACATTAAAATAAAGAAATTTTGCGACTTTTCGACCATTTTTTACAGTTTATGACATAATTATTTGGAACTTATAAATAAATAATGTATATTTGCCACAGAATATTATAACAATCCGTATGGCGAAGGAAAGCTTTCTATCCAAGGTATTCCATCTGTATTATGATGGTTTTCGCTCGATGACGCTAGGCAAGACGCTGTGGGCCATCATACTGATAAAATTGTTCATAATCTTCGTGGTACTCAAGTTGTTTTTCTTCCCAAATTTCCTGAAGCAGCATGCCGATGGCGATGAACCATCCTACGTGGCCAAGCAATTGCTGGAGGAGGTTGAACATTAAAGATTAAACACTAAACATTAAATATTTAATCTATGCTACAAAACCTAATTCTAAACATCGATGCCGGAACGATCGACTGGTCTAGAGCGCAATTTGCTCTGACGGCAATCTATCACTGGCTCTTTGTGCCCCTGACGCTAGGACTAGCGGTGATAATGGGCATAGCAGAGACCAAGTACTATCGCACTAAAGACGAGTTCTGGAAAGAGACTGCCAAATTCTGGCAGAAACTTTTCGGAGTAAACTTTGCCATGGGTGTGGCTACGGGTATCATACTCGAGTTTGAGTTTGGTACTAACTGGAGCAACTACTCATGGTTTGTAGGCGACATATTCGGAGCGCCACTGGCTGTCGAGGGTATCGTGGCCTTCTTTATGGAGAGCACATTTGTGGCTGTGATGTTCTTCGGATGGAAGAAGGTATCAGCCGGATTCCACCTGGCATCTACATGGCTTACAGGACTGGGAGCTACCATATCGGCATGGTGGATTCTGGTGGCCAACGCGTGGATGCAGTGCCCTGTGGGATGCGAGTTCAACCCCGACACCATGCGCAATGAGATGGTATCGTTTGCCGAGGTTGCTCTGTCGCCATTCGCTGTATCCAAGTTCTGCCACACGGTTACATCGTCGTGGATAATCGGAGCGATATTCTGCATAGGCGTAAGTTGCTGGTATCTGATGAAGAAACGCCACACCAAGTTGGCTATCGAGAGCATCAAGATAGGTGCTGGCGTAGGACTGGTAGCTGCACTGCTAGCTGGTGGAACAGGCCACAAGTCAGGTATGGATGTTGCTGAGGTTCAGCCCATGAAACTGGCAGCAATGGAGGCTCTGTATGATGGTGGTACCGAACAGGGACTGAAGCTGATAGAGGGCATCGAGATTCCCTACGGACTGAGCATCATGGCCACCAACGATCCAAAGGGATATGTGCCAGGCATCAACGATCTGGTGAACGGCTACACCACTCCTGACGGCAAGACGGAACCATCGGTCGAGGAGAAGATGGAACGAGGCAAGAAGGCCATTGAGGCCCTTGCAACATATCGCAAGGCGAAAGCCGAAGGTGCCGACGAATCTATTGTCAATTATCAATTGTCAATTATCAACCAAAACATGCAGTACTTCGGCTATGGATACCTGAAGGACAAGACAGACGTGATACCACCGGTGGCCATCAACTTCTGGGCATTCCGCGTGATGGTGGGTGTGGGCTGTCTGTTCATCCTGTTCTTTGCCGTAATGCTGGCTGTGACCTATCAGTGGCCAAAGGCTCTGTTCGGCAAGCGCGACATCACTACCCTACCCGCTTGGCACTATTGGGTGGCCATCGCACTGATACCACTGGCCTATATCGGATCGGAGTGTGGATGGCTGGTAGCTGAGTTCGGACGCCAGCCTTGGACCATCCAAGATATGCTGCCCACATGGGCATCGGTGAGCGACCTACAGTCATCGAGCGTTATCCTAACGTTCTTCTTATTCCTCATCCTCTTCAGCACTATGCTGGCTGTAGAGATTAACATCTTACTGAAACAAATAAAGAAAGGACCTGAAGTATGACATACGATTTCTTGCAACATTATTGGTGCTTTATAGTATCGCTACTTGGAGCACTGTTGGTATTTCTATTGTTCGTTCAAGGAGCCAACTCAGTGGCACGTTCGCTTGGTGTAACCGAGGAGGGACGACGACTGGTGTACAACTCGACAGGACGTAAGTGGGAGTTTACATTTACCACGCTGGTAACCTTTGGTGGTGCATTCTTTGCATCTTACCCGCTGTTTTATTCCACCTCGTTTGGTGGTGCTTACTGGCTGTGGATGATAATACTTTTCACGTTTGTGCTACAGGCTGTAAGCTACGAGTTCCAGAACAAGATTGGCAACTTCCTGGGTCCTAGGACATTCCAATTTTTCCTGACACTCAACGGTATCATTGGTCCACTGCTGCTAGGTGGTGCTGTAGCCACATTCTTCGAGGGTTCAAACTTCATCGTAGACAAGGCCAACCTGGTAGATGCAGGAGCTATTACCCCTGTAATATCGCGCTGGGCAAACGCTAGTCACGGTCTGGATGCGCTACTCAATCCATGGGTACTGGTACTGGGTTTTGCAGTAGTGTTCCTAGCTCGCGTATTGGGTATACTCTACGTTATGAATAATGTGGACGATGAGGACATCCGTTCTCGTGGCAGTGTACGCCTGATAGGTGCAGCAGTACCTTTCCTGCTACTGTTTGTAGCCTATCTGGTGCACGTATTGCTTAAGGACGGCTATGCATACAATTCTGATGGCATAATCTACATGGAGCCCTACAAGTATCTGAACAACTTCCTGGAGATGTGGTATCTGCTTATCGTATTATTAATAGGTGTGGTACTGGTGCTGTTTGGCATCGGCAAGACCATCTTCTCGAAGAAGTATATCTGCGGAATATGGCCTGCAGGCATCGGAACAGTGCTCACCGTACTGGCGCTACTACTGAGTTGTGCTTGGAACAACACTGCCTATTATCCATCGACAGCCGACCTGCAGAGTTCGCTGACAATGGCCAACTCATGTTCGAGCGAGTTCACCCTGCGCACCATGTTCTATGTATCGCTCCTAGTACCATTCGTCCTAGCCTACATCATCTACGCCTGGCGCGCCATCGACAAAAAGAAAATCACCAAGGAGGAACTCCAAGGTGATGACCATGCTTATTGATTATTTATTTTTGCCTACGGATAATTATTAATCCGTAGGCAAAATATTTACTTGAACAATCCGTCGAGATAGGTGTAGAATGCAGGATCCTCGCCTACTACAGTGTTGATGATCTTACCCTGAGGGTCGATTACCACCTTGGTGGGGAATCCCTCGATGCCATACTGATCGGCGATAGTCTGAAGCTTCTCGTCAGGACAGCGAACCTGCAACCATGGCAACTGATGCTCGTCTACCGCTGCCTTCCACTTGTCTTCAGTGTCGCGACAGTCCACACCCAGTATCTCCATCTTGTCCTTGTACTTGCCGTAAGCCTCCTTCATGCTGGGGATGCCACGTATGCACCAGATGCACCATGAACCCCAGAAATCAAGAACTACATATTTTCCACGCAGACTAGACAACTTGGTAGTTGAACCCTGAAGATTTGGCAACTCGAAATCAGGCGCCAAGCCCTCAACCTGAGCACCATCAACATTGGCCTCAACAGCCTGAGCCTCTTCGGTGGCCTGAGCGGGCTTTGCCTTTCCCGCACATGAGGCCATCAAAGTAACAGCTAGCAAAAGTAAAGTAAAGGTTAAAACTGACTTCTTCATATACGAATCTAATTATTTAATTAATATTTTTATTTCTTGTAGCACTCGAAGATGGCATCTACACGAGCTTTCGACATCTTCTTGGTAAACATACTTACGATCCATACCACTGGGAATCCACCCACCATGGCGATAGCACCGCAGTTAATCGGATTGATGGGATTGCCAGCCAGCATGTTGATAACGGTAAGTCCCACGCCCCATGTGAAGCAAGCCCACACACTCTTGGTGGTGATATTGCGCTGATACAGACCCAGCATGAATGGAGCCAGGAACGCACCGGCCAGAGCTCCCCACGAGATACCCATCAGCTGAGCAATAAACGTAGGAGGATTGAGTGCGATGAGCAGTGAGATGGCGATGAAGAACATGATAAGCACACGCATAACAACCACCTTGCGACGCTCAATCTTCTCGGATACTATATCGTTGATCTCGCCGTCCTCAACCTCACCAGGCAGCGACTTCTTATCGCGATAGATAAGGTCGAGCGTCATCGTAGAACTAGACGTGAGCACCAGCGATGCGAGTGTTGACATAGATGCAGAAAGCACCAGCAGCACTACCAGCGCGATAAGGATGTCGGGCAACGTTACCAGCATAGATGGCACGATAGAGTCGAAGGCCAACTTACCGTTAGGCAGCATTGGAGGAGTGCCGAACAGACGACCGAAACCACCCAGGAAGTAGCATCCACCAGCCACGATAAAGGCAAACACGGTAGAGATTACAGTACCACGCTTGATGGCACTCTCGTCGGTAATCGAGTAGAACTTGCCCACCATCTGTGGCAGTCCCATAGTGCCAAGCGATGTAAGGATGACCACACCCAGCAGTCCCCAAGGATCGGGACCGAACCAAGATGCGAATCCACCATTCACCATCGGGTCGGCATCCGACGGTATAGCAGCCAACTTATCCACTGCAGCAGTCAGTCCACCCTGCACGTTGAGCACAGCCACGATGACAGCCACGATACCAAACAGCATGATGATACCCTGGATAAAGTCGTTCATGGCCGTAGCCTTATATCCACCTAGGATGACATAGACTGCTGTGAGTATCGACATGATAATGACACAATACTCGTAAGGGATGCTGAATCCCATCTCGAACAATCGTGAAATGCCACTATACACACCAGCGGTATATGGAATAAGGAAAACAAATGCGATGATAGATGCTGCTACACGCAGTCCCTGGTCGTTAAATCTAGTTCCAAAGAAGTCTGGCATAGTGCGGCTCTCTATATGCTGGGTCATCAACTTGGTGCGACGACCAAGGATTATCCATGCCAGGAGCGAACCAATAATGGCGTTACCGATACCAATCCAAGCCGAAGACAGTCCGTATTTCCATCCGAACTGACCTGCATAGCCTACAAACACTACTGCTGAAAAATAACTGGTTCCGAAGGCAAATGCTGTGAGCCAAGGACCAACAGCACGACCACCCAACACAAAACCCTCAACACTACTGGCCTGCTTGCGGGTATAAAGTCCTACCCCAATCATCACCGCCAGGAATATTATCGTAAATACTATCTTGATAATCATTTTTAATGTTTAATCTTTAATGTTTAATGTTTAAAATGCCACCTGCATCTGTGCCTGCAGCCAATTATAATCCTTGCCCAGCATATCGCCACACATGCATCGTGTGTACTGCAACTGCATACGGCACTTCTTGTAGAACCAGTACTGCAATCCTATTGTCAGGTTGGTCTGGTCCCAACCGTCTACCTTAGTATTACGGTCGTATGTCTCGCCGCTAGCCACGATGTCGAGTGCATCAACCACTGGGATACATGTGGTAACATATCCGCCTCGGCTTCCTACCTCACCATCCTGTCCACCCAACCACTCTGCACGTACTGAAGCAGGGCGAGCCTCCTTGTACTTGCTGCCTGTGTAGGGCTGTGTCTTATACTCGGCACCCACGCTATAGCGATTGCGCTTATAGTTGTCGCCTACGTTGATTTCGGGGTTCCATGCAGCAGTACCCACAGCACATCCTGTGCCCAAGTAGCCTGATGCTACCACGCGGAATCCGTTGATAGGACGAAGTTCGAGCTTTGCGATAAAGTCCTTCTGATTGTTCAGGTCCTTGCGGTTGATACCCTGACCACTCATCAGTGCCAACTCGTAATGCAACACTCCCTTAGCCAGGTCGCCAAACACCTCAAGACCCATGTCGCGACCATAGTTCACGCCATTCAGCGGGTCAGGCCCCTCACCTGCCAGATAGAGCACAGCCTGCGAATACACATCTACCAACTCCAGTTGAGTGGGCGACATAGGATTCTCCATCGTGTACGAGTGTTTGAACTGTCCCAGACGTACGGTCATCTCGTTGCCCTTGCTCAAGCGGTAGTCGGTATAAAACTCCTGAACCACACTCGAGAAGTCATGCATAAACATAAATGACCACCTGTCTGTAATACGGGCCTTGGCCCACAAAAGGGTACGTTTTAGATTGTAAGCATTCTGCGGCTTGCCGTTGGGGTCCTGGTAACTCCATCCCCCCTGAGCATAGCCATTCAGAGTAATACGACTGGTAAAATCCTTTGTCCAGTCGATGTCATTGCTCTTCTGCTGCGCATTTGCCACTGTGCATACACACATAGCCATAGCAACACCTAGCATCTTCAGTTGTTTGCAAGTTTTACGTTTCATTTTGTCATTTTACTATGATTATTTAGTTCCTTGCGTCGGCAAAAGTACTACTTTTCTTTCAATTTGCCAAAAATTTCTGCAAAATTCTTACGAACAAGCATAAAAAAAGGAGAATCTGTGCGATTCTCCTGTCTATTTAGTCTTGGAAATAGACTCGTTTCACTCGATTGCTGATGCCTGTCAACACCTCGTAAGGTATGGTCTGCAACACATCGCTCAGCACCGTCACAGGCAGGTTCTCGCCGAATATCTCTACCTGGTCGCCCTCTACGCATGGGATATCTGTCACGTCGATAAGCGCCACGTCCATACAGATATTGCCTACGTACTCAGCCTTCTGTCCGTTAACCAGACAGTAGCAGTTGCGATTGCCCAGATGACGGCTCAGTCCATCGGCATATCCGATAGGTATAGCTGCGATGACAGAATCGCGTGTAAGCTTGCCCTTGCGACTGTAGCCCACGGTTTCGGTCTTTGGCACCTGACGCATCTGCAGTATGGTGGTCTTAAGCGTACTAACAGTGTGCAGTATGCGGTTGTCGCGAGGATCTACGCCATACAGGCCCAGTCCCAAGCGGCACATATCCATCTGGCGATCGGGGAAGTGCTCGATACCGGCAGAGTTGTCCATGTGGCGCAGAATCTTGTGCGAGAATGCGTCCTGAAGCTTCTTGCTACCCATCTCGAATCGCTTGAACTGCAGAGTTGAGAAATTGTCGAAATCGTCGCTATCAGAACCAACGAAATGGCTGAATACCGAACGAGGAATAACTGCCTGCTGATGTGTAAGACGATCGATTAGTTCTTCCATATCCTGCTCAGGATCGAATCCCAAGCGATGCATACCTGTATCCAGTTTGATGTGTACAGGCCAACCTGTGATTCCCTCCTTACGTGCAGCCTTGATGAGTGCATCGAGCAGTCGGAAGCTGTATACCTCGGGCTCAAGATCATAGTCGAACATGGTCTTGAATGCCGTCATCTCAGGGTTCATAATCATGATATTGGCAGTGATGCCTGCCTTACGCAGTGTCACGCCCTCATCAGCCACGGCCACAGCCAGATAGTCCACACGGTGGTCCTGCAGAGTCTTAGCTATCTCCACAGCTCCCGCACCATAAGCATCGGCCTTGATCATGCACACCATCTTGGTTTCGGGCTTCATGAATGAGCGATAGTAGTTCAGATTCTCTACCACAGCGTTCAGGTTCACCTCAAGAATA
This sequence comes from uncultured Prevotella sp., assembly GCA_900322175.1. Lineage (GTDB taxonomy): Bacteria > Bacteroidota > Bacteroidia > Bacteroidales > Bacteroidaceae > Prevotella. The sequence continues at coordinate 59,431 of ONYZ01000015.1, forward strand.
GTCTCGTGTACCTTCTGCTCCAACTGCTCTGTTATCAGGTCGAACCCGAATGGACGTGCACCCTTCAGCAGTATCAGTTCGTCGCGCAGTGCAGCAAAAGCATCGCTGCTAAGGAAGTGGTTCACGTCGGCAAAGAACTGCTTGTCGGCTATCTGTATCTTGTCGGCCTGTGCTGTCAGCTCAGGACCTATACCAATAAACTTGGTTATGCCGCGCTTTGTGGCCAGATCACTCACCTGTGCGTATAGTTCGCTGGCCGATACGCCTGTCTGGAAGATATCGCTGAGGATAAGCGTCTTCTTTAATTGAGAATTAAGAATTGAGAATTGAAAGTTATCATGCAAACGACGTTGCATGAAGTCGAGCGCTATATCGAGCGAGTTGATATCCGAATTATACGAGTCGTTTATCAGTATGCAACCACGCTGTCCTTCCTTCACTTCCAGTCGCATAGCTACAGGCTCAAGCTTTGGCATGCGATCAGCCAGTTCGCTTGGAGTTAATCCCAACTTCAGTGCTATTGCAGCACAAGTAATAGAGTTCTCTATCGAAGCCTCATCGATGAATGGAATCTCGAAGGTATTCTCCTCCTGCTGCCATATATAAGTAATGGTAGTAGAGAGACGAGTCTTTGATGGTTTGGTATTCTTAACGAAGAGCGAAGCCTGCTCGTCACATGTGCTCCACGATATCTTCTCGCCCTTGTAGCCCATACGGCGAATGCAACGGCTCACGATGTCATTGTCAGAGCAATACACCATAGCCTCGGTATCGTGCATCAGTTCCAGTTTCTCCATGCACTTCTCCTCCATCGAACGGAAGTTCTCCTGATGTGCAGCACCAAGTGCGGTGAGCACTCCGATGGTAGGTTGGATGATATCGCGCAGTGCCATCATCTCGCCAGGCTGTGATATGCCTGCCTCGAATATTCCCACCTCGGTCTGCTCGTTGAGCAACCATACTGAGAGGGGCACACCTATCTGCGAATTATAACTGCGTGGCGAACGCACTATGCGCTGTGATGGCAACAAGAGCTGATACAGCCACTCCTTCACCATTGTCTTACCGTTAGAGCCCGTGATACCTACGATAGGCAAGTCGAACTCGTCGCGATGACGCTCAGCCAGTCGCTGTAGCGCTGCCAGAGTATGCGGCACGCGCAAAAAATTAGCCTCGGGATACAGATTCTCGTAATGCTCCGGCACCTGCTCTACCACAAACTGGCGAACACCTCGATTGTACAAGTCCTGAATGTAGCGGTGACCGTCGTTACGTTGAGTTTTCAGGGCAAAAAATAGGGTTTCTTCTGGGAAACACAGACTACGGCTATCGGTAAGCAGCCATCTAACCTGTCCCTCGCTGTTTCCATATCTTCGCGCACCTATAAGCGTGGTAACTTTTTCAATGCTATATTTCATAATTCCTTTTTTTAGAGTGCAAAGTTAGGGTATTTTTTTTGCAACTCAGCAACTTTTAACATAGTTTTATCCATGAACGTGTGATATTCCTGCGAATCGGGGTTGAAAGGCTTGTGATTAAGTGCTGCCTTGATGGGTTGCCATTCCTTGATGAATGTCTTTGCCGCATCGCTGAGATACACCTCCGAGAACCTCTGCCAGATGTATTCCACCGCCTGTGCTGATGGGTGCAACATATCCTCGGCATAGAACCGGTAATCGCGCAACTCGTCGTTGATAATCTCGTAGGCAGGGAAGTAGTTTACATTAAACATTAAACATTTAACATTAAACATTTTGATTACCTTATCGACTGCAAGGAGCAGGGTGGCTTTGGAGAGTTGTGAGCCGTGATAGCCGTATTTGCGATAGCGGATAGGACTAACGGTGATTACTATTCGGACATCTGGGTTAAGCTGGCGTAGCAGATCGATGGATTGCTTCAGGTAGTCAGCACACTCGTCTACTGTCAGTTCCTTCTCAACGAAGAGCGATTGTGGGCGCTTCTCGCAGTTGTCTACTATCTCGTTAGTCTCCTTTAGGATATACACATGATTGGTGCCCAATGTCAGGAAAGCAGTCTTGATAATTGAGAATTTAGAATTTAGAATTGAGAATTTAGAGATGGTGTGCAGGATAGATGCAGGATTATACATCACGCCATAGGGATTGACTATGGTGCGGAACTTCTCGTCAGTGAATCGTGCGCCTATCTTATCAGCAAAGCACGACCCAACAAAGAGCATCTCCTCGCAAGGCTCAATCTCGAAACCAGGTTTCTCTACATCAACAACAGTCCTGAACTCCATTAAATGTTTAATGTTTAATGTTTAATGTACCTATCAGCTTCTACTAATCTGCAAGCCTGTTGTGGACAACGCCATCTCAACAAATCTCGCATTCTTTCGTATACTGTTCTCTGTCAATATCTGCTTGATACGTGCGGCAGCTTCAGGATCCTTTGCTATCATATACAGATAGCCGCCACCGCCTGCACCTGGCAGTTTGTAGCCCAGACAGAGGTCGTCTATCATACTGGTCAGCTTAGCCACATCCTCTGGATTGGTGCCCGAATCAAGCAACTGATTCTGTGCCCACGTCTTGCGAACCAGTTGTCCCATACGAACAAAGTCGTTCTGTTGGATGGCTTCGTACATATCGAGTGTGTGCTCCTTCATCTGTCGTAACAGTCGCAATTCACCGCCATGATTCAGGAACATCCTGCGGACTATCTCTGCCAGTATGCTCTTAGCCGTACGCGTGATGCCTGTATAATATAATAGGTGGCAGGTACGATATTCGGGCTGTGTCCATAGGTCGGTAGGCAACCAGCGCACCTGTGGGTTCTGTGCAAACCCTCTACCCGTCTGCAGCAGCTTTACGCCACCCAGCACACCACCAAACTGGTCCTGCCAACCACCACCTGTGGTCAGCATCTGTTCCAGCATCAGTGTGCGGTGTCCTATCTCGTTCTTGTCCCAGCCCAGTCCGCAGAAGTCGTTCAGCGCACCAAGCACTGTTGCTGCCAGTATACTGCTTGTGCCCAGTCCGCTACCAGCAGGTATTGCGCTTAGCAGTGTTATCTCGATACCCGAACCGAATGCCTCCAGTTCGTCCTTCAGCAGTCGATTGCCAAAGCCAGCCAGCACCAGTGCAGCCTTAGGTATCGAGAATGGCGAACCTACGTGCATAAAGTCCTTCAACTGTTCGCTTGTCTCAACCACCTCCATTGCTCCCAGGTCAATGCTGCGCAGCACTATCCTAGGTTCGTGCGATGGGCGTATATACGTCTGCAATGGTGGCTGACCGTTCAGTTCGATAGCCAGGTTGATCACGTTTCCGCCCTCCATCAGACAGTATGGTGGTGTATCAGTCCATCCGCCTGCAATGTCGATACGCACAGGTGAACGGCCCCAAACAATTTGATCGTCTGCGACGCTCAATTTAGGATTTAGAGGTGAGATTTTAGAGGTGAGCAACCCCTCGCGAAGTAGCGCGAAGGCTTTTTCGCTCTCGCCTCGGAACATTGCATCGTGTATGCGTGTCATCAGTGGCGCATCGTCATCCAGCGGTGCCGGCATAGGGATATTCATCTCGTCAAACTCTCGCTTGGCATCTGCCAGGTCTAGCTGATAGAACACGCTGTGTGTCCAGTTGCTGGCCAGCGCACTCCAGTTCTGCTTGCGCAGAGCCTTACGCTGATCAAACAGACGATGCAGGTTGGCCTCGGTACTAATCTCCTCGGCCGAAATCAATCGGGTTGTCATGAATCCCAAGCTGTCAAGATCTACCAGCTCTGCCAGTGCTGCCAGATTACTAATCACAGGGAACTGCCGTTTCTGCTGCTCTGGGCCAGCAAACTTATCATCGATATGGTATCGGCGTATAGCGTATTCCTCATCACCGATAGGCACCACGTCGATACACTCGCCTGGAGCCAGATGCAACTTCCATTTATTCTCAGGCACACCCGTTATTATGTTATCGTGGGTCAGAGTCCATCCCCCGCCCACGTAGCTATTTTCTATCCAGACATTCTCGTTGTTCTCGGTAAACTTAAACTTGCACACAGCATTCTGCACAAAAATGCTTGGGTGTGGTTTGCGGTCGTGATGCATTATCTCGCGCTGATCGTTTACCAGATTCTGTATGCGCAGTGTAGATGATATCATCTCGCGCGATGTACCGAAATGATAGAACTCGCCCCCCTGCAGTGGTACGATGGCCACAGAGAGCTGCGATAGCTCATCATCAGGCGATGAAGGATCAGTCCCCAGCGCGCAACCAAACTCAGAGTACAGATCGTACTCTTTTAATTGACAATTATCTGCTGATGATTTCTTCGCAAGCAGTTCTACAGCTTTGTCGCTCAGCATCCAGATGCCGATGTCTGTCAGGTAGTAATGATCCTTCTGAATATCTTTCAATGTCTCGATGCTGGCTTTCTGCAGCATCTGCTTCAATACCGATGGCGACTTGCGACAGCTTACGAACACACCGTGGTTCTTGGCAACCGATGCGTCAAGCCATAGTCCGTAGCACACCACGTCAGCATCAGGTATAGGCTGTAGCGGCTGCGATGTGCGCACCAGCACGTCGCCACTCACCACCATGGTGTGTATGCGCTCTGGCGCCATCTGCATCATCTGTTCGTACAGAGGCAGTTGCAGACTCAACAGGTCCTGCGACAGTTTCTGTCCGCGCTCCCAACGGAACACTGGTACTGGTGTGAGAATCTTTCCCGATGGAGCGTATGATGGCAGTCGGCGACTCTGTCCGCCTGCGTGCAGCAAAATACGTTTTTCGCGTGGCAACCACTCTGACAGCGATTCGCCATCCTCGGTGGTCATACAGGCCTGAAGCAGCCATGTGGTACCACCGCCACTACCCAGTTTATGCCCCACAGGATCGTTGGTGCAGAAGTATTCATCTCTGCTCAGTCCTGTCACATCGTGGAAACTGTCCACCAAGTTAGGTGGCAATGAGAGCAACTTCTTCATTAAACATTAAACATTAAACATTAAACATTAAAGATTAAAGATTAAACATTAAAGATTAAACATTAAAGATTAAACATTAGCTTTCTTTTTGCGCCAATACATCACACCCATACCGATGAGCACGAGCAATAGGATGGCGTAAGCTGTATATGCGATAGACTCTGTAACATCTACCGACTTGGGGAAGAAGCTCAGCACCACCTCGTGCTTACCTGGCTTCACGTTGAGTGCACGCAGTATGTAGTCCACACGTCCCAGTTCTGCGGGCTCGCCATCGATAGTGGCTGTCCATCCTGGATAGTAGATCTCAGAGAATACCACTACTCCACCCTTGCCCGAGTTGACCTCGTATGTCAACTGGTTGGGCTCGTAGTTCTTTATCGTCACCACGCTGGCAGTATCCTGTGCCACACCGTCGCCAAGCTGAGTCTTAAACTTCTCGTCGGCCACAGCCTCGTGTCGCAGGTCTATCTTGCCCACCTTCAGTATCTCCTCGTTGGCATTCTTGGCGTAGCTCACCTTATCCACGAACCACGCATTACCCAGTGCGTATGGGTTCTGTAGTGGCACTGTCTGTCCGTCCTGCAATGGCAAGATAAAGTAGCGTGTGTTCAGCATATTCAGCACCGGACAGATGCTGTCGCCATTCACCTGTGTCATGTCGCCACCAGCCTCACTCACAGCGCCCATCAACTTCTGCATCTCAGGGTTGATGTACTGTTCTATCATCTCCTGATAGCGGCGCAGTTTAGCGGCGTGATAGCCACCGATACTCTTGTGGTAGTATGATGTCTCGTTCTCGTTGAATGTGTTCGATGCCAGATTCAGCACGCGATAGTCGAGTGTCTTGTCACGCAGTATCAGTTCGTCAGTCTGACTCATCTGCTGTGGTGCCTCACGCTCGCTCTGTGGCACAAACATCTCATCGTTCAGATAGCGCTTGTTTACCTGCCACAGGTCTATCAGACAGAGCACCAGGATACCTGCCACAGCGTATTCTGCCTTAAGCTTGCGATACTTATAGGCCAACAACATGGCTGTGCCCACCACGATGATCCAGAACGAGCGCCAGCAGTCGGCTGTAAACACAGCCTTGCGCATCTCTGTCAGGTTGCTTGTCAACGGACCAACATGCTCCTGAGGCAGTTGAGCCAGCGCACGCATCTCGCTCGACGAGATAAAGCTGTCGAAGAACATCGATGGCATCAGCGCAAACAGTGCACAGATACCTGCAGTCAGTCCGAACGAGAGATAGAAGAACTTAGCCTTAGTCTTAAGTATCTCAGGCTCGTCGAATATCTTCTTAAGTGCCAGCATCGCCAGCAGTGGGATGGTAAACTCAGCGATTACCAGTATCGAGGCCACTGTACGGAACTTGGCATACATAGGCACATAGTCGAGGAAGAAGTCGGTGAATCCCATGAAGTTACGTCCCCACGACAGCAGTATCGACAGTATGGTAGCCGCCAGCAGAGCCCACTTCATCGGCCCCTTAACGATAAACAGTCCCAGGATGAAGAGCATCATCACAAACGCACCCACGTATACTGGTCCGCTAGTGCCAGGCTGCTCGCCCCAGTACTGTCCTATCTGCTGATAGATAGCCTCGTAGTTAGGATCGGCCTTCTCCATCGCTATCTTACTCTCGCTCATGGGCACCGATGCTCCACCCTTGGTGTTAGGCACCAGCAGTGTCCATGTCTCGTCGATGCCATAGCTCCACTGTGTGATATAGTCGCGCTCCAGACCGCTGTTGGTCTGATTGCCAGAGTTCTTCTTCACCAGTTCGCTCTTGCCGCGCATCGACTCCTGTCCGTACTGCCATGTGTGATACAGGTTACTCAGATTGATGCACACACCGATGGCAGCACCTGCGATACATACCGCTGTGGCCTTGCCAAACTTAGCCAACTCCTTCTTGCGTATAGCCTCTACCAGCCATGCTATCACCATCGCCAGGATGATAAACAGATAGTAATAGGTCATCTGCACATGGTTGGCATTAATCTCGAACGCAGTAAAAATCGCCGTTAGCACAAATCCCCACAGATACTTACCCCTGTAGGCCAGCACCAGTCCGGCTATCAGAGGTGGCAGATATGCCAGCGCCCACACCTTCCAGATATGTCCGGCAGCAATGATGATGAGGAAGTAGGTGCTGAACGCCCATATTATCGATCCCAGCGCAGCCAGATGCTGACGGAAGTCGAACGCACGCAACAGGATATAGAATCCCAACAGATATACAAACACGTACCACACGTTCTCGGGTAAGAACAGATGGTATATCTTGGTCATCGTTGTAAGCTTGTCGGTCGACTTATAGGCAGGGGCCAACTGATATGTAGGCATTCCGCCAAAGAGCGAGTTGGTCCAACGAGTACGTTCACCTGTCTTTTCGATATACTGTGCACACTCCTGTCCAGCGCCTCGTCCTGCCGATGCATCGTGACGGTAGAGTATACGTCCCTCGATATCAGCAGGGAAGAAATAAGCGAAGGCCAGAACGGCAAACAACAACACTGCCAACACATCAGGCAGCCACTTTTTTATTAATGTCATAACTTGCAAGTTTATAAATTTGCCTGCAAAATTACACATAATTTTCAATTATCCGCCCGGCTTTGCCGCTTTTTTAAAAAAAAGAATTGTCAATTATCAATTTTTTAGTATCTTTGCAGCAAAAATATGGAAGAAACGATAATTACAAGCGTACAAAACGCCAGAATCAAGCATGTAGTAGCCCTCCAGCAGAAGTCATCGCTCCGCCGCGAAGAGGGACTGTTTGTGGTCGAGGGCCAGCGCGAGATAGACCACTGCAAGGCCTGCGGCTATGAGGTGGTAGAGGAGTACATCCGCGACGTAAACGTGACACCACAGGTTTATGAAAAAATGGCCTACCGTGGCAGCACCGAGGGTCACATCGCCGTAGTGCGATGCCGTGAGCACACCCTCTCAATTCTCCGCTCGGCTTTGCCGCTTGGCTCGTCCAAGAATTCTCAATTCTCAAATAAGAACACCCCTCTTGTGGTTGTTCTTGAGAGTGTAGAGAAGCCTGGCAATCTGGGCGCTATCCTCCGTTCGGCCGAGGCTGCTGGCATCGATGCACTGATAGTGTGCGACCCGCTAACTGATCTGTATAATCCCAACGTCATACGTGCCAGCATAGGTGGTGTGTTCTGCGTGCCCACAGCTGTGTGCACATCGCAGGAGTGCATAGCCTTCCTCAAGCAGCACGGCATCAAGATACTCACAGCTCAACTACAGGACTCTTACGAGTATTACGACTACGACATGACTCAGGGCACTGCCATCGTGATGGGTACCGAGAGTACAGGACTCACCAATCAGTGGCGTGAAGCTGCCGATGCCCACATCCGCATCCCCATGCTGGGTCGCCTCGACTCGCTAAACGTCAGCGTATCCGCCGCCATCCTGATGTACGAAGCCGTCCGCCAGCGCCAAAGCAAAAATCTTTAATGTTTAATGTTTAATCTTTAATGTTTAATATATGAAGATTGGAATGATAGTAGCGATGGACAAGGAGCTGAAGCAGCTGCGTCCATTATTCCCCGAAGACAGAGTGATACTACAGAAGAGTGGTATCGCCACAGTTAACGCTGCCATACAGACTGTAGAAATGATCCGTCAGTATAAGCCCGATGTAATCATCTCTAGCGGATGTGCAGGTGGTAATGGCGACGACATCAACCTGCAGGATGTGGTAGTCAGTTCAGAACTTACCTACCACGATGTTTACTGCGGTTCGGCCATCGACGACACCACTGTATATGGTCAGGTACAGGGCCTCCCCGCCCGCTATCAGGCAGATCCTTATCTGCTTGAGAAGGCTAAGCTTACTGGTGCAAAACCCGGACTGATAGTCACTGGCGACTGGTTTGTTGACTCAAAGGAAAAGATGCGCGAGATAGTAGCCCACTTCCCCGAGGCCAAGGCTGTAGATATGGAGAGCTGTGCCATCGCTCAGGTGTGCCACATCTATAAGGTGCCGTTCATCTCGTTCCGCCTTATCAGCGACATCCCCCTGCGCGATACCGACGCATCGCAGTACCACAATTTCTGGGACACCGTTGCCGAGAAATCATTCATAACCACCAAGACTTTCATCGAAAGCCTCTAAATTCTAAAATCTAAATTCTAAATTTCACTTATGGAAGTTATACAGAGTTTTACGATTGATCATACGCAGCTAAAGCCGGGCATCTACGTGTCGCGTGTGGATAAGGGGTTTACTACTTTCGACCTGCGCATCACCGAGCCCAACAAGGAGCCTGCTGTTGCTCCTGCGGCCATTCATAGCATCGAGCACCTGATGGCAACATGGTTCCGCAACTCGCGTGCAAAGGATGACGTAGTATATGTAGGTCCGATGGGGTGCCTCACGGGTATGTATATCATCATGACAGGCAACTATACCGTCGAGGATATGCGCCAACTCACCATCGAGTGCCTAGAGTGGATTCTCACTCAGAACGAAGTGCCGGCCACACGTCCCGAGGCTTGCGGCAACTATCTGTTGCACGACCTGCCCATGTGCAAATGGGAGTGCGCCCGCTATCTGGACCGACTGAAAAACAATTTCCACTGCGAATACACCAAACTGCAGATTACTCTCGACGATGGCAAAGTCTTTGCCGACGCATAGAATACCAATCGGTGCAACTCTCAGCGAGCTGCACCGATTTCTTTTTTCTGATGTGGCGCTACATTATTTGTACACCACAGGCAGTCGCTCCGGCCGCGCCTAACAAGGCGCTGAGCACTGCCACTACGATCTTTACGATCGTCCTCCAGTTCTTCATCATCTTTTTTCCTCCTTTCCTTACTACTGGTTTTTACTTTTCAACTGGCGAGCGCAGCGCTGTTGCTGCGCCCGCGATAACTTAATCGGTGCTGATACCGCCACCGCCGCCATTGCCATTGCTGGTGTTC
>ONYZ01000025.1 GCA_900322175.1 uncultured Prevotella sp.
TGAAGGAGACGGACGCGGAGGGCGGCGACTACTCCATCGACGGCGCGACGAAGGCGCTGACGTTTGCCGACGCCACGGGCGTGGCCGCCACGGTGGAGGCGCTGATGACCAAGGGGCTGGTGGTCTCCGGCCTCTACGACGCGGAGAACGACAGGTTTCCGCTCTCCGCCACGCAGCCGATACTCAACTGCACCATCAGCGGGCTGGAGGCCGGCGTCTCGTACAAGGTGGACTACATCTACGGCGCGACGGCGGAGATGGACGGCGGGACGAAGACGCTCGCCGCCAGCATGGAGGCCACCGACGGCACGCTCTCGTTCGCCTTCATAGCCGAGACGGGCGACAAGTTCCACGGCATCCGGCTGACGAACACCGCCGAGCCCACCGACACGTACGACGCCACCATCGGGCGGAAGGAGTTCGCCTCGAAGGTGTACAATGCCACGCGGACGGCCATCGGCAAGAAGACGCCCCTGACGATAGAGGCCATCACGGACGGCGACATCGTGGTGTGGAGTCCGAAGTCGGGCATGAGGTACAAGATTAACGACGGCGAAATGACAACCTGGACAGGCAATCTCACATTTGCTAAAAAGACTATCTACGTCGCAGCAGGCGACAAAGTACAGTTCTACGGCAATGGCACTAATATCACCTCCTATAGCGGCACCACGATTTACTTGGGCACGGCCCAAGTGAAGGTCTATGGCAACATCATGAGCCTCGTCGATGAGACGAGCTTTGCCACTGCCACGACGCTGACAGCCGAAAAAGCTTTTTATCAGTTGTTCTACAATTACTCGGCTCTGAAAGACGCGAGCGGCCTGCTGCTGCCCGCCACGACGCTGTCCAGCAACTGCTACGAGAGAATGTTCGTCACCTGCGACAACCTGACCGCAGCCCCCGCGCTGCCCGCCACGACGCTGGCCGAAGGCTGCTACGACAGCATGTTCATCGGTTGCACCAGCCTGACCGCCGCCCCCGCGCTGCCCGCCACGACGCTGGCCAGCAACTGCTACAACTCCATGTTCGGGGACTGCACCAGCCTGACCGCCGCCCCCGCGCTGCCCGCCACGACGCTGGCCAGCAACTGCTACAACGCCATGTTCACCGGCTGCACCAGCCTGGCCACAGCCCCCGCGCTGCCCGCCGTGACACTGGCCGAACGCTGCTACGATAAAATGTTCGGTCAATGCACCAGCCTGACCACAGCTCCCGCGCTGCCCGCCACGACGCTGGCCGACCGCTGCTACAAGCAAATGTTCGAAGGCTGCACCAGCCTGACCACAGTGCCTGCGACGCTGCCGGCCACGACGCTGGCCAGCTACTGCTGCTATCAAATGTTCCAGGACTGCACCAGCCTGACCACTGTTCCCGAGCAGCTGCTGCCCGCTACGACGCTGGCCAAAGGCTGCTACGAACGAATGTTCTGGAACTGCACCAACCTGACCGCAGTCCCCGCGCTGCCCGCTACGACGCTGTCCGAAGGCTGCTACAATAAAATGTTCGGTCAATGCACCAGCCTGACCACAGCTCCCGCGCTGCCCGCCACGACGCTGGCCGACAACTGCTACGACAGCATGTTCAATGGCTGCACGAATCTCAGCTCCGTGACCTGCCTGGCCACCGACATCAGCGCACTAGACTGCACAGATAACTGGCTCTCAGGCGTTGCCGCCACGGGCACGTTCACCAAGGCCTCGACGATGACGTCATGGCCGTCCAACAGCGCCGACGGCATCCCCGAAGGCTGGACGGTGGTGGACGCGCAGTGACCGCCGGAGGTCTTGTCTAAGGAATCAAGGAATCAGGGAATGGCTGCGCGTAGCTTCCTGAATTCCTAAATTCCTTAGACAAAAGAAAAATCCTTAGACAAAGAAAAGAAGAACGTTTCATCAGAACAAAAGATTAGAGATATGGATAGAAGCTACACTTACCGCGTCCTCGGATGCGTGTACGAAGTCTATAAGCAGCTCGGCCCCGGCCTCTTGGAGAGCATCTACGAGGAAGCCCTCATCCGCGAGCTCCGCAGCCAGGGCTTCGAGGTGAGGAACCAGGTTCAGGTGCCCGTCTATTATAAGGGCGAGCTCATCTGCTCCGACCTGCGCCTCGACCTCATCGTCGACGGTCGCCTCATTCTGGAGCTGAAGAGCGTCGTGGAGTACCGAAAGCTCTTCGAGAAGCAGCTGCTGACGTACATGCGCCTCATGGACTGTGAGCTGGGCTACGTCATCAACTTCAACAGCGAGAACATCCGCGAGGACATCTTCCCCGTCTACAACAACCGCTACACCGGCTCCAAGGGCTGATTTTATTCTAAGGAATCTGGGAATCAGGGAATGGCTGCGCGATGGCTTTTATGTCTAAGGAATCAAGGAGGGCTGGCGCCGTCAGGCGAAATTCCTAAATTCCTAAATTCCTTAGACAAAAGAAAAAAATCCTCGAAACATTTGGTCGTTTCGGGGATTTTTCATATCTTTGCCGCTGTTATCAGAGTATTCACCAACATCAAGAGCCAACGGAGTATGAACGAAAGTCAAACTTGCGACGGCGGGCGCCCTCCGCCTGCGAAATAAGCTCTAAGGACCTCCTTAGAGCACCGTTCGGAGCGAAAACACGGTCTAAGGACCTCCTTAGAGCACCATTCGGAGCGAAAACATGGTCTAAGGACCTCCTTAGACGATGAAAATGAGACGAAACAACGAATTATGAACTAAAAACAGAACGAAAATGATTGAAAATGTTCCCTATGTACCCAACATGGACGTATCCGGCTGGCCGAAGGAGCTGCACTCAGGCTATGCGAAGAACGTGGTGCGCCGCATCGACGAGTACTTCACGGTCGACAACCCCTCGCCGGCGCAGGTGCAGGCCGTCATCGACCCCTTGAAGGCCGCCGTGACGAAGGAGGACCAGGACATCGACCAGTCGCGCACCTCCGGCCAGACGGCACAGATCAAGGAGGCCGACGACTCGCGTGACTCGCTGGTGGACCAGGGCCTGAGCATCATCGACACCATGTCGAAGGCCACGGCCCTCGCCGCGATGCAGCAGGCCGCGCTGCTGCTGGTGCCAGTGGTCAACACCTACAAGCCCAGCTCGAAGCTCGCACTGCGTACCGAGTCGGAGAAGATTCAGCAGTTCCTGCAGGCCATCCATCAGAGCCAGGAGCTCACCGCAGCCGTGGCCACGCTCGGGCTGACGCAGCTCTTCGCCGACCTTGAGACGCAGAACGACCTGGTGATACAGCTCATGGACGAGCGCGCCGCCGACCGCGCCGCACAGCAGAGCATCCAGCTATCGGAGGACCGCAAGGAGACCGACCGCTGGCTGCGCAACTTCTTCCGCATCATGGATGCCGCCGCCTGCATGGACAGCCACGACGACCGATACAACACGTTCTTGAATACGCTGGCCGAAGACCAGAAAGAATGGAAGCGCACCTATGAGGACCACCTGCGCGCCAACCGCCGCGTGCGCGTGCTCTCCACCATCGTGGGCAACCACTACTACTCGGTCTCGCGCGACTGGACCTGGGAGCGCCTGCTCGACGACGGCAAGGCGCTGCTCGCCATCGACGACGATGACCCGACGCGAATCCTCTCCACCGACAAGAAGGCCGTCAAGGCCGGCGGACTCTACCTCGCGCTCGACGGCGTGCTGGTCGGCCCCGACGACGACATCGACTGCGAGGTGGACTACGAGCTCATTGCCCTCGACGACGCCCAGCCCGCGCCGACACCCTCGCCCACGCCCTCCGGCGGCGGCGACGATTCCGGCGACAGCGGCGGCTCAGGCGGCGAAGTGACGCCCGTCACGCCAGAGTAACGCTCCCAACACCCAACGAAAAAAAATCCGCGAAACGCACCGACGTTTCGCGGATTTTTCGTACCTTTGCACGCGGAAAATAAATACATCGGACATTATGAAACAGACATCAAGAGGACTTGCCCCATCCCTCAACACGGGGCACAGCACATTCAACGGCGCACGGCAGCGGCTGGCCGTCGCCCTCGTAGCCATCGTCATCGCCTTCGCAGGAGCGCAGACGGCGGGGGCGCAAACCCTGGGCAACGTCAGGTTCGACATCAGAGGCGAGGGCACGGTCAAGTTACAGAGGGAAGGACAATGGCTGGAGGTCACGAACAAGCAGACCATACCTTGCCTTATTCCGTCTGTCAGCGCTTTGACCATCACGCCCGAGACAGACTATGTCGTGCCGAGCATTACTTGTGATGCTACAGATGGGCTAAGCATTGACCTGTATCAAATAGATGATTTCCAGTGGAGTTTAAATATTCATCCGTATGGAGGCTCTGATAGGCCGACCATCACCGTGCACATCGTCTTCGATAAAGGTCTGGCGGGCGGAGATGACGAGGCTTCGGCCGTGGCGCTGACGGCGGACAATGATTTGAGCCACCTGGCTGGCGGATGGTACAAGGTGGAGAGTGACCTTACCTTCGGCCACACCGTGAATCTCCACGGCGACACCCACATCACCATTGCCACCGGCGCGACGCTCACCGTCAGTACTTCCGGCGAGTATGGCATTTCGGGCTCCGCGCTCACCGACGAGAATGGCATTTCAGGCTACGCGCTCACCGTCAGCGGCGAGGGCAAGCTCGCAGTCTCGGCAAATCAAAGTGCCATATCTGTTGACAACTACACGCAGACGGGCTGCGCCGTCACGCTGAGCGGCGACATTGATGGATTAATTGCCGAGAACAATGTCAGCATCAGCGGCGGCTCGCTCACCACGAGCGGGGCATACTACGGCATAGATACAAATATTGGGAGCATCACCATCAGCGGCGGCACCGTCAGCAGCTCGGGTGAACAGTGCGGACTGTGGGCTGGCGATGCCGTGAGCATCACTGGCGGAACGGTGAGCGCCAGCGGCGATGATTATGGCATCAGAGGTTATTCAGTGAGCATCACTGGCGGCCAGGTGACCGCCAGCAGCGGCGGCATCAGGAGCTTTGGCGACATCACGCTGGGCTGTACCTCTGCCACCGACTACATCACGGCCAGCGGCTTCACGGTGGAAGAAGGCAAGCATGTGAAGATTGCCGACGGGCAGAAGCTCTACGGCGGCGGCTTCCCCTCAGCCTCCTACACCGGCACCGTCGTCGACCCGTCGGCGCTCAACGGACTGATGCTGCGCCCAACAGCTGCCGTCACGGAAAGCGGCACCAACGAGTACACCATCAGATACGCCGACGGCTGGGACGCGTTCTGCGACGCCCTGCTGGACAACGACACCTACAACCGCTTCAGCGGCAAGACGGTGAAGCTTGGCGACGACATCACCGTCACGCGCATGGCGGGCAGCGACCACCATGACTTCTGCGGCACGTTCGACGGCGGCGGCAACACGCTGACCTTCAGCCACACCGCCACCGACAACTACTGCGCTCCCTTCCGCCACGTGCAGGGTGCATCGGCTGAGACTCCGGCCGTCATAAGCAACCTCAACGTGGTGAGCACCGTCACAGCCGACGACTACCGCCACCCCGCAGGACTCATAGCCCTGCAGAGCGGCTACGTCAGCGTGACGGACTGCAACGTCGAGGCACACATCAACTGCACAAAAGGTACTGTCAACACCTCCGAACTCTATCCCGCCGCCCTCGTCAGCCAGTCGAACAATACTGGCGTGCTCACCGTCAGCGGATGCACCACCACCGGCCAGATAGCCACCGACGGCAAATACGCCGCCGGACTCGTAGGCATCGTGCAGAACACCGCCACCATCGAGAACTGCCGCGCCAGCGTCACCATCCAGAGCACCACCAGCGGCGACGGCACACACGGCGGCATCGTGGCCTTAAACAGCGGCACGCTCTCCATCAACGGCTGCGTGTTCGACGGCAAGCTGCTCTCCACCGGCACCAACGCCACCACCAACTGCGGCGGCTTCGTGGGCTATGGCAACGGCACCATCACCAACAGCCTCTACGCCCCCGCCGACCTCGGCACTGGCGAGACCGAGGTACAGACTGGCGATGTAAACAACCATCCCAGCGCCACCTTCGCCCGCGACAACGCCACCGTGACCAACAGCTACTACACCCGCGCCCTCGGCACCGCACAGGGCAAGCAGCTCCGCACCCTCGCCGCCGGCGAGGGCGTCACCCTCGGACACGACGGAGTGGCCACCGAGTACAGCGTCAGCGGCATCACCGCCTACAAGGCATCCGACGCCAGCGGCGACAGCGACCCCTTCATCGCCGGTATCATATATAATAATGTGCTCTACGCCGGAGTGGACGACGAGGTGAGCCTGACGCTCACGAACAGCGCCGCCGACGCGCCCCTCGGCTACAAGAACGGCGACTACAGCGCCACGGGCGGCGCAACGCTCAGCGGCTCGACGCTCACCATGGCCGACGAGGACGTCACCGTCAGCTTCACGCCCGGCGACCAACTGCGCAGCACCGGCCAGGCCGTCAGCGTCAGCTACATCAACGCCGACGGCATCCTCTGCGACGGACAGGACGGACGACCCGATCCCGCCAGCGCCATCGCCCTCGACGGCACGGAGGGCAGCCTCGGCCAGTACGGACAGGAGACGTGGTACTTCGTCGGCGCCGACATCAGCTACAGCGACGAGATTTACTGCTACGACGACGTGAACATCATCCTCGCCGACGGCAAGACCATGAGCGTGACCAGCGATGGCGCAGGCATCTATGGCGACGACGGCACCCTGACCATCTACGGCCAGACTCTCGGCACCGGCACCCTCGACATCACCGCCACCAACACCGGCATCTTCCATTACGACGGCAATGTCGTCATCTGCGGCGGCACCGTCAACGCCACCGGCACCTACAGCGATGGCATCAATGCTTACGGCGACATCACCATCAACGGCGGCACCGTCAACGCCACCAGCACCAACAGCGCTGGCATCAAGGCCTACGGCAGCGTCACCATCACCGGCGGCCAGATCACCGCCACCGGCAACGAGGACGGCATCTGTTCCAATAACGGCAACATCACCCTCGGCTGGACCAGCGCCTCCGACTACATCACGGCCAGCAGCTACGCCCCTGGCGACGGCAAAACCGTGAACATCGCCGACGGCCAGAGCCTCTATAACGGCAGCGAAGTCCTCGGCATCGGCACCGTCGACGACTATGCGTCCAAGCTCGACGGCAAGACGCTCGTCCCCTACATCGAGAGCACCACCGACGACGGCACCGCCATCCTCTATGACAACGACGCCGGACTGCCCGACGGCCACCGCAACGCCGACCGCATCGCCACCCTCGCCGCCGACGGCTCCGCCCACGACATCATGCTCATGGGCCGCACCCTCTACAAGGACGGCGCATGGAACACGCTCTGCCTGCCCTTCAGCGTCGGCGACGGGGAAGCCGAGAGCGGTCACGAGCTCGACGGCACGCCACTCGAAGGAGCCACCCTCATGACCCTCGGCAACAGCCAAGCCTGCAACACCGGCTTCGATGCTCAGACCGGCACGCTCAACCTCGAGTTCCTGCCCGCCACCACCGTCGAGCCCGGCGTCGCCTACATCGTGAAGTGGTCCATCCCCGACGACATGACCGCCGATGACTTCGCCGCCATCTACGCCGCCAACCCCGACGCCTACGACCTGAAGAATCCCGTATTCACCGGCGTGACCGTCACCAATGACGCACCCGCCGACCACGCCACCACCTCCGATGACACCTACGTCACCTTCGTCGGCACCTACGGCCCCGCCGCTATCTACACCGACCCCGCTGTCAACCTCTACCTGGGCGCCGCCAACAAGCTCTACTGGCCCAGCACCGACAGCTACAGGCTCGGCGCCTTCCGCGCCTACTTCCAGCTCGGCAACGGCCTGACCTGCGGCGACCCCACCAACCCGAACGCCGCCCGCGCCTTCAACCTCAACTTCGGCGACGCCAGCGAGGAGACGGGAATACGCGAGATAGTTACCGACCCCACCCCCGGCCCCTCCCCTGCATGGGAGGGGAGCGCCGGATGGTACACCCTCGACGGCCGCAAGCTCCAGGCCCAGCCCACGAAGTCCGGACTGTACATCCACGCCGGCAAGAAGGTCGTGATTAAGTGAGAGAAGTTAAGAAACAAATAAAGACTTCCGCCTTTGCAAATATCAAAATGCAAAGGCGGAAGTCTTTAAAGTGATTACAGATAATTAGCAGTTGAATTTGGATCGAAATCAGGAACTTCTGGCATCTGTCCTGGTTGACCTGGTGCAGGCTGGTTGGATTCGGGATACACCTTTTCGGGCGGTACGAAACCACCAGCTACATCATTCAGTTCGTCTTCATTGAGTTCCTGCTCTACCTTGTTTACATCTTCTTGTTTCATAATGCTTATTTATTTAGTTAATGATAATGTTTAAATTCGAGGGCAAAAGTACGATTATCCGGCCATATAGATGTCTCACAGGCGGAAAAGTATGTCTCAAAACAGGAAAAAGGCATAAAATGTTCTTTTTTTCCGAAAAAATGTCTATCTTTGCCGCAAATTATTCAGCTATCCTTATGAGAACTATAAGACTCATCACCATACATACCATCGGTGGTAGGAACCATGCAAATAGATGCTGCCAAGGCTATCGCACTGGCACGCGAGAACAATCCTGCATATCTGGAGAAAAGACAGATTACGGCCGAAGCCCGTCGAGAAGCTGAGCGCACTAAGGTAGAGAAGAACCTGAGCGTGAGTCTGGATGCCAGCCTAGGACTGAACCAAGTGGCCGACAATTTCAGCGATGCTTATAGAAATCTGTTGAGTCAGGACAAGGCTACCATCACACTATCTATCCCACTGAAAGACTGGGGCAAGCGAAAGAATGCCTATCTGGCGGCTCGCAGTACAGTGGACGTGGCCGAGCGTGCAGAACAGGAATCGGCACGCGACGTAGAACTGGAGGTAGCACTGACCGTGGCCGACTTTAACGAACGCCAGGCTATAGTGGAGACATCGCGCCAGGCACTGACAATAGCCGAAGACACATACGCCCAGACATTGCAGCGCTTTATCCGTGCCCAGGCCAATGCCTATGACCTGTCGCTGGCACAGAGCCACTGGCAGACGGCAAGGCAAAACCAGATAGCCTCGCTGCAGAACTACTGGCTATCCTACTTCCACCTGCGACGACTTACCCTATACGACTATCAGCATAACAAGCCTATATCATACAGACAATAAACAATTACAATCAACAAAACCAATAATTAAAGTATGAGAAAACTATTCTTACCTCTTCTGCTGTTGGTAGCAGTATGTGCCAACGCTGCCGAGAATCCAGTGTTGACTATCGAAGGTGGTCAGGTGCAGGGCGTATTGGCCGATGATCATCCTGACGTATTTGTTTATCGTGGTATACCTTACGCTGCGCCTCCTATCAAGGAGAACCGATGGAAGGCGCCTCAGCCCGTAGTGCCCTGGAAGGGTGTTAAGATTTGCGATACATTCGGCCGTCCAAGTTACCAGGCCATCCAGTATACCGGTGGATACTACACCGAGTGGGGGTATGGCAAGGAGGCTGCATTCAGCGAGGACTGCCTGTATCTTAATGTATGGACCAAGGCTCCTGGCAAGGCAAACAAGAAACTGCCCGTAGCACTGTGGATTCATGGTGGCGGCTATCGCGAGGGATTCGGTTCTGAGCCCGAGTTCGACGGTCAGGAGTGGGGAGCCAAGGACGTAGTACTGGTAACTATCAACTATCGTCTGGGCGTGTTCGGATTTCTGGTACACCCTGCCCTAACGGCAGAGAGTCCAAATCACGTATCGGGCAACTACGGCATACTGGACCAGATTGAGGCCCTGAAGTGGATTAAGAAGAATATTGCCCAGTTTGGTGGCGACCCCAATAATGTAACCATCTTCGGACAGAGTGCCGGTGGCGGTAGCGTTCGTACTCTGTGCGAGAGTCCTCTGGCTCGCGGCCTGTTCCACAAGGCTGTTATCATGAGTGCACAAGGACTAGCTATTCCCGACGAGAAAGGCAACATGATGGGTGGCCGCTACAGCGGTGGCACATTCCAGGATGCCGAGGCTAGGGCCAAGAAGGTGTTCGACTGGGCAGGACTGACCGACCTGCAGAAGATGCGCCAGGCTTCGACAGAGACCGTGTTTGCCCTGAACACTCTGTATCACCAGATTAACAGCGACGGTCAGCAGGGTGGCGGTCCAATGGCTGCTATGTTCAGAGGTCTGCCATTCATGCCGATGATCGACGGATATGTAAGCGAGAAGAGTTTCGACGACGCTACACGTCAGGGAACACTTGCCGACGTACCATATATGATAGGTTTCACACTGAACGATATGGGTAATATGGCTCCTAACATCGCCGAGTTCTGTAAGGTTCGCGGTGAGAAGGGCGGTAAGGCTTGGGCTTACGAGTTTGCACGTCCATTGCCCGATGACGGCAGTCATCCTGAAGTGACCGTGCGCCTGAAGGGTGCATTCCACTCTAGCGACCTGTGGTTTGTGTTCAAGAGTCTGAAGCACTGCTGGCGCCCCTGGACCAAGGGCGACTGGGACCTGAGCGAGAAGATGCTGACAGCATGGACCAACTTTGTGAAGTACAGCGATCCTAACGGACCTAAGGGTGGCGTCTGGGCTCCATGCACTGGCAAAAACAAGAAGTTCATGGTGTTTAAGCTTAACGACAAGGACGCCGAGGCATCATACTACGGCGAGCCAGAGATAGCCCCCCCGCCCACAGGGATTCCCATTCTGATATAACAAGGACATAAAACAAACATCCGCCTACTTAATTGATAGACGGATGTTTTTTGTTTACAATAGCTGCCACGCACGAGTCGGACCATACGTTCTCGGCCGTCTCAACCATGTCGATGATAGTGTAGATGGGCAGGATGATGCCAAGCACTGCTACCGGTGCGCCGATGCCCGACATGAGTGATAGAGTAAGGAAATAACACCCCATAGGCACGCCCGCATTGCCTACTGCCGACACCACCGAGATGACAATCCACGTGAGTACGGTGACGAAGGTGATGGGCGTGC
Source organism: uncultured Prevotella sp. (assembly GCA_900322175.1). Taxonomy (GTDB): domain Bacteria; phylum Bacteroidota; class Bacteroidia; order Bacteroidales; family Bacteroidaceae; genus Prevotella. The sequence goes on from ONYZ01000025.1 coordinate 11,029, forward strand.
CACCTTGTTGCATGACAAACAGCGAGGTGACAAGGATGAACGCTGCGCAACCATTCATGTTGATGGTGGTACAGATGGGGAGCACAAATCGGGCAATGTTCTTGCGGATACCCAGTCGGTTCTCGGCCGTCTCTATGGTGACAGGCAGCGTAGCAGCACTACTCTTGGTGAAGAGCGCCATAAGCACAGCCGGAGTCATGCGACCCAGCACATGGATAGGGTTAAGTCCGCGAGCCAGCAGGAACAATGGCAGTACCACAAAGAACTGGATAACATTGCCGCCCAGAACTACGAGCACATACTTGCCAATGGAATCGGCAACCACACCTGCAGACACCTGCGCCGACAGCTGAGCAGCAAAGGCCACGATACCAAGAGGCAATGCCCAGATGAGTCCGCGAATAAGCAGGAACAGCAACTCCTGAAGTCCAAGCAGCCCCTTTACAACCACCGCTTTGTTTTCTGACTCAGGCAATTTTGACAGTCCGAACCCGATAGCGAAAGCCAACAATAGCAGCGAGAGCACGTTGCCATCGAGTAATGGCTTAACGATATTGTTGGGGATGATGCTCAGGATGTGATCAACGTATGAGGTCTGAGGACCGAGATCGGACACCTGCGAAGCATCGACCAATGACTCAAGGGGCAGATTGCCTGGAGCGATAATCACATACAGCACCGCCCCCACTGCTGCTGCCGCAAATGTGGTAAGCAGAGTGTAAGTGAGTGTATGGCCGAAGATACGACCTGACCCTTTAGAACCGAACGTGGCGAAAGTGGTAATCACCGCCAGCACTATCGTAGGCACAGCCAACAACTGAAACAATCGCGTGTAGACCGTAGCCACAAAGTTCATCGAAGCATCTAGCCAATCGGCCCCGAGTAATCCCAGTATAGCACCTATAACAAGTGCACCTATCCAAAGTATAGTATTCTTCATCTCTATAATACAAACGAGAAATTCACATAGATATTGCGTCCCTTCTGCGGAATATTACACCAATCAGAATAAGTAGCGTAATACTTGTCAAATAAATTCTCTACACCAAAGCGTATTGACCATTGACTATTGACCATTGAGCATTGATAATTGGCCGAGAGATTGAGAATGGCCCATGCCGAAGTTTCGGTCTCGCCATATTTCTTGCCATACTTTGTCTGTCGGGTGTGGCCTTTCACTTCTGCCTGTAGACCGAGATTGCCCGTGGTGTAGGCCAAACGAGACTGATAAGTAAGTGGAGCGATAAGAGGAAGCGGATCGCCCTCATCATCTCGCCCAATGCTGTAAGTGCCCTTCGCACTCCATCGAAGTCCTTTGACCGGTTTCCATTCTGCAGATAATGAAGCATTGGCAATAGTGGCATGGTCGATGTTTCCGTAGACCTTCACGCCCTCGGCTCCAACAGTCATTGCACTCAGACGGTTCTCAAACTGTCCAATGATATAGTTCGAGAAGATGAAGGCATTGCCATCGATGCCAATGGATAATTGAGAATTGATAATGGATAATTGATAATTACCACTCAGTTCAATGGCACTCTCGTTCTTCAGACGTGGATTACCTATATAGTCGTACTGGTCGAACGTATTGTTAAGATAATATCCGTATGCCTCTGTTACGGTGGGCGCACGGCTGCCCCAACCAGCGCCAATTGACAATTGAGAATTGGCAATGGATAATTGATAGTTAGCGGCTATGCGGCCTGTTATCTGGTGGTACTCTTGCTTCATACCTGGAAAGAATACGCTCAGTGCCTTGTAACCCTCTTCATTGTTCAGTCGCTGGTGCTGCCAAGACAGTTTTCCTGTCAGACGAAGAAATGATTCACTACCCAGTCTGATATTGTCGGCTAAAGCAGCCCCCATGTTCAACGTCCCGACATCGGGCCACGTCACCATATACATCGGTGCGGCTCCGCCAGGATACATTGTCATGTCGGCAAACAGACGGTTGTAATAACCATCGATGTTAAGTTGTGCACCGTGACGTCCAAAACTTCCCGATAACAGTGAGTAGGCACCCGTAGTCCAACTCTTGCCAGGCATATCCATGTGAATAGCGACATCAGGGCGCTTTGTGTCATCCATCACATGAGTAATATGGTTGTAATACACCTTTGTCTCCCACGACTCCAACTGACGATCCAGGAACAAATGTTTATACGACAGCGAGGTGATAAAGGCCTCAGCCTTCGCCACATCCATGTTCAGGGCAGGATAGCCCACATCGGTGGCACGGTCGAAGATGAAGGTGGTCTCGATGGCATCGTTGTCAGCCACCCGATAGCCCCCATTCACGAAAGCATTGACCTTCTGAAACTGGGAGAAAAAGACCTCATTGCCACCACCCGCCTTGTAGTTGTCAGCATGACGGTAGAAGGCTCCTCCGTTCACGTATGATCGTTGCGAAGAATGATAAGCATCGGCACCATAAACCTGCACACTACCATTGCTCTCATAGCCAATATTCGCACCCAGTCCGTTCAATCTAGTGCTTGAAAACCCCGCCTTACGCAGTCTCAGGTCCAGCGCCCCCCCGATGTTACCTGTAGCCTGCGGATTGCCGTTCAGTCCACTATTGAGCGTGATGCTCTGCAGATTACTGCTCTCCACGTAACTCGTCACGGGATCCATCTTGTCTGTGCAGGCATAGAAAATCTTCATGCCGTCGATAGTAGTCGACAGGCGTTCTGTCTGCATATTGTTCACCGTCGGCTCCCATGCATACGAGCCGCGGCGCACCAACTCTACGTGGTTAAGTTCCTGCAAGTGCTCGTCAATAGTAGCCACCTGCCCCTTGGCCAATCGCTTGCCGCCCTGTCCGTGGGACACGACCACCACCTCATCTAGATTCTGCGATGAGGTAGCAATCGTGTCGGACAGGAATATAAATGATAGCAAAACGGTTCCTAACATTAGATCTTATTTTTAATTCTTAACTCTTAACTATATCGTCACATCCCAATAGAGCGTACTTTGATCCTCACCACCAGCTACAACGTTGCCCTCAGCATCCTTCACCTTCAGATGGATGCGCCAAAGACCTGTCATTGTCAGATTGATGGAACCAAGATAGCTGCCGTCCTCCTGCTTTACAAGCGGTGTATTGTCAGGCGACGTATGGTTGCCCATGTCAGGCATACGGGGATCGATATCCACAGTAAACGTCTCTGAAGCCGGTGCATAAGGCGTCGTGATGGGATTGCTTTTCTTCGAAACGTAAGCACGTATCTCGTTCGTTCCCGTTTTCCAATCTGTGGGGTTCACGAGCGAAAGGAAAAAAGTGTCGTCGCCGACCTTGAACGACTTCAGCCATGCCTGTCCTTCGGGCAATGCATTGACCACAATATCCTTCTTTTCCACACCTCCTGACTTGCCTAGCACATCAACCTCGTATGAGTAGGTCCACGATCCGTTCTCACTGCTGTTCATCAGGAACGACACCCAAACGCGCTTGACAGCGAGATAATCGTAGTTGACAATACGCGACTTATCAGAGACAGGAGTGCTATGATACATATTCATCTTAGACATGTACATCAGCGGCGTGTTGCTGGTCACTGTCAGATCCTTGATATAGTTGCCAGTCTCCTTTTTGGTGGCGACAAAGTATATATCGTTATAACCAGTATGGAATATTCCAGTCTTGCTATAGACATAGACGTTGTATTTGCCATCAATTACCGTTGTCAGCTCTGGTATAAGCTTGAGTGTCTGAAGGAAATTGTAAGTATTCAGAGCCTCCTCGGCAGAGCAGCAGTCGGCATCGTTGGTAATTGTAATACCAGGAATCTCGATACCTGCCTGTACGCCGTCGTCGTTGCTGTTGCAGGCTGTCAATGCAGCTGCGACAAAAATCAGTAAAAATCCTTTTGCTATCTTCATAATTCTAACCTCCTACTAATTCATAATTCTCTTTTTCTAATTTTGGGTATACGCTTAGTATCCAGGATTCTGAGGAGTGATACCCAGACTCTCACCACTCTTACCTACAGGAATGGGGAAACGGTAGTACTTACCCTGACGGTTGTCGTACTTGGCATGCAGGTGCTTATAGGTCTTGGCAAAGAACTCGTTGACCACCTTACCATTCTTGCCGATGTTGCCAGCGGTAGCATAGCTATCATCAAAGTACTCGTTGTTCTTGACACTTTCGAGATCCTTAATAACATCCTTCCAACGAGCCAGGTTAAACCATTCCTTCTGCTCATATACAAACTCCAATCCCCACTCACGCTTTATATCATCAAGTGTAACGGTTGCAAGATTGTGAGCATTGTCGCCATAAGCACGCTGACGGATTTGATTGATTGGATCCTTAGCCTCATCAGCTCTACCAAGAAGTACCAATGCCTCTGCCATGTTGAGCAAGACCTCAGCATAGCGCAGTTCTACACGGTCCAAGTCGTTCAGCTTGTAGCACTCGCCAGGACCTTCAGAACCACGGTCAACGAACTTGCCATAGCGTGGAAGGGTTATAGGTGCCTTGAACTTAGCAATGCTATCGCCTGATGCATCGTAAAGTTCATCGATGTAACTAACATCACGACGTGTATCGGCTTTGTCCCATGCAGCAAGGAACGAGTCCTGAGCTGGTGAAAGATGGTTCTCCTGTTCTACGTTGAAACCGAAAGTCCATGAGCAATGTACCTGATGGTTACCAGTACCCACGGCATCACCGTCGTGTACAAAGGTCAGAATCTTCTCATCCTTTGTGGCCTCATTGTCTTTACCCCAGATGCTGGCAAAGCTGCTATTAAGTTTGTAGCCAGTCACCTTGTTAGCATACTCCACGGCCTTCTCCAAACGGCTTGTAGTATAAGAAGGAGCAGGGTCTGTGGTCTGATCCTTAATGGCATTCACCTGATCGTAAGTAAGCGGATTACTACCCCAATCAAGATATACTCTTGACAGGAGGCCATATGCGGCAGCCTTAGTAGGAACAGAGGGCAGGCTGGCTGTTGTAGGCAGTCCTTCAGCGGCTTCCTCCAAATCTTTCACGATCTGTGTGTAGATAGCGTCGATACTGGCACGTGTCTTGGTGTCGCCATTAGAAGAGGTGTAGAGAGGCACCTCACCCCAGAGACGTACTAGTACATGATAACCCAGCGCACGAGCCAGCTTGGCACGGGCAATAGATTCTTTCTTTATCTGCTCACTAACGCCGGTTGCTGCTGTAATCTTCTCAATGGCCTCATTGGCATTGGAAACTGCAGAATTCTTGTTGTACCAACGATTGACGAAATATACATTCGTTGGAGTCAGTTCATGACGACTGATCAGTGGACCGTCGGCACTCTCTGGTCCCTCAAAAGAGTGGGTCTTCGATGTGAATGTCTCGACAATGAAAGACAATCCGAAAGCCTTGTGATAATACTCGAACAGGGCATTATCGGCCAATGCCAGAGCCTGTTCGTCAGTCAGCGACTCTGATCCTGTCTGGATGGTATTCGCCTCGTCATTGTTGTCGCTACTGCAGGATGTTGCTACACCTGAAAAACCTGATGCCAAAATGGCAATTGCTAAAAACTTGTCAATCTTTCTCATAATGCTTTCTTTTTAAAAATTAATACTACTATTGATTATAAATGATTACTACTATCTTTGATACGATAACCGCTAGAACAATAACTCTACACCTACTGTGAAGTTACGTGAGGCAGGATAGTCGCCTCTATCTACGCCACTCTGAATCTCGGGCTCATAGCCCTTATAATTGGTGATGGTGAAGAGGTTTGTAGCAGTTGCCGTCAGATGAATGTCTGTTTTAATGAAACGTAGAGGAATGGTATAACCAAGCGTCAGTGTCTTGAGTTTGAAATAGTTGGAATCCTCCACAAAGCGACTGTCAATATAGCTGTACGGACGCACATCTGTGACTGTTGGATAAGTGGTGCTGGGTTTAGCAGCTGTCCAACTGTCGAGAATCACTGATGATACGTTGTAACAGTCAGTGGGACTCTCCAGTGTACGGCGCAATGAATTATAGATCTGTCCGTTGGCCGTACCCAGGAACTGTATAAAGGCATCGAAACGACCATATTTCAAGCTAGATGACAGTCCATAGGTTATGTCCGGATGCGAGTGTCCTAAGATGACGCGGTCAAACTCGTTTACCTTACCGTCTCCATTGATATCACGGAACTTCTCCTGGCCTACCTTAGGACGGCTACCATTCTGCGTAGGCAATTTAGAAATGTCTTCATCAGCCTGTACCACACCGTCGAACACAAGACCATAGAACGAACCTACAGATTCTCCTTTTCGTAGAATGGTGTAACTGTTGACGTTCAACTCATCGTAATCGCCAAGACTAGTCACCTCGTTTTTATTGTAGCCCAGATTGCCCTGAATGTTCCAAAGGAGTCGCTTGTTTCTTATTGGTGTAAAATCGAGGGATACTTCAAAACCTCTGTTTACAACATTTCCTATGTTCTGGAGTTGAGACGAAACGCCATATTTGGCCACATCAACAGGCACGGTGAGCAACAGGTCGAGGGTTTTCTTGTGGTAATACTCCAGCGTAACGCTTATGCGATCTTGCAAGAACGAGGCATCAAGACCTATATTAGCAGATACGGTGGTCTCCCACTTCAGATTACTATTGGCAGCATTCGACTTGGTATAGTGAACATTACCGCCAGTAGTACTGGTTGTATAGGCCGTAGAGTATTGATAGTCGCCAATCTCCTGATTACCCAAGGTTCCTACAGAAGCACGGAGTTTCAGACTTGTCAGCCATTCCTGACTTTTAAGAAAACGTTCCTGATCAACATTCCACGAAAGACCGAGCGAGGGGAACACACCCCAGTTGTGGTTATGCGAGAAACGTGACGAACGGTCGGCGCGAAATGTGGCCGTAGCGTTATATCTGTCAAGCAGCGTATAGTTGACACGTCCGATGAGTGAATGAAGGTTTGACGAACTCTCGCCAGAGAGCGGAGCAGCAAACAGACTACCACCCGACAAGTTATTCTGCTTCAAGCTCTCATCAGTATACTTACTTGACGAGCCTGTCAGGAATGTACGATTGCTAGTTTGATAAGTATAGCCAATCAATGCATCGAGCTGGTGGTGCTTACCGAAATTGTGCCTATAGTTGAGTGTAAACTCCGTTTGCCAGGTCTCTAAGCGGCGCTTGGCGATGCTGCCAGTACCACCATTGGCAAGACCCAAGGCTGTATAATGAGGTGCAAAATAGTTCTGCGTCAGATTGTCGATATCGAATCCGAAACTAGCCTTACCCGTCAGCCCTGGAATGATTTCATAATTCAGACTGGCATTACCGATGATATCGTCATCAATTGACTGGGCTACACTGTTCTCCAGATCCGACACAGGGTTCGCTGCGATGTCGCCCATAGCAAAGTAAGCATACTCATAAGGGTTGGTATAGTTGTATGAACCATCAGCTTTGTATACGGGAACTACAGGGGGCATGAGCAATGCGTAAGTAAGGGAGTTGGTGATTCCGCCCTGATAAGGCGAGGAATTGAACGATACACCTGTAGTGGTAGTAAGTCCGTCTTGCTTGTTGCGGCTCACGTTCAGCGCAGTCTCTATGGTCAGTCTGTCCGTAAGTTTACGGTCTACGTTCAGACGGAGTGCCGAACGATTGAAACCAGTGTTCAGCACAACACCCTTCTGGTCAACGATATTGGCTCCAAACAGAAATCGTGTCTTTTCGTCGCCACTGCTGATAGTCAGATTATGTGAATGACTGACTACCGAGCGTAGCACAGCATCCTGCCAGTCGGTGCCTGCACCCAGTGCCTCAATCTGGTCATCGGTATAGCCACCTTTATTATAGAAATACTGCTTCTGATAGCGAGCCCACTCTGTAGCATTCAGCACACTGAGCTTCTTCGACGGAGCGGCGTAGGTAAGCTGATAGTTATATTTTATGTTGGTTCCGTCACGCTTTGCCTTCTTCGTGGTAATGATGATGACACCATTGGCGCCACGAGAACCATAGATGGCAGTAGCAGAAACGTCTTTTAGCACCTCTATAGACTCAATATCCTGAGGATTGATGAGACTCAACGGACTGATGCCGCCACTTATGCCTGTTCCACGTTCACCGGTATCGAGAGTACCACTCTCCTTATAATACAAGAAACCATCAATTACGTAGAGGGGATCATTGTTGGCACTGATGGAGTTGCCACCACGAATTCGTATGGAAGATCCACTGCCTGGCTGACCAGAGGTGGTAACCTGTACACCTGCCACAGAACCTGCCAAAAGAGCATCGGCCGTAGGAAGCACATTACTATTCAACACGTCCTGGCTAACGGTAGTTACGCTACCAGTCAACTGGGTACGCTTCTGTGTGCCATAACCCACGATGACTACCTCGTCTAACTTATTGGAGTTGTCGATGAGTGCAAGATCTATAGGCTCATCGAAGTCGTATACATCAACATCCTGTGAACGATAGCCTACGTACTCTACACGCAGAGTCAGCGGGGCATCCTTCTTGGTTCGCAACGAGAAGTTACCATCAGCGTCAGTAACCACGCCCAAGCCTTCCATTCCCGAGCTATGCTCGCCTACCCGTTGCCTTTCGCTCTTCACGATGACAGAGGCTCCAATGAGCGACTCACCGCTACGGGCATCGGTGATGTGACCGGTAATCAGGCCTTGCGCAACGGCCACTAAGGGCCCTATTGCAACAAGCGTTGCAACTAACAATCTCTTTACCATAAGTTCCTCTCTCCTTTTTATTTAAGATTCAACAATCCGAATTCGTGGTTATATTTTGTTCCCTGGGCAAGTACCCAATCCAAGAACTTGTTTACTTCATCGTCGGCATTATTCACACTGATGCCTACCTTCTCGATAGCCACTTCCGACACCTTACTGTTCTCGAGTGCTGTAAGCAGATCGTCGAGTGTACCGTTGTCGCTAAAGCTTTCAGCCAAGTCCTTCTTGACATCGAGCCCCACCAGCGACAGGTTGTCCTTAATGTGGCGACTCTCGAGGTCGAAGATGTTTGGCAGAGCGTTGAACGAAACACCCAGAGGATCCTTTGCAAGAGCTGTGTTCAGGAACAGGTCGTCGCCCGAGATACGCTTGCCACGGAAACTGCTACTCTCCTCGCCGAAATTATGGGCGAACGATGAAGCTACTGATGTGGCGTTGCTGCCACTGTAAATGGTAATGGTTTCGAATGTCTTGTTCTTTTTCACGTCCTCATCGAAATCATCGTTGAGGAAGAACAGTTGCTTTAGCTTCTTATTGTTAAGGTGCTTGCCTTCGAGCAGTCGGGCTGCCTCAGAGCTACGTGCGGTGATAGGCAGCACGGCTGTCTCTCCGAAATAAACGATCTGGCTAAAGTCTTTATCTTCGAGTACTACATTCAGGTCTGTATTACCCTGTCCCTTTGCAATCTGGAATTCAACACCCGGCTGGGTCTTGGCATATTCCTTGATCCACTTCTCTACCAGTGGACGTGCAAAGCGTGGAGCTTTAATGGTTCTTACGGTTGTGTTGGTGGTATTGTTGGTACCGTTAACTTCGTTTACTTTTTTTCCCTCAGCCCAAACCTTGCTGTTCAGCCCGAGACTTAAAATCAATGCTATTGTAAATGCTATCTTTTTCATATTCCTTTCGTTTTGCTTGTTTATTACCTATTATTATATATACGCTTCCTTTCATTGTAATTGCCATCATCTCACAACAACAGCACTCGCGCATTCTTGCCATGCAAGCGTTCATAGAACGGTTACGCATTCGATTCATTGTCTTCATAACTTTAAACTCTTTTTATATGATTAATAACTTTATCTGGGTGCAAAGGTACGGCGATTTTCGCAATCCCACAATCCCGTTTAATAGTCATTCCGCATACCACATTTTTGGTATTTTGGCATAAAACTTATCATTTTATGGCTATAATTCACTTTTTTACCTTATTTTTGCATCCAGAAACAGTACTTTCAAGGAGTAACAATAATCAATAATTAATATACAAAACGCAATGAAAAAGGTTATCAACACAAATCAGGCACCAGCTGCCATCGGGCCATATAGTCAGGCCATTAAAGTAGGAAACCTAGTTTACACATCAGGACAGATTCCTATCGATCCTGCTACAGGCAACTTTGTAGAAGGTGGCATCAAGGAACAGACCCGTCAATCGCTGACAAATATTAAGGCGATTCTTGAGGAAACAGGTTTATCAATGAACAATGTAATAAAGACTACTGTTTTCTTAGCCGATATGAACGACTTTGCGGATATGAACTCTGTGTATGCCGAGTTTTTCTCTGAGCCATATCCTACACGTTCGGCCGTTGCAGTAAAGACACTGCCCAAAGGAGCACTAGTAGAGATTGAGGTAGTTGCCGAAGAATAAAAAACTCTCATCTCTCACATCATCATGACTCACATACAAAACCTTTTTTGATTCAACATTAATTTTGGGGTGAATTAATTCAAATCATCAAATGAATTAATTCAAACGATGTTTTGAATTAATTGACGGTTTTTGACAAGCATTTGTGTGTGAGAGATGAAGTTAGAGATGAACCTTATAAATGTACTTCCTTATCCACCACTTCACCATTCAATATCTTGAACGAGTTCAGGTGCACGCCTTCGTATAATGACAGGATGGCGTAGCGGATATTCGGGTCGTTGGCCAAACGAAGATCTTCCTGCGAAGGACGCGAAGGCGAAGCAGGATGACTATGCCAATTGGCGAGAATCTTCAAACCATTCTGACGAGCGTACTTCAGGGCAGCAAACTGATCCTTGGGAGCAAAAGAAAAATGCTCTGGCGAATGGTCAACATTCTCCATCCAATAGTTCTCAGTAACCACGTCACCCTCATCAGAGGTTACGCCCAGCAGGTATCCGCACGTCTCGTTGGGTGCGTCCTGCCGGGCCTGGTTAATCAATTCATCAATAATCTCTTGTGGAATTCTCATTGTTCAATGTTTTAAATCACATGCCGCCTGTTCGTAATCTATCAGATGATCGATAGTTGGATTTGTACCGCAGATAACGCAAGAGTCGCGATGTTTCACTGTTACAGTGCGGAACTGCATGGTCTTTGCATCGAATGTAAGCAGACGATTGGTAAGTAATTCGCCAACACCCGTAAAATACTTAAGTGTCTCAGCAGCCTGAATGGTTCCAAGCATACCTGCGATAGCTCCCAATACTCCTGCCTGCGAGCATGTAGGTACTGCACCTACTGGAGGTGGCTCCTTGAACATACAGCGATAGCAAGCTGTGCCAGGCAGATGTGTAAATGTCTGGCCGTTAAAGCGTAATATACCACCATGCGAGAAAGGCTTACCGGCCATCACACAGGCATCGTTGATAAGGAACTTCACTGGGAAGTTGTCTGTACCATCAACTATGAAATCGTACTCTTTAATAATATCAAGTGCATTTGCCGAGTTAAGAAACTCATAGTAGGTATCTACCTTTACATCAGGATTGATAGCTTCAATCTTTTCCTTAGCACTCTGCACTTTAGGCACATTCACGTCTTTGGTGAAATGTATTATCTGGCGCTGCAGATTACTAAGATCTACCACATCGGCATCGATAATACCAATCCTACCAATACCTGCAGCAGCGAGGTAGAGCGAGACAGGAGCACCAAGTCCACCTGCACCTACCACAAGTACCTTGGCATTCATTATCTTCTCCTGTCCCTCTACACCTACATCCTGCAAAAGTATGTGGCGAGAATAACGCTGGATTTGTTCTTCAGTGAAATCTCTCATAAAGAGCCTCCTCCCATAAAGTATAGAAAATCAACTACGTCACCTTCCTTTATCTGCAAGCCGTCCCATTCGGTACGGTCCACGAAGTCATCGTTCACCTGTACACTTACCATATCGGGCTGCAATACGTTGTTCAACTTTATCAACTCTGTGAGACTGAGGGGTAACTGTACTTCCTGTGCCTCTCCGTTTACTAATATCTTTGCCATTTTTATCTGCCTATTATTTTCTTAATTGCAATTACTAACTTGTCTACATCCTCGCGTGTATTATAAAGCGCAAAGGTTGGACGAACGCTCATTTCATATCCAAGAGCACGCAGAGCTGGTTGAGCACAATGGTGGCCTGCTCTAACTGCTATGCCTTCCTTGTCGAGTAGTGTTCCTACCTCGGGCACAGGAATACCATCTAGGACAAAGCTAACAACCGAAACACGATTTTTGGGATTAGCAAGAAGCGTAAGCCCAGGAATCAGCGCAAGTTGTTCGCGTGCATACTCTGTAAGTTGGTGCTCGTGGTGCTCGATATTACGCAAACCGATCTGACTTACATAATCGAGTGCCGCCCCCAATCCGATAGCATCGGCAACATTTGGAGTTCCAGCCTCGAAACGTGCTGGTGGTTGGTTGTATTCTGTACGCTCGATGGTAACATCCTTAATCATATTACCACCACCCTGCCATGGCTGCATCTTGTCGAGCAATTCCTTACGACCATATACCACACCTATTCCATTAGGACCATATATCTTATGACCACTAAATACAAAGAAATCGGCTCCTAACTGTTGTACATCCACTGGTGTGTGCGCAATCGACTGAGCTCCATCTATAAGCACAGGAATATTGTGTGCATGGGCGATTTCGATTATGCGACGAACATCATTGATAGTACCATAGGTATTATTAACATGTCCTACCGAAACAAACCGAGTACGCGGTGTGATGATTCGCTCGAACTCAGAGAGTATCAGGTCACCATTCTTATCTGTAGGAATTGCACGCAGAGTGGCTCCTTTCTCCTGGCAAACACGCTGCCAGGGCACAATGTTAGCGTGATGGTCAAGCTCGCTGACGATAACATCATCACCTGGTGTGAGGAACTGGCGTCCATAGGTTTGCGCCACAAGATTAATACCCTCGGTGGTTCCACGCACAAAGATTATCTCCTCGCTAGTGGCGGCGTTGATGAATCGCTGCACTTTTTCGCGAGCCTCCTCGTATGCATCGGTAGCGCGGGCAGCCAACGTATGTGCACCACGATGAATATTGGAATTGTATGTACGATAATACTCCGATATCTTATCAATAACCTGATTAGGTTTCTGTGTTGTAGCTCCATTGTCCAGCCAAACCAGATCATGACCATTCACCTTCTGCTGCAACACAGGGAAGTCGCGCTTTATCTGCTCTGAATTCAGAGTATCAGCCTCCTCATAGTGCAGGTCGCGCAGCTTCTGTGTCTCAGGTATGCCGATACCGAAGCCATCATCCTTGGGTAGCGACGAGGTACTAGCATCTTCATCGCCGATATATGGCAGTTCGCCATACCCACTGCCACCAGCCAGCAGCGCATTGAAGCCTGTCGCGAGCTCTTCGAGGTTCAGGGTTTCGTCAGGCAAAACGCTCTGACGAACCTCCTGTAACTCCTCAGGACAATACTTCTGTGCTACCTGCCTCAGCAGTTCAAACCCAGGGTCCTGTATTCCGTATCCGTTTATATTCTGAATATCTATCATTATTTCTCAACCTTATTCCTATGCTGATAATCGTGATAATAACCTACTTCCACGTTTTCAAGCACGGCGATAGCATCGCCTGTAAGCGCTGCCAACGAGAAGTACTTAGTAAGCAGATAAGATGCTACACCAAACTTGTCGAGTCCCATCAGTCGGGCACTCAGTGATGGTGCAATCTCACCAGGAATACCGCTCTGATGCAAACCTACGACACCCTGGTTTTTCTCGCCTGCACGTACCAGAATTATTTTTGTAGTGCCAACGCCACGACCTGTGAGATACTGCCCTTCTACTTCAACCTTATCCGATGGAATCAGAGGAACACCACGCCACAATATCACTCTGGTACCAAACAGGTCGGTAGTTACAGGAGGTACGCCACGCCAAGTACATTCGCGCTCAAAAGCAGCAATAGCTCGTGGATGAGCGATAAAGAATGAAGGCTCCTTCCATACCAGACTAAGCAATTCATCAAGATCATCGGGTGTGGGCGATCCATAACGGGTAGTAATACGATAGGCTGGATTCGCTGCAGCCAACAGTCCGAAATTCTTATTATTGATCAGTTCCCACTCCTGACGTTCCTTGATACTCTCGATGCTGAGGCGCAACTGCTCTTCGAGCTGGTTGTAGGGATTATTATAGAGATCACTTACACGAGTATGTACACGTACTACAGTCTGCAATGTATTAAGCGAGTACTCAGTAGGATTCTCCTCGTAATCAATATAAGTCTCAGGGATAATATTGTCTTCCTCGTGACCGCTCACCAGGTCGATATGCTTCTCGCCATTGTCGTTTACGGAGGCTTTTAGTCGAAGTTGCTTGTCAACAGCCTTGGCAAAGGTGTCACGGAAATCGGGTACCTCCTTGATAAACTTAATCAGCTCCTGAAGTTTTAGGCCAAGGAATACTGTGGGGGTGATGGCACGAACAGATACTGTCGATTCCTGTTCATCAAGCAGATCGGCCTCACCGAAATACTCACCATCACCCAATAGGGCAATCCGCAACTCTTCGCCATGCGGTCCCTTGCTGATAACCTCAGCCTGTCCGCTGGCTACGATGAAGAAACGCTGCTTGTCCTTGCCTTCCTCAACAAACAATTTGTCGACATCAATCTCCTTGGCTTCGAACGAGCTAGCCAATCGATTCAATATCTCATCATCGAACTCTGAGAACAACGGTATTGCCTTCAGATCCTTAGCAGCAAATGTTGGAACTCCGTTAAGGTACTGAATAGGCAGACGATCGTTCTTGCGAAGTTCTACCTTAGTACGATTAACACGGAATGTGCCGCCCGACACCTGTACCCACGGCAAGAGCTTCAACAGAAGTCTTGGAGTGATTGAGCCCATCTGAGGGGCTGTCTTAGTTGTGGTCGCCAGTCTTCTGGCGGTAGCAGTGGTCACACTGCGCTGAAGATTTGATTCTGCCATAATTTTAATTATTTTTTAATTATTACTTTGTGAACTTTTCCTTCTACATGTTCTACAGAGAGTACGTTGTAACCTTGCTCTTTTGCATTGCGAGGCACATTATCGAGAGGCTCACCCTCGCTCAGCAGCACCTCAAGCGTATCGCCATCATTAAGCTTCGACAGCTCAATCTTGGTCTTAACAAATGTCATAGGACAATGTTCCTTTGTGATGTCTAATGTTTTTGTTGCCATAACTTTCTGCTTTTGTATTAAATGAATAATGTTTGTCCGCCTTCCGATAGGTTCAGGAATGATGCCACACCCAACACATCCTTCACTTCTGGTATAAAGTCTTCCTTATTTAAGCCCAATACGTGCATAGCCATCTCGCAAGCGTATAGATTGATACCCAGGACTTTTGCAGCCTCAACCAATTCTTCAAGTGTTGCCACATTATTCTTACGCATCAGATAGCGGAATATCTTTGGTCCCGCTCCCAGGAAGTTAAACCTGCTTGTTGGGGTATCTTTAAGTCCGCCCATCATAAATCCAAAGATTTTTGTAAGCCAGTTGCCACCAGTAAAGCTACGTCCCTGCTTCTTTTTAATAGCATCAAGCCCCCAGAAGGTGAAGAAGATATTCACCTCATAGCCCACTGCAGCAGCTCCCGTTCCTAATGTAAACACAGCTGTCAGCTTGTCGAAATCGCCACTAAAGGCGATGATACTCAGTTTCTTTTGTTTTGCCATATTTTCTTCATTTTATTATTGCCTGCTCTATGTCTGCCAGTATATCCTCAGGAGCTTCAAGACCTACGGATAAGCGAATTGTAGTCTGTCGTACATCCATCTGTTCCAACTGACGATCCGCAAACAATCCAAAGATAGTAGATGCCGGATGAATAGCCAGCGTGCGACTATCGAAGAGGTTTGTTGCACGATGCACTAGTTTCAGTCGGTTCAGAAAGCTAAAGCATGCTTCTTTTGATTCCAAGTCGATAGTTAGCATTGCACCAGCAGTTTTTCCAAATTGTTGCTGAGCAAGTGCATGATAAGGGTTATCGGCCAAACCAATATAATTTACGTTTCTTATACCGTCAACATATTTCAGTTCCTTGGCTATTTTAAGCGTATTAGCTGCCTGACGCTGATAGCGAACATCCAGTGTTTCCAAGCCCAGTGTCTGCATATAGGCAACTTGTGGAGTCATATAAGCTCCAAGATTCACCAGCAAATCGTACTTTATACGCTGATTTATCTGCGGGAAAGTGCCATAGTCTATTATCAGACCACCTAATGATGTGCCGCCACCAGATATATACTTTGTGCTGGAAACCACTTCAATATCCACACCAAGCTCCTTCATGGATGTTTCAGTAAAGGGGATGACGGTGGAGTCGACTATCACTGGAACGTTCTTCCTGTGAGCTATCTCTGCTATGCCCTTCAAGTCGGCCACCTCCAACTGGGGATTAGTTACGATCTCCAAAAATACACAACAGGTCTGCTCATCAATAGCTGCCTCCACCGCCTCCAGGTTGGTCAAATCTCTCAATTTAGGTTTTACACCGAAGCGCAGCAATGTGTTGCTTATCAGAGCCAGCGAATTTCCAAAAAGATGTCGTGATGTCACAATATTCTTTCCCTGTGCACCTACAGCCATCAGAGCATTGCTTATCGCCGCCATACCAGAGTTGTAAGCAGATACATGCTCAGCATTCGTCAAGGCTTTAACACGTTGCTCAAAGTTGGTTACGGTGGGGTTGTACATTCTACCGTAATCAGGAGCCTTTATGCGATTGCAAAAAGCATCAGACATCACCTGTGCATCGTCAAACTCATACGACACATTACTATATATAGGTACAGCCAGCGATCCGTAAACGTCTGGACGTACATAAGGCGTACTAATTGCTATTGTTTGTTTCTTCATTATTACGTTAAATATAAAATTCTGATGAATCTATCAATCCCGCCCGCAAAGCGTATTTCACAACCTCGTGAGCTGTATTTATTTTCAGTTTACGAAAGATATTCTTGCGATGGGTAGTAATAGTATGAACGCTAGAAAAGCGCTCTTCGGCTATCTCCTTAGTGGTCTTACCCTGGGCAATAGCCTTAACTATCTCAATCTCCGTTTCTGTCAATATGCTTGGACGTTCCTCCTCTTCCTTCTGCGAAATAATGGTTTCAAGCGCCCTCTGACTGAAGAAACGCTCATGACGAGATGTGGCTTGCAGAGCCTCACGAACACTACTCAGAGGCTCATCCTTAAATACAATACTGAATTGATGCGACGAATAAACCACCCGACGCAAAAAAGCCGGTGTCAGATCATCGCTTATAAGCACCCATTGTGCCAATGCAAAACGTTCGCTCACTATCAGCAGTTGGTCCACATCAGTAAAGTCGAACAACGTATAGTCAAGCAGCACTATCGCATTCTCGTGCTCCTTCAGCAGTTCTACAAGTCCTGCTTTATTACTGGTCTTGTATACCGTACCTTCTTTCTGCCTGATCAAACTTTCTAGGGCAAATCTAGTCAGTTCCCGATTATCTGCAAGTATATATTTCGCCATAACAATATGATTTTGGGTGCAAAGGTACTATGCTTAGAAAATATATCCAAATTTTTGCTTAAATTCAGAAGATACTCCTAAATATCAGATTATTACTATAAACATTTTCTTTTATTCACCAATAACAAGCCTGTTTTTAGAATAATATTCCGAATCTACACAAAAAAACGCAAATATCCCCTGCAGTTCAGCTGACTACAGGGGATAAACTCTTACGGACGATTTTATGAATAACCGCTTATCCTACTTCTTAACCTGTTGAGTTGCACCAGTGGTTGCATCTGTGTTCTTTGCGGGTTTTACCTCGCTGGCATCGTACTTTATCTTCTTGAAGCCCTTGATGATATTCTCAACGTTGAATTGTCGTACCTTTGCAGAGGTGTAAATAACTAGAATTATGAAGTCAAAAACATTATTTGTGTTGATGTCCATGCTGCTGACGGTCCTTTCGGGGTACGGTCAGGAGTCTGGCATCGCCTCATTGCAACCTGTGAATGTCGCCGATGTGAAGATTACGGCCGTCAACGATGCCTACTTCACCGATGAAGGCATCGTCGTGGTCAGTCCCGACGAAGCCCCGGAGCCCGCACTGGCCCGCCGGCGTGCCAGCGGGCTGCAAGATGAGGGCAGCGCATACTTCGTCGACGCCAAACTCTACTCCTATACCTATCCTTCGGTGGATGCCGACGGCAATAAGGTGACCCTGTCGTCGCTGATGGCCGTACCAAAGGGCGTTCTGGCCTTCCCCAATAACCTGGTCATCGGCTGCCACGTCACCATCACCAGTAACTACGAGTGCCCCACGGAATACAACAAGAGTGGCGGTTGGCTTTCGTGGATGACCGACGTAGGCATGCTGATTGACTACACGCGCAACGATGGCGTGCGCAAACCCTGCTGTTTGGTTATCATGCCCGACTACGAGGGCTACGGCGTGAGCAAGGATCGTGCCCACCCCTACCTCTACCAGGAACTGACCGCCCGTCAAGTGGTGGATGGCGTGCGCGCCGGACTGGAACTCTTTAAGCAGAATTCCTCCTTCAACGAATTTGATGACAATTGGAAGAGCGTATGCATAGGTTACTCGCAGGGCGGCTCCGTGTCATTGGCCACCCACCGCTTCATCGAGGAGAACGGCTTGGCTGACGAGCTGCATTTCGCTGGTTCGGTATGCGGTGACGGACCCTACGACCCTGTGGCACACCTGGGCTACTATATGAACGACAATGGCGAGACCTTCGACGGTGGGGAAAATCGCACAAAGCATGAGACGGCCACCGTGTCGATGCCCATCGTCATGCCGCTCATCCTGAAGGGCATGTGCGACCGCAACCCCTTCATGCGCCAGCACACGGTGAGAGAATACCTGTCGGAGAAGTTCCTGCGCACCGGTGTCATCGACTTCATCAACGCCAAAAGCCAGGAGGACAAGAGCAGGCAGTATTCCACCGACGACATCAACGAGGCGTTCCGCCAAATGCGTAAGTATGGTAAGACATATACGTATTACGACGAAAGAAATCTCCCAGGATTGACACAGGGTTCATATGATGCCGCCCAGATGAAGGAGATGCTCTATAAGGATGATGGCGACAATGTACACGGCAAGCTGGAGCAGATGATGACAACGGATGCCTTCGCATATTTCAATGGATCACACTCATCAGTACCGTCAGATCGGGGCGTGATGAAAGACCTGCACCGCGCACTGGCCAGCAATGCGAGGGTATCGGGATGGACACCCAGCCACCGCATCGCTTTCTATCACTCCAGCTACGACACGGTGGTGCCTTACGAAAACCTGCTGTCGTTCATCCGTCATCAGGACGGCCTGAACTACTACTTCCATAACCGCCAGCGCTCACAGAACGCTAACGTCAATCCGACGCACATGGTGGAGAAAGAAGAAAATGCCGATGTCTATATCTACGACGATGACACGAAGAAAGACCATGTGGATGCCGGTAAGGACTTCTACTTCTTTGGTTCGCCGTCGCCCGACTACAAACTGATGAAGTGGGTGGTGGAAGGCAAGGAGGCTGGTTCTCTCAGTCCCGCCAGTTCTGACGACAAACTGGTCACCATCACCTTGCAGAACGGCGACAAGACGGTCAGCGCCGAGGCACTGATAAGCGGTAGCTACAGCCTCTTACTGGGCAACGGACAGAATGCCTGCATATCGCAATACACCGAGGGTGCCATCACCATTCCCGGCAAGGTGACTATCGGCGGAACTGAATACGACGTAACGGTGAACCAGTTGGCCTTCCGCCTGTGCAACAAGTTGACGGAGGTGACCATCAGCGAGGGAATCACCTCGATTGGCGACTTTGCCTTCGTGGGCTGTTCGTCGCTGCAGAAGGTGTCGCTGCCCTCTACCTTGCACCGCATCGGCGACGGAGCCTTTGTGAATCTGCCTAACCTGAAGGAGATGAAGTGTGCTGCCGCAGAACCACCAGTCTGGGAATACAACGACCTGTTTGCCTACGAGGGCACCGCCAGTGCTACGGCGAAACTCGCTACCCAGCGCACGCTCAACGTGCCTCGCGCCAGTGCCAACAAATACAGAAATTCGAAATTCAACGGCGAAGTGGGGTGGGCCGATGCCTTCGGACTCATCTGCGAGGCCACCATGCCTACACAGTCCATGAGTATTTCGACGTTCAAAGACTTAGAGGACTTAGCCACCAGGGTTAACGGCGGCGATAACATGGGCAACTATACCATCCGCCTGACTCAAGACCTCATTCTGGAGGGTGAAAAACGTGACAACTGGTATGCCTTGATACCCATCGGCACCGCCGACCATCCCTTCAGCGGCGTGTTCGACGGACAGGGTCATACCATCAAGAACGTGAGGACCCATCATGATGATGATAATAATGTGGGCCTCTTCGGCTATACCGACGGCGCCGTCATCAGCAACCTCACCCTGCAGAACATCAGCCTGAAGGGTGAGAGCAACGTCGGCGTGGTGGTGGGCAATGCCAACTACAGCATGATTCACGATGTGCTGGTCTATAAAGCCGTGCCAACAAATGGCGACGAGTATTACTGTGCCGAGGCCACTGCGGTCAATGCCGGCGGACTGGTGGGCAGGGCCAACAACACCACCATCATCGACAGCTACTTCTATGGCAAGGTGAAGGGTGTTATGGCTGCCGGCGGCATCGTGGGCGAAAGTGCTACCGCCAGCGTCAGCGACTGTGCTGCAGGCTATTCCGTAGAATCCGGCGACATCGCCGGCGGCATCGTGGGCAAGGCCGGCACGGCTACGAAAGTGGCCCGATGCTATTCACGCAGCACGCTCTCGGCAACCACCGTCGCTGGCATTATCGGACAGCATCAGGGCGACAGCGAGTCAAGTGTCAGCAATTGTGCCTACTTCGGTGCCAACGAATCGCTGCTCGTGGCTGTAGCTGCAGAAAATGCTCCAGCCATCTCGGCGACAAACAATCGGGTATGCAACACCATAGCCGATATGGAGGGGCTGAAACTGCAAGACCTCTTAGGTGACGACAAGTGGTACTACTTCCACGAAGAGGTGAGCGACTGTCCTGTACCGGCATCGCTGGCCGACGACTATTTAGCCTGGGCAGGCATGAAGGATGCCAACGGCTATATCTATACGCTTATCGACGAAGGCGCGAGTTACAGCATCATCGGCTACGAAGGCAGTGAGACCGAACTCGTACTGCCCAGCACCTATAATAACTTACCCGTGACAGCCGTAGGCGACCGTGCCTTCAAAGGCAGCGCCATCACCGCCATGACCCTCCCCAGCAGCATCACCACCATCGGCACAGAGGCATTTGCCGACTGTTCCGATCTGGTATCCTTCACTATGAGCGATGGGGTTACCTCAGCCTACAACGGCTGGCTGAAGAACTGCCCCAAAGTGGCGTCCATCTCTGGTAGCAACAACCTCGTCTACTGTTGCGAGAACAATACATTATACTACAATGCAAAGGAGCAACTCATCCGTTGCTCAACCACAATCAATGGCATACTTACTGTGCCGTCCACCGTCACCACCATCGAGGCCGGAGCCTTTTATGGCTGCGACGACCTGACTGTGGTCGATCTGAGACAGACCACTACTGAATGGGGCAAAGTGCAGCGCGACCTGCTCAACAACCCCTTCTACGGAGCCAGCAAATATACGCTGTTCATCATGAACCAGAAAAGCTGGGCTCAAAACAATGTCAGCAGCGAACCTAACGTGGTGAACCTGTCGAACGGTTTCGTTGAAAACGGCTATCAGTGCATGAACCTGTATATCACCGATCGCTTAGGCATTAATTTGGGCGACAACACATTCCGTTTCACCGCTGTCTCATGCCATTACGACCGTAAGTTTGGGGCGACCCTCACCTACGGACAGGATGGCGAACCCGACTTCGTCTATCAGCCCAAGGCATACACCCTCTCGCTACCCTTTACGTTCCGTCTGAAAGCTGGTCAGGGGGCGAAACTCTACCGTTACGATAAAGTCATCACTGAGGGCGACGTGACCACAGCATTGTTCCAGGAGGTCGCGATTGATAATAGCAACTACTATTTGACACATGCCCGACACCCTTACTACCTCGTCGTAGAGAGTGAAGACCCCTTCACACTTGAGTCCACATCGGAAAACACTGTGCAGGAATACGGCCAAGGCTCGCAAACTGAGAATGACGGCTACGCCTTTATCGGTTACAGTGTTAAAATCGACAACGAGCATCTGTATGATCCCAACCAGCCGAAATATATCCTACAGAGTGACGGCAACTGGCATAAAGTGCCGGAGAATGAGCCGAGGGCCTACGTACCACCTTTCCGCGCCCACTTCCGTGCAAGCGCTGCTTCTGGAGCAAGAGCTCTGATGACGCGTTTTGGCGGCGACGACCAGACGACGGGCACCAGCCATACTGTGATACGAACCACCGACCGCAACGGCACCCAGTACTATTACGACCTCAATGGCCGTCTGTTGCCCGGCAAGCCCCAGAAGGGTGTGTACATCATGAACGGTAAGAAATATGTCAACAAATAAAGCAGGAGGACGTGAAAATGAAAAAGAAATATCAGAAGCCCGAAAGCCGGGTAGTTATCTTGAAGCAACGTTCACACCTACTTCAGGGAAGTCCGGTAACAGGCACGTTTATTGATGACGATCCTACCCACAATTGGGATCCTAGTGGTGGTCAGTAAGGACGTGTTACCTCATGAATCACACGGGGTCAGAATCACACGGTGTCAGGAGTGCTGTGCGTTCTTAGAATAGTCATGGGGATTTCTAAGACAAATCCAAGAGTATGACGCTTAATTATTGTTAAAGAGCCTCATTTTCTTTATTTTGAGGTTTGAAGATATAGTTTTAGCTGTAACGGAAGAGGTATTATTTCCTTTTTCGTTACAAAATGATGCGGTCTGTTTCTTTTGATGCGGTCTGTTTCTTTCCTGACTTCGGGAATGCGTCACCCAAATCACCCTAATATTTTTTGCAACTTCCTGATTATCAATATGCAATTATCAAAATAAAGGATTTCAATTGCCAATTCCCGAAGTCAGGATAAAAATGCACAAAAAATTCCCTGCAGTTCAGCTGACTACAGGGGATAAACTCTTACTGACGATTATATGAATAACCGCTTATCCTACTTCTTAACCTGCTGAGTTGCACCAGTGGTTGCATCTGTGTTCTTTGCGGGTTTTACCTCGCTGGCATCGTACTTTATCTTCTTGAAGCCCTTGATGATATTCTCAACGTTGAATCGGATATTGTCCTTTATCTTCTTCTCACAGTTTTCGCAAAGCATCTGCGGATTGGTGGTAAGCACTACGGTTTTGATGTCTTTGGCAAAGCATACGCTTGCGATTGCCAATGCAATGAATAAAGCTTTTGTTCTCATAACGTTTTCTTATATTTTAGTCCAATTATATCTTACACCTATATAATATATAGCACCATGCATGGGGCCCCATACCATTGTGGCATCGAAATGTGATCCCCAAGGAACATCAGCTCCGACTATGGGATTCTTCTGTCGTCGACCAGTAATATTCCCACCACCAGCATATATGCTCCAATGGCGGAAGAAGCGGGTTACCTGAGCGTTTAATTGTTCATAGCCTCCGTAGTTTTTGTCCCACGAGGGAGTTCCGTTTTCGGTAGTATATGCATCGGGCATACGGCCACTACCATTCAACTGTAGTGTAGCATCAAACTGCCACTTGCCCAGTCCTGGCTTATACTGAGCAGTAATGAGACCTTTATATCGGTTCGTAAGAGGCTTTTCAAGAAGCACACCTCCATAAGTCGACTTGACATTTGTACGACGATAAGTGCCTGTAAGCGTAAAACCCTCGAACAGAGAATAACTAGCCTCTGCCTGCCATGTATGAGAGTGGCTATCACCAACAAGGTTGGTAAAGTGTATTGCATGGGGGTTACTATCCATATCTACCAGCAACTGGTGCACGAATGTAGTGTAATAATACTCAGCACTTAAATCAAGTTTCCGCTCACCTATAGATATACTGAGCGCCGCGCTCAATCCGTAGTTCCACGCCTCCTCCTGGTCTAGGTCGCTATCAACAAGAATCTCTCGGCTACTAGCTAGCAAATAATTGTATTCTGCCATCACATGGTTTGTACGATATCCCTTGCCTATGGAGCCACGCAAGGTAATCAAATCGTTTGGAGAATACTTCAGATGCATACGGGGAGTAACAAATCCTCCATAGATGTTACTATGATCCCATCGCAGTCCGCCCATCAGTGTGAACTGTTCACCTATCTTATATGTATACTGAGCATAGACACCTGGCGTAGTCTCGTCGAAATCAAAATGGTCATGATTCAGACTGATACCTGTAGAAATACTACTATGCTCATCCAGATCGGTCTCAAACATCAGCGAGGCATAGCCGTTGCGCTGGTCTGTATTATACAGTTTATGACCATAAACAGCATTTTGATGATGCAATGAACCTGATAATATGAGAGCTATGTTAGATGCATGCTCTGGGTCGAAGAAATATGCGTTCTTGGCAAAAGCTTCATAACGCTCGTTGGTAATATCTATGAGATAAGGGTGACTGCTTGCTACATGATGGTCAATCTGACCTCCTTCGCGGTGTTCTTTCAAGCCTTTGACCGCAGCCTGAAAAATATATCTGTCGCTCAAATAAGCCCATCGGCTCATCAACGAACCTTGGCGAACCTTTGGCAAGTCAGCAAATCCATCGTTGTTCTCATCGTGCGCCTTGTCCAGAATCTCATAGTGACCTAGCAGAGCAGTTGTCCAGCGAGAGGATAGTTGCAGGTTAGCCCCCAGATTTGCTTCAAATTTCCCTTTCGTATTCAGGTACAAGTTGGCATCGGCAAAAGGTGTGGCTTGCGGTTTCTTGAACTCCACGTTAATCTGGCCCGTTATTGATTCATAACCATTCTTTACCGACGAGGCACCCTTTGACACCTGAATGCTCTGCATCCATGGACCGGGGATATATCCTAACGAATATGGTGCTGATGCTCCACGATAGTTGGGTATGTTTTCAGTAAGCATCTGTACATACGTACCACTCAATCCCAAAAGTTTAATTTGCTGAGCACCCGTGGCAGCATCTGCATAGTTCACGTCGACCGACGGATTGGTGGTGAAACTCTCGCCAAGATTACAACAGGCAGCTCGCAACAGATCGCTACTACTAATAAAATCGGTATTACCCAGTCCCTTAGTCTTTGCGCGTCCTATTTTCGACGACACACTTACCTCCTGCAACAGCTCTCCATCAAGAGTCTGCAGGCTGTCAGTTTGCTGAGGAGTCTGTCCGCAAACTCCCAAAAACGACATCAATGCAATTAGTCCAGTATAGTAACGTTTTACCTTCATTTCGGCTGCAAAATTACTAAATTAATCATACACATAAGATGTAATTTGCATTTTATAACATAAATACCATGAATATGGGATAATTATTTCGTACCTTTGCAGCCGTGAAACTGGATAACAGGCGACATATTGCATCGTGGTTGCTGTTGGCCGTGTTTGTGCCAATGCTCATTTTCTCGTGTATTCATGTGCATGAGGAAGTGACTGCTGGTGCCGATACAGAGTGTGCCGACTGCGTGCACCATAACTGTCACGGACACCTTACGTCTACTGCATCGTGGGCACACGACTGCGTGCTCTGCCAGTTTATCTCGCTCACGTTTGTAGCCGCTGCCGTTGCTGCGGTTGCAGTGGTCTTTAATGTATTATTGATTCTCTATGCCCCTAAGCAGTATGCTATCTACAGTACTACCAGGGGCTGCATCGTTACTCGCGGCCCTCCTGCAGAGTAACATATCGAAAAAGGAGAATTTCAGGATTAATACAATAAAGAACAATATACATACAGAATGAATACAAGATACATCATTCTGCCCCTGCTATGCCTATGCACAGCGGTGGCAGCACAAGATATAAAACATAATCATGCGAAGGATTCTACCGACGTATTCTTCCGCCATCTGCAACTCAACGAACTCACAGTGACAGGGGTAACCGGCGATACAAAGCTGAAACACGCCACAGCACCTGTGAGCATAGTCTCGCCGCAAATACTGCGCTCCACAGCATCAACCAACATCATCGATGCCATTGCACACCAGCCTGGAGTAAGTCAGCTCACCACCGGTGGAAGCATTTCTAAGCCCATCATTCGCGGACTGGGTTATAACCGAGTAGTAGTGATGAGCGAAGGTGTGCGACAGGAAGGTCAGCAATGGGGCGACGAACATGGCGTTGAGGTTGACGGAAGCAGTGTTGGATCTGTCGAGATACTTAAAGGTCCGGCCTCGCTGATGTACGGATCAGACGCAATGGCAGGTGTGGTGATACTCCACTCCCAACCTACTCTGGCTGATGGCGAGATGCGTGCCAACGTAAGTTCAGAATATCAGACCAACAACGGACTCTTCGGGTACAACCTCTCGATGGCAGGCAACCAGAAGGGCTTTGTGTGGGATGCACGCTATAGCTACAATATGGCGCACGCGTATAAGAATAAGTATGACAGATACGTGCCAGGATCGCAGTTCCGTGAGCGTGCCGGTCGACTGATGCTTGGACTTAACAAGTCATGGGGCCACTCACGACTTACGTGGACTGCATACCACCTTACACCAGGTATTATCGAGGGTGAGCGCGATGAAGCTACAGGCGAATTGATATGTAGCACAAACGATGTAAAGACCTATAGCAAGTCGCTCCCATTCCAGCAGGTAAAGCACTTCAAACTGGTATGGGACAACTCGCTGAATCTTAACAATGGATACCTGAAGGCTATTATCGGCTACCAGCAGAACCACCGACAGGAGTTCGAGGAGGACATTGATGAGTATGAACTGTTTTTAAAATTGCACACTCTTACCTACGACCTGCGCTACGTCACCAACGAGTTTGATGGATGGAAACTGTCTACCGGCATCGGTGGTATGTACCAGAAATCGGGCAACGAGGGCGAGGAATATCTGATACCCGACTACCGTCTGTTCGACTTTGGTATCTATGCCACTGCCACCAAGACACTTAGCGACCACTGGACACTTAATGGTGGTGTGCGCTATGACCACCGCCGACTGCACGGCGATGCCCTACAGGAGGATGGCGAGTGGCGCTTCACAGACTTCAGTCGTCACTTTAATGGTGTTACTGGTAGCGTGGGAGCCGTTTATAATATTAACGACCACCTGAATCTGCGACTGAACCTGGCTCGCGGATTCCGTACGCCAAACATGAGCGAGTTGGCCTCTAACGGTGTGCACGAGGGTTCTATACGCTACGAATTAGGACAGCAAGACCTTAAAGCAGAGTATAGCCTGCAGGCCGACCTGGGAGTGGATTACACCTCGCGTTATATCTCGGCACAGTTGGCACTGTTTGCCAACCGTATAGACAATTACATCTTCACTCATAGACTGAACAAGGAGATAGAGGAAGGATATCTTACCTACGCCTACACTCAGGACGACGCCCGACTGCTGGGCTTTGAGGCAGGTATCGATTTCCACCCAGTACACTCTGTACACTTCTCCAACACGTTCTCGTATGTTGACGCCCAACTGATGAATGCTTCGGCCGGCACCAAGTATCTGCCATTCACTCCAGCACCTCACTGGTCATCAGAACTTAAATGGGAGTTGCTGCACCACTCGCACAGCACTTTCAGTCATCACCATACAGACTACGCCTCTGCCCTTTCACATATTACATCTCACGTCTCACACGCTGCATCTGGCCTCTCATTCAACAATCTCTACGTGGCTGCTGGACTAGATTGTTATCTCAAGCAATCACATATCTACAGTGCCGACGAGACAGAAACCGTCACACCAGGATATGCCCTGCTGAGCCTCTCAGCAGGAACCGATGTACAGGTAAAAGGCAAGAAGATAGCCGAACTGTACGTAACAGCCGACAACCTGCTGAACAAGGCCTACCAAAACCACCTCAGCCGACTGAAATATGCCGATGAGAACGTTGTCACAGGCCGCCGCGGTGTATACAACATGGGCCGCAATATCACATTCAAAGTGGTGGTTCCGATAGAACTCTAGTAAGTATGATTCTAATAAAATAAGGTCCTAAGACAAAATAATCATATAATTATTTGTTTAATACAGAAAAAGTTATTACCTTTGCATCAGCAACCATATTAATAATAAATATATAGCTATCAATAAAGATTATGCCAACCAAAGAAGAGGTACAAAAAGCCTATAGAAACTTGAACAAGTTGATTAGGGCAGTACAAGAAGACAAGAACATCCCAGAATGGAGAAAGGCGCCAATCATAGACAAGCTGTTAGACAGAAAACTTGAAATACAGAAATGGTTACTTGACTATCTGGAAGATGAAGATTTTGAAAATAAAGTTTAACGCGGATACTTTCGGGGTCCATTAAATATACAAGGATATGAACAATATTATCGAACAGATGAAAGAACCGAGGTTTAAGCAGATGATGGTTAAACTCAGTAAGGCTACTACAGATCAGGAGGTTGATGATATCATTAGTGAGCATAATCAGATAGAGATGTCTGATGTAGAGAAGCAGCAATACAGCGACCGTGTGATTGCTGATTTGGAGAATGTGCTGAAAGTACTCGACAGCGATATAGAAGAACTGCGTGCAGCCCGTATTCGCGAGAAGATGGGCGACTTGGATCAAGCTGTTTCTTTTGCCTACATAGCAAAGCACTACTTCGGCAAGTCGTATTCGTGGTTAGTTCAACGATTAAACGGTAGTAAAGTAAACGGGAAAGAGGCTCATTTCAATAGAGAAGAAGTGCTGCAACTTCAATCGGCATTGAATGATCTTGGAAGGAAACTATCTTCTATCGTCCTCTTATAATTGACATCGAAGAATCAGGGGAGCAAACAGCCTCCCCTGATATCCTTAGCTTTTCCTAATCTTGAATCAAAGGTGATTGATTCTTCGAATGAATCAAACACCTGTCCCTTTGATCTTTATGTGGTTCTGTTGTCGAAAGTACAACAGGGCTTCGTGGTTTCTTGATTCATCGAAACCATGAAGCCTTGTATCGTTAAAGGAGGCTAACTGCGCATCCAGTTAGAACCACAGTCGCCAGAGCATCCACAACACTTTGCACTTACATGCCATGTCTCTTCGCTCAGTTTTGCCATTTTTTTACCGTACATCTGGTTGATGACTTCGATGTTTGTTAGTTTGAAGTTCATAATTATAAGATTATTAAATTACATGCCCTATTTTACGGAAAGGACAATTATCCGACATATAAAATGTTTGTTATTCTACTTCCATTACCCCCATTTCTTCTAAATACGCTTGTGCCATGAGGACTCCTTTGGCAACCATAGACAGTTCATCTTCACTATAACCCCTAAGACCAGCATACTTCTGTGGTTCTGTAAGCATTTGTCCAATCATCCATGAGCCTGCCAAAGCACGAAGTTTGGTAATTTCACAGGTATATGGATCGCGTTTTGACACATCACCATAAGTGATGTAGTTGCCACCATAGCAAGTAGGGCATACGGGTTCCAAGATGCACCCTTTACACCGCTCGTCTTGCAATTTCTGAAGGGAACTGAGATCAAAGCCACCTAACTTCTCTCCTTTTTCCTTGCTAACTTCATAAAACAAATGACAGGGCAAGCATTGTCCATCGGGTGTCCAACAGCGCATAATCGTTCCTGCTCCGCAGAGTTTGTCACTCATTCCTTGTAGGCCTGCTGCTACAGCAATAAACTTTAGGTTTAGCATATCCACAGGCATGACATTCGGATGCTCCAAATAATAAAGAGCCAACTTCATGAACTGCTCTTGCAAGATTCGTTTGTAATCGATAGGATTTCCCTTTTCGTCATGCTCCCAGTCTATACCAGTTGCAAAACTACAATTATTGCGTTTGAACCCAAGCTCATGGATATGAATAACACCATCAGCCAGTAAAGCAATAGTTCCTGGTGAGGGAGTCATCTTTACTCCTTGATTTGGCCAGTTGTCACGGAAAAAAGCCAAATCCAGTTCATCATATGATCCTGACCTGTTGCGGTTATGCATTTCGCGTGTTCCATCCAGACTCAAACCAACACAAAACCTTTCTTTGTTCTCAAGTAGCCATTGCTTTATCTTGCCTTGAATTAACGTGCCGTTTGTAGTGGCATAGCAGATATATTTCACAGGCCATTCTTGCGACCATAGCCAATTACAAATCTCTTTGATACGAGTAAATGCCATAAAAGGCTCACCTCCATGAAAGAGAATCTCAACATAATCTATCTTCTCTTCTACAGCACGTTCAAAGGTATCCTTTATTCCTTGTTGTGCCACGTCAAGTGGCATGAGAGCATGGCCCTTGATATGCTCGTAACAGTAGATGCAATTCAAATTACAACTTTCTGTCATATAAAGTGTACAAGTGCATCGACGGAATTTCTCGTAGTTATATGTTCTAATCATCAGGATATTATCATTCTTAACCTTTCTTGAATATAGCATTGAAAAATACGCCAGGGGAAGAAAATTTTAGCAAGGCAGAGTATAAGATATAACCAAAAGCCTGTATACGCACCAATATTATTACCTGTTCTTTCTCCTATTATATATCCAACAAACGAAAGTATGCCAACTAATATCACAAATAAAAAAATTGGCAATCCCCCCATTTCGTTGAGAATTCCTAATATACTAATAACAATAATGTAAAGGATCCTAGTCATTGCAAAATTTAAAAAAAATGTGCCTCCTAAGCTCCCAAATTCAGCTGACTCGTCATTATAGTTTCAGGTATGTGGAAATGAAAAAGACGTGGGAGTTTGTTCCTCCGCGCCTATCCCAGTTGTCAGGCTCTCGCATTGCCCCCTTTCAAGGATAAGCAACGCAAGCCAGCCCACGCCGAGCAATATTATATATTCGGCGCAGACGTAAAGCCACTAAGATACTATGACAACTACGGAGCAACCGGGATATAATACACCCACGCGAACGCTTCGTTGCATTACCGCTGTGAAAGGATTCAAATTTGCGAGATTTGACAACACAGACAGGTAACGTTCAGAAAACGTCCTTTCCCTTCGGCTGTCCTTACAAACGGTGTTCTCAGCCTCTAGATTCCATCAATGTTTGTTTTGACCCACCCGTCCTTACAGTCATCTGCCATATTTGCATCCTTTTTCGGTAGCAAGCGAGCAAAACTCATGTGTCAGGCTTCAGACAGCTTGAACAGGCTTAGTCGCTGCAAAAATACATATATTTTTTCAATTCTTCGTATTCTTTGAAAAAAAAACATCTAAATTCTCCGTCTTTTAATTTTTTTTACGTAAAAAGAGGCAGAACATGCCTTTGGTTTCTTTGTGCCAGGGGATGTCCCGTGACATAACAACTCCTATCTTTCATCCCTGCAGCATAAGCTCCATTTAGGGCGGTATAAGAAAAAGAATTTCAAATGTCAGAACTGTGGATTCAAGAATAAGACTTACGAGGAGAAAGAGCCGGACGTAAGAGTTGCAACTGGTATGATTGTCGATTTGTTTGAGAAGCGCTGCGACATCACCATAGTTGTTTCTGCTGATAGCGATATGATTCCATCAGTAGAGATTATCAAGGGGTTCGCACCAGAGCATCCTGTTCATGTATTTGTTCCTCCTACGCAGAAGACGTATGCACTGGCAAGTAAATGTGATAATATGGTTTGGTTGGAACATTATAAAGCAAGGTTCGGACAATCGATGCTATCTGAAGAGGTAATCCTTCCAAATGGCCATAAATTAACAAGGCCTGAAAACTGGAAATAGTTGATATGGAGTGTCTTGGAAACAAGGAACTGCTGAAGTTAAAGAAAACAGCTTTCTTAGCCTCATACCTCTCTCTCAAGAATATAAAGCTAAGCAAATATTCATCGAATATTTTTTTCTGTTCGTTTTGGCTGAACGGAAAATAGCTACCATAACTATGAAACTGCTATCAAAGTCTAAGTACGCTAAGTATTGTCAGTGCCCTAACTCTGATGATAGCTGAGAGCAGAACGGAGGAGAAGGATCATTCCGCAGATTTTAAGTAATAATCACGGGGGGCGTGATTTTTTTATTAGAAATTTGGAAGTTATTAAAAATATTTTTATATTTGCGGCGTGATACTAATAACAACAAGCACTCGACAACAACCCGCAGAAAGGTGGAGGCGGTAAATTAGAAGAATAATATTTCAGACAATGAAAAAACAACTGTTCACAATCATTCTTGCTCTGTGCATGTGCTCACTGCCGCTGATGGCCGTGGTGAGCGGACGATCGTTGACTAACACGTTAAAAGACCTTTGTACCGAACTGCAGGCAACCTTTATGCAGCGCTCGGATGCGCAGAAGCGATTTAACGAGGACTTTGATCGTCAGCACAAGCGGATGATTGACGTGATTACCGAGTCGAACGAGCTCTCAATCCTGCTCTACACACAGGAGCAGGAGATGACGTTCGACCTGGCCTACGCACTTAAGAAGGTGACGGCCAGCTACAAGGACTTCAGCAAAGACCGACGACCGTACGATCGTATTGTGAACAGTTTGAACTACGAGATTGACCGCAATGCTCGATTGATTGAGGCCCTGCGACGACTGCCGCCGATGATGAAGGAGATAGAGATGGAGATACTGCCCGACAGTCTGATGTATCGTAACGACTCGCTGGATATGCACCTGACCGACTCGCTCTCGTTGCTGGAAAAAGAGGTTATCAGGATTGCCTTTAAGGATTCGCTCTCGGCACCCTTTGTGCTAGATTCGATAGGCGAGGCGTATCGCGATTCGTGCATCTTCTTCGTATCCGAAATACTGAAGATGAACGCTAATAACCGTGCTACCATAGTGGCCGACAGTACACACTATCAGGAAGCATACCTGCGCCTGAAGGAGACCTACGACTATGCTGAGCAACGCTATCGGGCTTTGGAACGCTATATCTTTGTGGACGGACAGACACCGTTTTTGGACATCATGGCCACCCCCACCTATTATTGGAACAAAACCAAAGTTGACCTGCGGGGGCAGTACAGTTTGAAGGAGCTGAACGATGCGATGGAAGAAAGCGAACTGGATGATGACGAAGATAATGACATCTCGTTCTTTCAACACTTTTCGAGTAAGGCCGAAAACACAATGTTGGTAATAGTGTGTGTGTTTCAGTTGGTGGTGCTAGTATTGTTCTGGTTGCTGGCTCTGCTGGTGCTGTGGCTGCTTTACCGCTATACCCGACTGAAGCGCTATGTGCCGAAGAGAAAACTTTCGATTATCTCGATACTGCTGGGTACCATCCTTTACTTCCTGATATTCGGATTATCGTTGTATGGCGACGAATATATTAATCTGGGCGTGGAGCACATCAATACTTTCCTATGGCTGCTGATAGCTATCACGGGCTCGTTGTTGCTACGTGTAAGGCCCGAGCAGTTCCGACAGGGCATTGTGCTCTATTCGGCCACATTCCTGGTGGTACTGATGATCATATCGTGCCGTATAACCTTTATGCCTGACAAGATGATGGTGATGCTGTTCCCGCCAATATTGCTGCTGGTCGCCATCTGGCAGTTGTGCTGCTGCATATGGGTTAGCGGCAAGGCCACGTCTATTGACCGCACCTTGGGCTGGTGGGCATTAGGCGTTTATCTGGTGGCATTTGGTTTCGCGTTTGCGGGCTACACCTTTGTGGCATTGCTTATCCTGGTGTGGTGGTATTTCCTGTTGGCAGTATGGCTTACCGTGGTGTGCATACTTGACCTGATGAACCGCTACAAAGAACGCTGGCTTGACAAGCGGGTTGACAATCTACGCAATCGCATCACCTATGTTTCGGGCGAAGATCGTGAGCAGCTGTTGTTTGGTGCTACGTGGTTCTACGACCTGATTCGTCAGGTGGCCATTCCCTGCATTGTGCTGCTGTCGTTGCCGTTGTGTGTGCGCCTGTCGTTAGGTATCTTCGACTTCGACGACCTGTTTGTACGCTTCTACGAACGGCCGTTTATCCATCTCACCGACATGAACGATGTAGAGACGTTAAGCATATCTGCCCAGAGCATTATCTATCTGTTGATACTCTTCTACGTCTTGCGTTATGTCAGCAGGGCCGTACACGCCATTTGGCAGTATGCCCGTTACGTTACATTCATGCGCAAGCATAACCGTCATTCCATCCGTCCAAACGAAATCAACCTGTCGTTGGGCAATAGTATCATCAGCGTGCTTATCTGGATGGTGTTTGCTTTGGTGGTTATCACGGAATGGCAGATTCCTACGGGTTCGTTAGGACTGATAGCGGGAGGTCTGTCGGCTGGTGTCGGTTTGGCGCTCAAGGATGTGATCAACAACTTTATCTACGGCATACAATTGATGGGTGGACGACTGCGTGTAGGCGACTGGATAGAGTGCGACGGTATTCGTGGTAAGGTAACGGCCATCAATTATCAGTGTGTGCAGGCTGAGACCATCGAGGGCACGGAGATGTCGTTCCTTAACTCGTCGCTGTTTGGTAAGAACTTCAACAACCTGACACGTAATAACTCGTACGAGTTGACGATTATTACCGTGGGTGTGGCCTACGGTACCTCGGTGCAGCATGTGCGTGAGGTGTTGGTAGAGGCGATGCAGAAGATGTGTACCAAGGATAAGTACGGTAGGGATATTGTGGATCCCAAGTATGGTGTTTATGTGGTTGTGGGGAATATGAGCGACAGTGCTGTGGACATCTCTGTAAAGCAGTATGTGTTGGTGGCTGAGCAGATTGGTTATCGTGATCGTGCCAAGGAGGTGATTTACGAAGCCCTCAACGCCGCCGGTATCACCATCGCCTTCCCACAGTGCGATGTACACTTGATTCCAAGCAATCTATGAGATAGTACGGCAGAATCTGCCAGATACTCGTTAACTATCTACCAGATTCTGCCGTACTATGATTAATGTATTAACGTGCCCTCAGGAACTACCAAATCAATTCGGAATTGTAATAATACACTACCGAAAGTCGATAGTGAATATCGTCTTTGCTTGCTGTATAAGTATGGCTTGAACGGGCATCAAAATATTGTGCTTGCTTAATAAGCAGACGATTGCGTGTGGTTTCTCTTATCCAAAATGTAGACTCTGGATTGACATGCATCGATATGGATTCGAACTGTTTTAACAGCTCCTGGTTGTTGCGGATAATGCTGAGTACCTCTTCTACTTCGGCAGCCTTTGGAAAAGGAAAACTATAATAGTTGGAATTATAGAATAAATGTTCTGTGTCGTCTTTCACGAAGGGCATGCCTTCAACTATATTTATGAACGATGCTGGCATTTTGCCTAGAACTTTAACTAATATACCTCGCTTTTCGTTGGATGCTTCGCGAATACATACATATCTTGAAGAAACAAATTGCTTATATGTTTCCATTCTACCATTCTTCAGCATTCTGTCTGAACGCTGAATATTAACGATTTCGCCAATTTTCCAATTTGTTTCTATTGATTCCATACTTTCGATATACATTTTTGTGCTCTTCTGTAAGAGCGGTGCAAAGGTATTGATTTTTTCTGAAACAAAAGAATGACATGGTATTTTTTTAGAATCTTTTTTTGATTAGTCATTTCAATAAAAATCTGTCATCTCTCAACAGATCTCTCAAAACCCGCATAAATACAGGGGATTCGGGCGGTGAGAGATGGTTCTGATCCCTCCCTCATCTCTCCCTTATTTCTCCCTTATCTCTCCCTGCGAGACTCATGCCACCTAGTCGGCGCGCTTTCCACAGCGTTCGCATTTCCGAGTGCAAGGATACAAAATAAAAAAGCGTTTTGCAAGTTTTTCGGCAATTATTTTGCTATTTTTCTTGAAATGTTAAAATTTTGACGCGTTGAGAGAAGGCATGAGAGATTAGGGAGAGATGAGGGAGGGATCAGAACCATCTCTCACCGCCCGAATCCCCTGTATTTATGCGGGTTTTGAGAGATCTGTTGAGAGATGGATAGATTTTTGGCGACTTCTATAAATATTAGAATCGTGTGCCGTATTCGGATTATGTCTTTGAGTCATTCGGATTATCTCTTCAAGTTGTTCGGCCCAGTCCTTATAGTGTGTTCCCAACGTGGGAACGATTCATTCCCAACGTGGGAACATTTCATTCCCAAGGAGGGAACAAGCCGTTCCCATGATGGGAACAAATGCAAGAAGCCACTTATTTTCATTTTCTCGCATAATTATTTGGCAGAATGAAGATTTGTGTGTACCTTTGCCAGCAGAATAATTATCTACCTACCATAATTGTATGACAAGAGGCGTATGTATTTATAAGGTATTAGGGCTTTTAGCTTTGGTTGTTTTTTTGACGGGATGTGCCGCTGAGAAGGAGCCACTGATTATATCTCCGTTATCTCAGGATTTTATGACAGAACCTACGATGCCGAAATATCCTGGTGGAATAGAGAAAATGTTTGAGTTTATTGCATATAACCTACGCTGGCCAGATGACGATGCTTGCATACAAGGGCGTGTGGTAGTATCTTTCATAGTGGAGAAGGATGGTAGTCTAACTGATGTAAAAGTCATAAAGAGTGTAGATCCAGCATTCGACAAGGAGGCCGTTCGTGTAGTAAAGTCTATGCCCAAGTGGGAGCCAGGCATGTGGAGAGGAAAACCTGCCAGAGTACATTATTGTATACCAATTAAATTCCGCCTTCTTGCAGATGAAAATAATTAGAGCAATTGTAAGTATACTTATAATTATCCTGTTATGACAAGAGATAATAAAAACTTTGAGGAATCGATTAAAGATAGTGGACTGATAGCTCGCATTTTGGGAGGGCAGCCAACGGTTCTTCAGAAGGTATTCTTCTGGCTCATGGTTATGTCGCTGTTGATATGGTCTTTATTTTTCTTTGGTTCACTATTCCTCTTTGATGCTCCAATCCGTTCGACAATTGACGAAATCTGCCGTTATGGTATATTTTTCACCATATTACTCTATCCCATCTATCTGTTTCCATTAATGAGGTTTTGTTTGTGGGCATCCAGGCGTTTGAAGGCTTCTTGGCTATTCTTCTTATGTCCATTGATTCCTATTGTTGTAATTTCTTTCTTTTTCAAAATGGATTCGAGCGAATTTGCTGCTGAGAAGCCAGAAGGATACGACCCGTCTACATTCGTACGTCTAAATGAAGCATATTCAAAAGACGTAAAACATGTATACTATCACAATGAAATTCTAGATTTGGCAGACCCTTCATCTTTCCGTGTACTAAGCGAGAACCATTCTGCTGACAAACGACATGTATGGTATAATAACGATACCATCCCAAGTGCTGATCCAACAACATTTGTTGTTCCTGAAAGCAAAAACGGTCTTAGTTTTTCTCTCGCGCTTGCACACGATGCCCATGATTACTATCACGGCACATCTCCACTTCACGTGGCAGACGTGAGCAGTTTTAAGAAAATAGATGGCAGTTGGGCGATAGATTGCAAGAATGTCTATTATCTAGGATTAGATGCTAGCATTGGAGAAAATAATATTCCTATCGGCGATTATGCAACATTTAGAGCTCTAAGTTTCCGCTATGCTAAGGATTCTAAATGTGTATACTACGAGAATCAGATAGTTGAAGGGGCTGATCCAAAATCTTTCAGAGTGTTGGATGGCGAACAGCACTTTGCACAAGATAAGAATCGTGTATATTATCAGGCTAGTGGCTCGTCTATACGAGACCTCAAATCGCTAAAGCATAAGAATATGGATATGGGATTGAACGATGCATTCCACACTGATGGCAAGACTGTATATAATTCAGAACTTATGGCCATGCCTGCAGGTTGTGACTTTGCAACCATTCATCGGATTGAGCGTTATCGTGACTGGTATGCAGACAAGAATCGGGTTTATTACGAAAATCGCCTTTTGCCTGGAGCCAACCCTTTGACATTCAGGATATTCCAGTCGCATTATGTATCAGAGAATCATGTATCGAATAACAACAAAGATGACGATTATTCATGTGATGTCGACCATGTTTATTATCAAGACTCATTGATCACAGGAGTTGATATAGCTTCTTTTATTTGTGGTTACGATTATGTAGACTCCTGTCCATTTGCCTTCGACAAGAATCGTTATTACCAAGGCAGTCCGAATCCCCGCCTTGAAAAACTACGTCAAGGCAAATGCCATGTTGACAGCGAGTAAAGCGATTGTTTACTTAACATTTAATCGAAGAGAAAATGGGAATCATAAATCACAGATTGACTTTAATCCTGCTCTTAAAACTATGGGGCTAGCTGCTATCTGGGAGAGTCTTCAAATCCTGATAAAGTCGTCTTTCGCGCCAATCGCCCCTTCATCTATTTCATCCGCGACGGCTTTGGCTCCATCTGCTTTGCAGGGGTATATCGTGGAGGTAAGTGAGTTATTAATGAATAATTGGTAAGATGGTAAACTTGTTACTAAACGTATCTTTTGGCATTTTGACGAAATCAAAAGAGGATGTGGCAATTACATCACATCCTCTTTTGCTTGGTGGGTGCTGATGGATTCGAACCACCGAAGTCGAAAGACAGCAGATTTACAGTCTGCCCCATTTGGCCACTCTGGAAAACACCCTGTTCTGAAATCGGGTGCAAAGGTACTAATAATTTCTGAATCCCACAAATTTTCGGGCAGAAAAATATTCAAAAAGTTGAAATATCTTAAGAAATCGCCTTTAAATTTGGCATTTTGCAATAATTCCACTATATTTGCAGCATCATTGCAATCACAAAAATAAACGTGTAAAGTATGAAGGATTTTAATTACTACGCACCTACCGAGGTGGTATTTGGAGAAAAGAGCGAGGAGCAGGTAGCTACTCTGGTGAAGAAGTATGGTGGCACTAAAGTGCTGGTACACTATGGTGGACAGAGCGCCATGCGTTCTGGTTTGCTGGATAAGATATGTGGCCTGTTGGCTGAAGGCGGAGTGGAATATCTGACATTGGGCGGAGTGGTGCCCAACCCACGCCTCTCGCTGGCTCAGCAGGGAATTGAGCTCTGTCGCAAGGAGGGAATCGACTTTATCCTTGCTGTGGGCGGTGGCAGTGTTATCGACTCGGCCAAGTGTATCGCCTACGGTGTGCCTTACGAGGGCAACGTATGGGACTTCTATCTGGGCAAAGCATCGCCTGTAGAGATGTTGCCTGTAGCATCGGTACTGACCATCCCTGCCGCTGGTAGCGAGATGAGCGAAGCGAGTGTTATCACCAACGAGGATGGCGACGTGAAACTGGGCTACAGCAACAATATGAGCCGACCCAAGTTTGCCATCATGAACCCACGTCGCACCATGACGCTGCCTCCATATCAGACAGCAGCTGGTGTCACCGACATGATGATGCACACCATGGAGCGCTACTTTACCAAGGATGATGATATGGACTTCACCACCGATCTGGCCGAGGCAGCGCTGCGCTCAATCAAGAACGCTGTGTTTGCAGTACTCAAGAATCCAGAGGACTATCGCTATCGCGCACAGATAATGTGGGGCGGAAGCCTGATGCACAATGGCCTGACAGGATGCGGAGTGAGCGACGACTGGGCTACACACCAATTGGAACACGAACTCAGTGCTATGTTCGATGTAACTCATGGTGCCGGTCTGGCTGCAATTTGGCCCAGTTGGGCACGCTACACCATGCACGAGAATCTGCGTCGATTTGTGCGATTTGCAGTTAACGTGATGGATGTACCCAACGACTTTACCGATCCCGAAGGCACTGCCGAGAAGGGAATACAAGCTATGGAGCGATTCTACCACGCCATCGGCATGCCTATCAACATAAAGGAACTGATAGGCAAGGACATCACCGACGAGGAGATAAAGGAGATGACCCGCAAGTGCAGTCGCAACTATACACGTACCTGCGGATGCCTGAAGGTACTGAAGGCTGAGGACATGGAGGCTATCTACAATATGGCCAGAGGATAAAAAAACATGTAATAACAATTTTCCGCGAGAATCTTTGTGATTTTCGCGGATTCTTTGTACCTTTGCAGCCAAAAATGTAGAGAATTATGGAATCTAAGTTAGTTATTTACAATACTTTGACGCGACAGAAGGAGCGTTTCGAGCCGCTTCACGCCCCCAATGTGGGCATGTATGTGTGCGGTCCAACGGTGTATGGCGATCCCCATCTGGGACACGCCCGCCCTGCAATTACATTCGACCTGGTGTTCCGTTACCTGAAGCATCTTGGCTATAAAGTAAGGTACGTGCGTAATATAACAGACGTAGGTCATCTGGAGCACGATGCCGACGAGGGCGAGGACAAGATTGCAAAGAAGGCTCGTCTGGAACAGCTTGAGCCAATGGAGATAGCACAGTACTATACCAACCGCTATCATGCGGCTATGGATGCACTGAATGTACTGCGCCCATCTATCGAGCCACACGCCACTGGTCACATCATCGAGCAGCAGCAGTTGGTTCAGCAGATTCTTGACAATGGTTTTGCCTACGAGAGCAATGGTTCGATCTACTTCGACATCGAGGCTTACAACAAGAAGTTCAAGTACGGAATACTGTCAGGCCGTAGCCTTGAGAATATCAAAGACGCCAGTCGTGAGCTGGACGGTGTAGGCGAAAAGCGCAATCAGGCCGACTTTGCCCTGTGGAAGAAGGCGCAGCCCGAGCACATCATGCGCTGGCCATCGCCCTGGAGCGACGGATTCCCTGGTTGGCACTGTGAGTGCACTGCTATGGGCCGCAAGTACCTGGGCGAAGAGTTTGACATCCACGGAGGTGGTATGGACCTGGTATTCCCACACCACGAGTGCGAGATAGCACAGGCTCAGGCTTCGATGGGTCATCCTGCAGTAAAATACTGGATGCACAACAATATGCTGACCATCAACGGGCAGAAGATGGGTAAGTCGTATAACAACTTCATCACTCTGGAGCAGTTCTTCACAGGTAATCATCCGCTGCTGAAGAAGGCTTACAGCCCGATGACCATCCGATTCTTTGTGCTCAGCGCCCACTATCGCGGCACTGTTGACTTCTCGAACGAGGCTCTTGAGGCTGCAGAGAAGGGACTGGAGAAGATGATGAACGCTATTGCCGACCTGGAGCGTGTTCAGGTATCAGACAAGTGCGATGCTGAGACGGAGAAGGTAGTTAAGGCTCTACGCCAGAAGTGCTACGACGCAATGAACGACGATCTTGCCACACCGCAGGTTATCAGCGCACTCTTCGAGGCTTGCACCGTAGTAAACAAGCTGACCGATCACAAGGCAACCATCTGCGCCGAGTGCCTGAAGAAATTGAAAGACACGATGCACCTCTTTGCCGAGGACATCCTTGGTCTGAAGGCTGAGAAGAGCGGCACTAACGATGAGCGCGAGGCTGCATTCGGCAAAGTTATGGATATGGTTCTGGAACTCCGTGCCAAGGCCAAGGCCGAAAAGGACTGGGCCACCAGCGACAAGATTCGCGACGAACTAGCCGCCGCAGGATTCGAAGTGAAGGACACCAAGGACGGTGTAACCTGGAAACTCAACAAGTAAAGCATATATTAATCCCTCGCTCACTGAGCGGGGGATTGCTTTTTGCTGAACAAAAGACACTTTTCGCAGAAAAAGTTTGTATTGTTTGAATAAAAACTTGTATCTTTGCCGGCGATTTGATGAATAACGACTAGAAAATGATGCTCAAGAAGATTATAATGATGCTGATAGTGCTAGCGATGAGCACGACCGTGGGTGCGCAAAACACCGACGAGATATATGCTGAAGCCAAAGCACTATACGAGGCCAAAAACTATAAGGCAGCACTACCTAAACTGAAGATTGCAGCCGAAAAGGGTCACAAAAAGGCACAGTACCGACT
Source organism: uncultured Prevotella sp. (assembly GCA_900322175.1). GTDB lineage: Bacteria > Bacteroidota > Bacteroidia > Bacteroidales > Bacteroidaceae > Prevotella. The sequence continues at coordinate 52,903 of ONYZ01000025.1, forward strand.
GGGCCGATGCTACGACAAAGGGCACGGAACAGCCGAGAACAACAAGTTGGCTTATGAGTGGTACGCCAAGTCGGCTGCCCAGAACTACGCCAAGGGCCAACTTGCGCTGGGCAAATGCTATATGAAAGGAAAGGGCACTACTGCCGACCAGGCAAAAGCTAAAGCGTGGCTTACCAAAGCCTTTAAGAACCCTAAAGGCGGACTTAAACTGAAGGAGAAAATTAAGAAGGACGCCAAAGAGGGCGACAAAGACGCAATAACAATACAGAAACTATTGTGGAAAAAATAATAGAATCATTCAATCCCATCTCGCTCGAAGAGATGAAGAGCGTGAAGCTGATGAATCGCACAGACACCAAGTTTGTGACGAACATCAGTAAACTGTGCGAACTGCTAAAGATGGCGCAGAACGACTACTATGTGCAGGAGATAGACGGCGAACGTAATCTGGAGTACGACACCACCTATTTTGATACTCAGGCTTTCGACATGTACACCATGCACCAGTGCGGGCACACCAATCGGCAGAAGATAAGGTTCCGCACGTACTGCATAAGCAACCTGCAATTCATGGAGGTGAAAACCAAGAACAACCACGGTAGAACCAAGAAGAAGCGTATAGAGGTGAGCGACATGGACCTGAAAGACGAGGAGAAGCGCCACTTCCTGCAAAAGCATCTGCAATTTGATGTCGATACTCTCCAGCCTGCTCTGAGCAATCACTTCAGCCGGATAACGCTGGTGAACAAGGGAATGACCGAACGACTCACCATCGACACCAGTCTGAGATTCCACAACCTGCTTAACGGCAAGGATAAGGACATGGGGCAACTAGTAGTTATCGAGCTTAAGCGCGACGGACTGGTTTACTCGCCAGTGCTGCACATGCTACGCCAGTTGCGCATACAGCCCCACGGATTCTCAAAGTACTGCATGGGCTCGGCGCTTACCGGCAACGACCATCTGCCCGTGAACCGTTTTAAGCACAAACTTATCGAAATAAACAAATTAGTAAATCAATAATAATTTAAAAAAGAATATGGACCTACTGAATCTTTTTTCAGCCGACTTCGGCGAGACACTACTGAGATTTGTGCTCTGTTTGGTAGTAAACTGGGGCATAGTATATTACTTGTATTACAAGAAGAGCAAACGACGCGACTTCTACTTCACGTTTATGATTATCTCGGTGGCCATCTACTTCCTGGTTTACCTGATGATGGGTATGGACCGAGGTAAGGCCACGATGGGTGTAGGACTTGGCTTGTTTGGTATCTTCTCGATCATGCGATACCGCACCGACACCATGCCTGTTCGCGAGATGACCTACCTGTTTGTGGTAGTATGTCTGTCGGTAGTTCACGCTATGTCATCAACACTGGGTGTTGACGATCAGGGAGCAATGACAGGCACTCCGATGGCAGAACTGATTGTTATAGATGCTATAACCATCGCCGCAATCGCTGTGTTCGAAAGAATGCTTAAGGTTGCCGCCACCAAACTGGTACAATACGATCGTATAGAACTGATTAAGCCCGAGAAGCGCGAAGAACTGAAAGCCGACCTGGAAGAGCGCCTGGGTGTGAAAGTGATAAAGGTAGATGTTGGTGCCGTTGACTTCCTGCGCGACATGGCTGTGCTGAGAGTGGTGTACGAAGGAAAAAGCGGTGGCGATATAGAGAAGAAACTGAAACTAAAAGATAGCGACTATGCACACATTTAGACAACTGGCGGCAGCACTGATGCTGGCTGCGACAACTGCCGCAACAGCTCAGAGCGAAGGCGGACTGATACTGGGCGCCGAAGCCGAGAAGAAGATAGACAGCCACTGGAGCGCGAGTCTTGAAGCAGATATGCGAACCCGCAACGACTTTAAGACGATGGACCGCTGGACAGTGGGAGTTGGCGCAGGGTATAAGTTCAACAAGTATCTCAAGGCCAATGCAGGCTACATACTGATGAACAACAACTTCCACGAGAAGATAAGTTATAAGGACAATGGCGCCTACAACAACTGGCGCCCAAGCTACTGGGGCATTCGCCATCGTGTGTATGCCTCGCTCACTGGTACTTATAAGTTCAACAACAACATCCGTCTGTCGCTGCGCGAGCGCTGGCAGTACACCTACCGCCCTGAGAAGACCACTCAGCGATGGGACTTCGATAATGAGTACTGGGAAGACAAGGTGGTATCGGGCAAGGCTAAGAACCAGTTGCGCTCTCGCCTGCAGATAGAGTACGACAAGAAGAAAGCCCTGCTAACCCCATACGCCAACGTGGAGCTGTTCAACTCGCCAGGCATCGAGAGTGTCCGTTACACCGTGGGCACCGACATCCGACTGGCCAAGCAGCACTCGCTGCAGGTGTACTACCGATTTAAGAACACCCGCAATGTAGATGAGAATGAGTACGACCCCGATATGCACTATCTGGGTTTGGGATATAAGTTTAAGTTGTAAATACAATGATTATGAAAAAGATACTTTATGGACTGATGGCAGTGGCACTGATGACAGCCTGCCAGAACGACGATACCGACTTCAGCGATTACACCAATGGCACTACGTCGGGCATCTCGACTATTTACATTACTTACAATGGTAGCAGTGTTGACGTTACGGGCGATTCAAAGGGATACGTGACCACAAACTGTGCCGACGTAACAGTTAATGCCGAAAACAGTACAGATTCGCTGTTGCTGGTACTGAGCGGTAGCACTACCGATGGTTCGCTACTGGTGTATCGCCAGCAGCAGTACGGCATCAAGCTCAACGGCGTGAGCATCAAGAACAATGACGGTCCTGCCATCAACAACCAGTGCAGCAAATGGCTGTATCTGGATGTTGCCGACGGCACTACAAACACCCTTACCGACGGCACCAGCTATACCGACATTGTGGTTAACGGCACCACCATCGACCAGAAGGGTTGTGTGTTTAGCGAAGGTCAGGTATATGTAAAAGGTACAGGAAATCTTGCCATCACAGGCAACTGCAAACACGGCTTTGCCTGCGACGACTATATCGTTATCGACGACAATGTCACACTGAATGTAAGTTCTACAACTGGCAATGGCATCAAGGTGAACGACGGACTGTGGATTAACAATGGAACAATAGGCATCAGCGTAACAGCCGATGCTGCACGTGGCATCAAGTGCGACTCGGTGGTAGTGATAAGCGGTGGCAGCACCACCATCAGCACTTCGGGCGACTGCGTGTACGACACCGAAGTGCAGGACTATAGCAGTGCTGCGTGCATCAAGTGCGAGAGTCAGTTCACTATGACTGCCGGCACACTCAAGCTTATTAGCAGCGGCGATGGCGGCAAGGGCATCAACTGCGCTGCCGATGTAGTGTTCAGTGGTGGCGAACTGATAGCAAAGACCACAGGAAGCAACGATAACGGTAAGCCCAAGGCCATCAAGAGCGATACTGGCATCATCGTTAGCGGCGGCTCGTTCTCGGCCTACGTCAACAAGAGTTGGGCCTGCGACAACGGCAGTGAGAGCGAAGAACCAGCCGACCACATCACAGTGAAAGGCTCGCCCAAGACACAGAACATCACCAAGAAGACTGTTGAGATAACATACTAATCTGATTCATTGAACGAATAGGCCGGTTTGCTGAATATTTTTGGCAAACCGGCTTTTTGTATCTACCTTTGCGCAAAATTTAAAACAATCAAACAATGAAGAAGAAGATTAATTTCATAGTGCTCGCAATTTCAGTAGCACTGATGACTTGCTGTACGGCAGACGACCCGTTCAGCGATACCGAAAACAGTTGGAGCAATTGGGGCAACAGCGAGATGCCCACTCAGGGTGGTGGCAGCAGCAGTGGCAGTTCGACCACTACTGGCGAACTAACCACTTTCGAAGTAAATATCGACAAGACCACAGCCGAACCATCCACCACAGCCAGCGCATACCTGCCCGATGAGGAAGACGCTCTGGAGAACAACAGCTTTACAACCGAGGTTGCCATCGACATGAGCAACCCCACAGCTAAGACCGAAAACGGCGTAGAGATAACCGTGAACGGTGGACACGTCACAGCCAACCACGGCTCGACCAAGAATATATGCTACGTAGTGAGCGGTACTACCACCAACGGATCGTTCACCGTGATAGGCGACAAGAAATACGAGGTAAAACTCAACGGTGCGAACATCACCAATCCCGACTCGGCAGCACTCAACCTGCTGAGCGGCAAACGTGCGTTCATCGTATTGTCCGACGGCACCAGCAACACACTGACCGACGGTACGGGTGGCAGCCAGAAAGGCGCACTCTACTGCAAGGGAAAACTACTAATTAACGGCAGTGGACAGCTGAGTGTCGTCGGCAATACCAACAATGGAATACATTCAGCCGACTACATCGTGTTCAGCAAGAGCACCAACGTCTATGTAAAATCTACCGCCAACCACGGTATCAAGGCCAACGATGGCGTGTTTATCAATGGCGGCATCATCAATGTCGAAGTATCAGCCGCAGCCGCAAAGGGCATCAACTGCGAGAGCAACATAGTGGTTAACGGTGGACGGACCACAGTGATTACCACTGGCAGCGGAACCTACGACAGCACTGACAAGGAAGCTAAGGGCGCAGCCTGCATCAAGGCCGACTCTGCCTTCACCATCAATGCCGGCGAACTGTGGCTCAAGAGCACCGGCAGCGGCGGCAAGGGCATCAACGTGGATACCGAGGCCAACTTCTGCGGCGGCAATGTGTATGTCGTTACCGAGGGCGGACAGTACAAGAGCAACAACGACACCTCATCTCCCAAGGGCATCAAGGCTGACGGCAACATCAACATCAGCGGCGGCACCATCTGGGTTCGCACCAATGGATATAACGGCGAGGGCATAGAGACCAAGAGCACGATGAACATTAGTGGTGGCGAGGTGGCCAGCTATGCCTACGACGACGCCATCAACTCGAAGAGCGACATGACAATCACTGGCGGATATGTTTACGCCCAAGGCAAGAACAACGACGGACTGGATGCCAACGGCAACATGTACATCAAGGGCGGACTGATATACGCCATCTGCTCAGGCACTCCCGAGGTGGCCATCGATGCCAATACCGAGGGCGGCAAGAAGCTATACCTTACCGGCGGCACTGTAGTTGCCGTGGGCGGACTGGAGAACGGCTCACAACTCTCGCAGTCGTGCTATCAGTCATCGTCGTGGAGCAAAAGTTCCTGGTACACCATGACATACGACAACAATACTTTCTCGTTCAAGACTCCGTCCAGTGGTGGTTCTGGCCTTGTCATCTCGTCAGCAGCCACTCCTACCCTATCGTCGGGCACCACAGTCAGCGATGGCAGCAGTGTCTTCGGCGGCATCGGCGTCATGAGCGGAACCGTGAGCGGCGGCACTAGCGTATCACTCTCCACCTACACTGGCAACAATGGCGGTGGTCCTGGCGGTGGCGGATGGCCAGGCGGATGGCGCTAAAGCCTCAAATACAATAAATCACAACTTTCATCGTTATTTATATAGCAACAACAATGATCTGGATGGAGAATCAGTCGAGACATGAGAATCTGACATACTTGGTAGTGTGGAGCTTGCTCTTTGCAACCCCACTACTGAGCCTGTATATGCGAGCCATCAACGATCCATACATCACGTTCAACTGGACCGAGGTGTTCTTTATCTGGCGCAAGTTCGGTGTCTTCCTGGCCTTGTTCCTGATTCACAATTTCCTGTTGGCGCCGCTGCTGATCCATCAGCACCGCCGTGCGCTCTATTTCTCGATTGCGGCAGCACTGGTGGCAGGCTTTGCTGTGTATCAGTACAATACGCGTCCCTTTGACGGCAAACGTATGAGGGAGTTCCGCCACCAAATGGAGCTGCGCGAGAAAAAGATGAAGCAGCGCGAGAACAACATGGAGCAGCGCGAGAACACCCCGCCGATGTTTATGGATGCTCCAGCCGACCAAGCCGACCGTGGCCCGCGACCTGGTGAAATGTCTCAGGACGGTCCGCGACCCGACAATATGCGGCAAGAAGGTCCGCGACCAGGTGAAATGCCACAGGATGGTCCGCGCATGATGAATGGTCGCCGCACTCCTCCCCCAATCTTTACCGAGCACGACATACTCAGTATCGTGGTACTCATACTGATGTTCGGCGCCAACCTGAGCACCAAGTACTACTACCGCAGTCGCAGCGACCAGCGCAAACTAGAGGAACTGGAGAAGCAGAACCTGGAACAGCAGTTGGAGTATCTCAGATACCAGATAAACCCCCACTTCTTCATGAACACCCTCAACAATATCCACGCCCTGGTGGATATCGACCCGTCGAAGGCACAGGAGACCATCCTCGAACTGTCGAAGATGATGCGCTTTGTGCTCTACGAGGGCGACAAGAGCGGTGTGCCACTCACCAAGGAGTTCTCGTTTATCCGCACATACGTCAAACTGATGGAGCTGCGATACACCGACAAGGTGAAGATAACCGTCGACGTGCCCAACGAGGCCCCTGACAAGACCATACCTCCGCTGATGCTCATCTCGTTTATCGAGAACGCATTCAAGCACGGCATCAGCTATCAGCACGATTCGTTTGTTGACATAAAGGTAAGCATCGATGGCGACTACCTGCTGTTTACATGCGTCAACTCCAAGGCCGAGAAGCCTAATCAGGAGAAGGGCGGCGTGGGTCTGGCCAACGTGCGCAAGCGCCTCGACCTGCTTTACGACAAGAGATACAAGCTCGACATCAAGGACGAGCCAGACATATATACCGTTGAACTAAAATTACCACTATGACTATTCGCTGTATTGCTATCGACGATGAGCCATTGGCTCTGCAACAGATTGTTGCATATATTAAGAAGGTGCCGTTCCTCGAACTGGCTGCCCAGTGTCAGAGTGCCCTCGAGGCCCGCAAGTTCCTGTCTGACAATGTGGTTGATGCCATCTTCTGCGACATCAACATGCCCGACCTTAACGGCATGGACTTCGTCAAGACTCTGTCGGCTCCACCGATGATAGTGTTCACTACAGCCTACTCAGAATATGCCGTCGAGGGATTCAAGGTTAATGCCGTAGACTATCTGCTGAAACCTTTCGGCCTGCAAGACTTCCAGCGTGCTGCCAATCGTTTGAAAGAGCGAATGGAGCACTACTCTGCAGCCGATATTCCACTATCCTCTCTTCCGCCAGTCCTTAACTCTCAAGACGACACCCTCTTCCTCAAGACCGACTATCGCATAATCAAGGTCAACATCTCCGACATACGCTATGTAGAGGCCATGAGCGAGTACCTAAAGGTGTGGATCGAAGGCGAAGCCAAGCCCATCATCACTCTGCTGTCGATGAAGAAGATGGAGGAGCGCCTGCCCGCCAATTTCATGCGCATACACCGCTCGTACATTATCAATCTGGACAAGATACAGGAGGTGAACAAGAACCGTGTGATAATGGACGCCGATACATACCTGCCCATAGGCGACCTCTACAAGGACGCCTTCCAGGCTTATCTCGACACAAAGTTCTTGGGCAAATAATCCAGGATGCTAGTAGCACTTGATCCTATACATAAATCCCAACTCCACGCGGTTGGTATTCTTGTTTTCCAGGTTTGACGCCTTGCTGTATTCCACCCTGTTACCCATATAGGCCAGGAATACGCGCAGGTCTTGAGTCTTGTCGGGATAGTACTCCAGCGAGCCTATCCAGCCGTAGCTCTTGCGATAGTCCCTGAGCGCCTCTACACTCTTCACATCCACCGTCTCGTACGTACCCTTAAGCATCAGGTTCCACTGGGGGGCAAACTGCCAGTTGAGCTTGGTGATAAACGTGTTGTAGCGCACCTTTGAGCATCTGAAGTTGCCATCCACCAGGCCCGGCATATCCTCAGTCACGATGCCCAGCCGGTCCAGATCGTCGAACTCTCCCATATAGTCAGCATACCACTGCAGCCTGGGCAGATTCAGCTTCTGCCCCAGGGTTATCATGCGCGAGCTGCGGCCCCGGGCCTCCTTCTGCGTGCCCCACGCCCAGCGGGTCTGCAACTTGTTGTCGAAGAAGCTTCCGTTCCAGTTGGCGATGAATGTCAGCGGATTGTTGGCCTCCACGGCAGGCTTCAGGCCGTCCTCGTCCACTATCACGAGGTTTTCGCCGTATTCCTCGCTGAGGGTTCCGTTGTTCACGTCCGACACCATGACGGCCAGCTCTTGCGTAGGCACAGGCTTGACCGACAGCACAGCGCCCGCCTGGAATATCTTCATGTGGTCCAGCATATCGGAGTACTTGTATACAAACATCGGGTTCTCGTCGTACTCGTAGCCGCCCCATATCTGGGTCACCTTGCCAGCCATCAGCGTTACCTTGTCGCTGAAGTCGTAGCCCACGAGCATCAGGTCGGTGGCCTTGGCAAAATTGTCCAGTCCAGCAGCCTTGTTGTTTCTGTTCAGTCGGTGGCGCAGGCGATAGTAGAGCTTGTCGGTCAGATTGCCCTTCAGTTCCAGGCGCAACTCCCGATTGGCAAACCTGGTTCGCCATGTGCCGCCATCCTCAGCGGCCTGGGCGCCGGCAGCGTAGTTGATATAGATGTCCAGCATATCGTGCTTCTTCTCCACCTTGGCCAGCCGCTCGGCCAGACTCTGGTAGTCGCCGTCCTCACCGCCCATGCCCACGTTGCCGCCCTGGGCGTGGGCAGTCAACGTGGCGATGAGCATCGTCAAAGGTATTATCGTTTTCTTCATAACTGGAATGGATAGATTATCACGTTACAGGGCTGTCAGCGGGTATATCAGGTTAACTATCAGGATGTTGGCAGCCAGGATTATCACGTTCATCAGCAGGCCGATGCGCATAAAGTCGCTGAAGCGATAGCCGCCAGGACCGTACACCAGCATGTGGGTGGGCGAGCCGATAGGAGTGGCAAAGCTGGAACTTACACTTATCATCAGCGCTATGAGGAACGGGAACGGATCGTAGCCCAGCTTCTCGGCGGCCTGATACATTATCGGGAAGAACATGGCACCGGCGGCGGTGTTGGATATAAACTCGGTGATGAACGTGCCCACGAAGCAGATGGCCGTCATGACCACTATTGGATTCGACCCGCACACATCCAGTATGCCGAATGCCAGTCGCTCGGCTATGCCCGTCTTCTGTATGGCCAGACCCAGTACTACCGATCCGGCAAACACCATCAGGATGTCCCAGTTGATGGCCTTCATGGCCTGGTTGGGGCTACAGCAGCGGCAGATGAGCATGGCGGCAGCAGCCAGGAATGCGCACTGCAGCAGTGGTATCACCTTGAGCGCAGACAGCACCACCATAGCTATCATGATGAGCGATGATATCAGCGTCTTCGAGCCCACGTTGATCACCTCTTCGCCCAGCTTCAGTCCGTGACTCTCGGCCAGGGTCTGGATGGACTTTATATGTCCGGCATACACCAAGCGGTCGCCACCCATCACAAACTCCTCTGGGTCCAGATTCACCGGCACGTCGTCGAAGTGGCGAACCTTTATCAGTCGGGCGCCCTCTATTTCAAACAGTCCTGCCTCGGCCAGCGTATTGCCGATAAACTTGTTCTTCGACGGCACCAGCATCTCTAAGGTATAGTCCACGGTGTCGTCGCCGTCGCTCTCGGGGGCTGTACGGTTGGGCAGCAGCTTGCTCATGGCGATTATCGACAGCACGCCTACCAACAGACAGAACAGTCCGGGTATCGTCGTGGTCAGCACGTTCATGGTGTCGCCGGTCTTGTCGGCATACAGCCCTGAGATAATCAGGTTCGGCGGCGTACCGATGAGGGTGCACACACCGCCCATGCCCGAGGCGTAGCTCAGCGGGATAAGCAGCTTGGATGGCGAGATGTTCAGCTTCTTCGACCACATCTTCACGATGTTTACGAAGAGTGCCACCACGGTGGTGTTGCTCAGGAATGAACTGAGTGCGGCCACGGGCAGCATCAGTCGCAGCACGGCCTTCGAGTAGCTGTTGGGCTGGCCCAGCAGGTTCTTCACTATCCACTGCAGCACTCCGGTGTGGGTCAGTCCGGCCACTACCACAAACAGCACGCCGATGATGACCACCGACGTGGATGCGAAGCCCGAGAATGCCTCCTTGGCATCGAGCACTCCGGTGACGAACAGCACTGAGATGGCGCCGAGGAACACGAGGTCGGCGCGAAGCTTGGTACATAGTAGTACTGTGAACATGGTTAGCACAGTGGCTATGGTGATCCAGGCATAGAGGTTGAATCCCCCAAAAACGATTGATTCCATACTCTCTTTTACTTTGTTTACATATTATTTATTATTAGGTTAATCATTTATCACTCCGTGGCCGAACAGCGCGAAGTCGCCCTTCAGCGGGTCGTCGGGGAATATCGCGGCCAGCGCCTTGGTCAGCTTGCGGGCGGCTGCCATCGATGCCTGCTTGCTGGTAGTCAGCCCCAGCTTCACGCTCTGCTGCAGCACGTGGGTGTCGAGCGGGATTATCAGCGTGCGACGGTCGATGAAGTCGGCCCACAGGCCCAGGTCTACGGGCGAGTCCGTGCGCACCATCCACCTGAGAAACATGCACACGCGCTTGCAGGCGCTCTTGGTGTCCTTGGGTATTATTACGCTGATGTCGTGACTGGCAAAGTAGCGGCAGATGGCATCCACGGCGCCCAGCCCGTCGGTGGCCTCGCGACGGACATACTGGCCCAGCGTGCCATGCTCCTTGAGCAACTGCTGATATGCGTGCAGGAAGTGGTACATGGTATCGCAGGTGTACATACGGTAGAAGCAGCTGGTGTCGCCCTCGCGCAGGTGCTCGGCATAGCGGCCCGTGCGCACCCAGGCGTCCACGTCGCCGCGCGCCCACAGCAGCATCGCCTGTATCTTCTTCATAAACTGCTGCCTGCTGCCGAAGCTCAGACTGGCGGCTATGAAGGCCATCGCCTCCTGGTTGGCTTCGCCGCTCACCTGGTGCATAAACCACGACGGGTCGCCGTCCAGGAATTCCACGGTCTCGTACTGCTCTGCGTATTGTTTTAGCTTCTCTCTGTTCATCACGATTTATAGATTTTGCTGGCAAAGATAGTAATTCTTCACGAATTATGTGTACCTTTGCAGCAAAAAATTACACAAGATGATGAAAGTTGATGATTTGAGAGAGTGCACACTGGCCGTTTGCGGGATAGCAAAGCGCGCCGGAGAGTACATCAGACAGGAGCGCACCAAGTTCACTGTCGAGAGTGTGGAGCGCAAGCATGCGCACGACTACGTGTCGTATGTCGACAAGGGCTCCGAGCGGTTGATCGTCGAGGCTCTGCGCGAGCTGCTGCCCCAGGCGGGATTTATCACCGAGGAGGGACTGGCGGGCCACGACGAGGAACAGATGCTGTGGGTGGTCGACCCGCTGGACGGCACCACCAACTTTATCCACCAGTATGCGCCCTACGCCGTGAGCATAGCGCTGCTGAGGGGCAGTGAGATACTGATAGGGGTGGTGTATGAGATTACGGCCGACGAGTGCTACTATGCCTGGCAGGGCGGCGGGACCTACAGGGACGGCGAGCCGCTGCACGTGGGTAGCCAGCAGATACAGGACGCGCTGCTGTGCCTGCAACTGCCCTACAACAGCGATGCCTACAAGCCGACTATCAAGCGGCTCATCGACCGCCTGTATGGCAACGTGGGCAGCATCCGTATGTGCGGCTCGGCGGCTATGGCGCTGTGCTATGTGGCTGCCGGCCGACTGGACGGCTATGCCGAGCAGTACATTGGTCAGTGGGACTTCATGGCGGGGGCGCTGATAGTGGCCGAGGCCGGCGGCACCGTGACCGACTACGCCGGCAGCCCCGACTTCACCCAGGGCAACTGCATAGTAGCCACCAACGGCCTGATACACCCCGCCCTCCTCGACGCGCTGCCACCCCTGCCAGGGGACAGGTCCGTGGCATCCTGCTAAGCCCTGCCAGGAACCTGTCCCCTGGCAGACGAAGAAATAGTGGGGCAGATGACATTTTCTTCGGATTACTGGGTGGTAATCCGGAGAAAATGTGTAACTTTGCGGCGTCTTATGGAGATAAATAGAATTAATCAATAAACATTAAACAAATTATGAAACCAAAAAGAGAGTACAGACGACCGTCATCTGCGGTCGTCCGTACTCTCTCTTTACCTTCATAACTTGAAATATTGTAATGATTATATTAGGTATGACTATAAAATCGGCTGCAAAGGTAAACAATTCCCCGCACATAATCTGCACGGGGAACGAAAAACTTGCAAAAATTTACCGAAATCGGGCGAGAAAGCTGTATTATTATCCCTATTATATTTTGCAGTTCACGAAACAATATGTATCTTTGCAACGTCAAAAAACGAAAATGATGTATAAAACCAGCAATTTACCCCGCTCGGCCCGCAGGGACGCTTGCCATAGCAAGAACACGCAAATAGATGTGGTCCTACTCATAGCGCTATTGATTGCAGGAGTCACTCCTAATCAGGCGCAAACAGCAACAAGAAGCAGCACCATCGACGATGTGGCGCAGCATCTGCCAATGGCATCGGTATTGGTGCTGAAAGCCTGCGGTATGGGTAGCGACGACACATGGGCAAGTACGCTGACGACATGTGCCGCGACATATCTGATAGGCACTGGCGCAACGTGGGCTCTGAAGCAAACCACCAACGAGCTGCGTCCTGATGGCAGCGACCGACACTCATTGCCATCAGGACATGCTATGTACGCCTTTGCCGGAGCCACGGCATTACGTCATGAATGTGGCAAAAAACATCCGTGGATAGCTGTAGCTGGATATGGAGTAGCCACACTCGTTGCTGCAGATCGCGTGCGTCTGCGTCGCCATTACACACATGATGTTCTATGTGGTGCTGCTATCGGTGCCCTCTCGGGCGAGCTCACCTACTACATCAAGCAGCGTCTGCTGCGCTCAAAAAACGTTGACATCGCCTTTACAGGACAGACGCTAAACGTGCGCTGTACCATCCCCTGAATTATTCTTCTGATGTTTGAGAACTCGCCCGTGGCCAGTTTCTGCCAGTTGTTCCAATCGGTCGATCCCCAGCCTACCGCGTGGAATTCTAAAATATTTTTTCATTCGGATGTAATTTATTCACTGTTTCTGCGACTAATGGGTTAGAAAATGATTTAGTTGAACAATGGAGACGAAAGAATTAGAGAAAGACTTCCTGATGATGATCGAGGCACAGAAACGTACGATCTACAAGGTGTGCTATATCTATGCCAACGACCACGACGACCTGAACGACCTGTTTCAGGAGACGGTGCTAAACCTGTGGAAGAGTTTCCCGCGCTATCGGGGGGATAGCAAACTCACCACCTGGGTCTACCGCATCGCCATGAACACCTGCATCACGTTTCTCCGACGCACCAACGCTCGCCCACAAACCGTACCTATGACGGCTAATGTGGCGCAACTTGAAGCCGACGAGGATACATCAGGCCAACTCAGGGAACTCTACCGTCTCATCAACCAGTTGGGCAAATTGGAACGCGCGCTGATTCTCCTCTGGTTGGAAGAACGGAGTTATGAGGAAATAGCCGACATCCTCGGCATCACTAAGACCAACGTCGCCGTGAAACTGAATCGAACCAAAGAGAAATTAAAGAAAATGTCGAACCGTTAAATTTGAATTGATATGGAACTTGAAGCATTGAAAGCCAGTTGGAACAAGCTCGATGAGCGCCTGGCAGAAACAGAAATAGTGAACCTTCGCTTAGTAAAGGAAATGATTCAGCAGAAGACCAAGTCGGCCTATGATGGTATCATCGGACAGAACCTCTATACCGTTGTGGTTAATTTCCTGATCATCTGTGTGGTGTTCCCCTACGTCTATATGAACACCCCCATCCGAACCGTATCGTTTGCGATTGTAGAGGGCGTAATGGTAATAGGAATGATACCATTGATATGGAAACTCATGCTGCTGTCGAAGTTCGACCTTGACGGTAAGAAATGCAATGAACTCAGCAGTCTGGTATTGAATTACAAGAAGATTTGTCACAGCGAGAAGCTTTGGTCTACCATATTAGTTGTAGCAGCCCTCATCTCGTTCTACATCTCTGAGCTGGGCTTCAATCCCTGCTATAAGTTTGAAGTCAGCAGAATGCTAGTCGTAGTAGGTCTCACCCTGATAACCTTTGCCGTAGGCCTTGGCATTGGTATCTACCAGATTCGCCGCCACACCCAGCAGTTGCAGGAGATAGAGCGCGGACTGGAAGAACTCCGCGAGTTTGAAAAATAAGAATACATCATACTTTGCATGTATGAATGTTAATAATAAGTTAGAAAAAGGAAGCAGCACTCGTCGCGATGATGCGTGCTGCATTATTAAGAAAAGAACAATGATTATCAGATTAGCGCTCGGCTCTGCCGCTTTGCTCCGCAAAGAACAACCAAAAGATTATCGTAGGTAGAGAACCTTACGCGCGAGGCATTCTGGAACGTATATCGTCCTGGATGCACAGAGCATTATGTGCTTAATCAGTATAGAACAAACCCCGACTTCATTCCTGAGCTTGACTTGGTGATGGAAAGGCTACGGGTAGGCGACGGCACGTCGGGAATGGAGGATGGTAAGATTATCGGCCATGTGATGTTTTCGAAGGCTAAACTCGTGCTTGAGGATGGCACCCAAAAAGCTTCATGGACATTCGGCCCCATCAGCATCCATCCCGACTATAAGCGCAAAGGCTATGGTCTGAAGTTGCTGCAGTATGCCTTGGATAAGGCCCGCGACATGGGTATTGGCTTTATCTGTATGGAGGGTAACATCGAGTTTTACAAGCACGCAGGTTTCGATCTGGCCAGCAAACTCAATATCCACTATCATGCTGAGCCAAAGGATGCCGAGGTGCCTTACTTCTTGGCTCAGGAACTGATTCCTGGCTAGCCTCTAATGAAAGGTAAGAAGTGCATCCTCATCAGCACCTGCACCACGCCCTGGCCTTGGAACATCCTGTTCAAGCAGTCGCGAGGCGCCATACGCGCCATGAGTGAAATCGCCCGCTATGCAGGTTTCAAGATAGTGAAAACCATCGAACGCGGCGGCACAGCCATGCATCCAGAACTCACAGAGAAAGCCAAACAGAAATGCCGTAATGCTATAGAAAAGTTGTAAATAGTACCTCACTACCGAGATGCTATCCACACCTTATGCGAATGACTGCCACGAGTGGTGATGCCAGAATTGATGTCGGCCACCATCCGCTTCAGGTCGTTTGAGGCCGATGCCCTGCATTGACCCGTGGCTATGGCGTAGTCGCTGAGCGTCATATATCCTTGCCGACTGATGATGGCTTTGGCTTTTTCCAATCGCTCTTCGCGGCTGTACTTGCTTTTCTGCGGAACAACGACGTCTGTATTGACACGATCGAAGGTTGCCTCACGGTTCATTTTCTTCAGCAACTCAGGGTCAGGCTTGAAGTTGATGCCCTTGATGCGCACATGTCTGTATTTCGTCTTGGGGTCTTCACCATCCTGTTTGTTTTTGGCAATAGCCTCCTCTGAAGGCGTG
>ONYZ01000058.1 GCA_900322175.1 uncultured Prevotella sp.
CTCGGTCAACTCCAATACTTTTACTTTTCCCATAACTAATAATAGAACGGGAAATACAATTGTTTATTTTGTATAAACTAATTTTGTTCACTTACTTAAGTTCTTTATTTTTATCAGTCGATGGAGATGACTTTGAGATTCTCGCCAGCGTCAAGAGCAGCCTTGATGTCCTTGCCACCACTCTGCACCTTGCAGCGACTGATGTCGTCGCCCTCCACGGCCTCAATCTTCAGTTTGCCAATCTGCGACTTTGCCTCGCGGCCAGCAACGGTCTTGACGGTATATACGCCCAAGTGGAGCCCTTCACAAGCGCCCTCTGCACTACCTAGGTCGATGTACACCTCCTTCTGCTTATCCTTCTTGGCAGCAGCACCTTCAATGATGTTGGCCTCTAACGGACGGTACTTATTGAGCCAAGCGCTGATGCGATTTGAGAACCGGCTTATGGCATCGCGGATAGCCTTGTCGGAGTCGGAGTACGAAGAACTGCCCATGCCTGAACCGGTAAACGAAGGGCTGGCAACAACCTCACCAGTCTTTGCATCTTTCAGCGTAAGCATCGCCTCAACCACGCCTGTATAGTTGGTTGTTATCTGTGTCTTCCCGTCCTTGTCTTTCCATGTGCGACTATCTGTCTTGGCCTTTATGTTGGTGACGACGGCATCGGCCACAAGATTGCCCTCCTCTATCACATCATCCAAATTCGTCAGCCCTTCGTTAAATCGGTAGCGGCGAGAGTTGGATAGTCCGTTGATGATTGCGTTCTTCACGTCATCTTCATACTTGGTAGCCTGCACGTCGGCCTTACCGGTTAGTACGCCAGACAACACCTTACCAATGGTCTCACCAGTTGATAGCTTCTCGTTGTGGTGAGTGTACTGCACGTTACCAAGCGTGATACGATACGTTCGGTTTCTATCTGTCTGCTCATTTTGTGCCGAGACTGTGATTGCGCAGCATAGGACGGCTGCAAGTGTCATGATCATTTTTTTCATTGTAATTTATGTTTAGAATTTGTACTCTTTAAGTATTTTTTGTCTGCCGTCAGGATGGCGGGTCTTGAAGATGACCACCTTACCGCTTCTGCCTTGAAGCTTAGTTTTCAAGTTCTCGTAACATGCATCGCATACTTCCTTCACTTGGTCATCGGCACCGCCCATGATGGCATCGAGACCTACTGAGAATCTGATGGCTGTGTCGAAAGGACCGCAGGCATCCTGATAATCGAAGTCGGTACTGAAGGATTTGTAACTGTAGAAGGCGTTGGAATCGTTCATTCCATTTAAGTCGTCTTCAAGTTTTTCGCATGAAGAGAGCGTAAAGCACGAAATTGTGAGCAGTAGTGTTGCAGCTGCCATCATTAATGATGTTGTTAGTTTCTTCATAACTACCATAATGTTTAAAGTTTTAATTGTTATTACTATTTATATATAATTGTTTCTTATTTCCGAGTGCAAAGGTACGGCAAGGCGGGGAAACATGTGTGCCACCCATACAAATCTTTGTGCCAATTACACAAAAACAGCATTTTAGCTGTGTCACAGCGTAAAAACGGAGTAAAAAAAAGGAAAAGTGTTCGGTTATTATGAAAAAAAGTGTACCTTTGCTGCAATTTTATCAATAACATTTATGAAAAAGAGCAGATATGTCATCATATTGACAACTTTTGTCACCGTAGTGGCCCTGACGATGGGCTGCACAAAGCCTGACCGCAACGAGGAGGCAACCTACTTAAAGAACGAGCTACAGGAAATATTATTCTCGAACCCGGAAAAAGTATTAGCGCGGGTAGACAGTGCTGAGTGCGCTGGCGTGTTTTCGGAAACTACGGCCAACCTGATCCGGTGCAATGTCTACGGACAAATAGGCAAGACGCAATTGGCTATTTTCTACGGCGAGCAAATCAAACATAGTCCTGATCTCAGGAGCGAGGGTGTTAACTATTATTCAGCCCTTCTCCAGCTTACCTCGCTGCTAAACAAAAATGGCGAATGGGGGAAGTCAATCCATCTGGCCGACGAGATCATTGCCGACGTGGACATGGGTGGTTTGGACGAGCAGATGGCCCTGCGGATAAAAAGTCGTGCGCTTACCACCAAAGCCAGTTGCGAGGAGCGTATGGGACACATGGAACAGGCCGAACGCTATTATCAGGAGGGTGTCGACCTGATGATGGGAGTAACACAGCCCAAAGATTACTGGATTATAGATGCTCTGGTTGTAGCCGTTATAGAGACCACGGAGTTCTACCTTGAGCATGACCTGCCTCAAAAGGCTTTGCCTTTGGTGGCTAAAGGCGATACGGCCCTGGCCCGTATGGCTCGCTGTCCCGACATGCCGGAGAACGTCCTAAACATGCGTTGCAGCATCCTGACCATCAACCAGGCCCTCAACTATGCCGCCAATGGCTTTTACGACAAGGCAGAGGCTCTCTACCAGAAACATCGTCAGGCTCCGAATCCGTCACCCTATGACTTGGTAGCCGATGCCCGCTACCTCACGATAGTAGGTCGCTATGACGAGGCCATCCGTCTGTTCCGCAAGACCGATTCCCTCTATCTGGCCCGTGGCAGCTCCATCAACAACTCCTACATTACCAATTACATGATGAGCCAGTACAGGGCATTGAAAAAGGCCGGACGTAGAGATGAGGCCATGGTATATGCCGACCGCATGCGCCAACTGACCGACTCCATTCACCTAGAGGAAAGGAAGATTGACGTGGAGCAGCAGCAGGAAATCCGCCAGAAGGAGGCAGAGATCGCCATCCGCAGCCAGTCGCTCATCATCCACCGCATCATCCTCGTTGCTGTTGTTCTCATCTGTCTGCTCATAGTCTACCTGCTTTGGCGTTCTTATAAATATAATAAGGTACTGACGGAGAAAAACCGCCGCTTGTTGGCCGAGATTGAACAGCGCGAACAGGAGCAGCAACAGGCTGTTGAGCAGTTGGAGGCCACACCAGAGGCAGAACTCACCACTGGTCAGCAACTATACCGCCGCCTTTGCGAACTGATGAAGCAGCCTGACATCTTCACCGACCCCGATACCAATCAGGACACGCTGGCCCGTATGTTAGGCACCAACCGAACGTACATCCACGATGCCATTCGCGAGTGTGCCGACCAGACGCCTGCCGATTTCATCAACAGTTACCGTCTGCGTCACGCCGCCCACTTGCTTTCTACCACAAACGACTCCGTAGGTCTTATCGCCGAACTCTGCGGACTATCACGCCGCACCTTCTACCGTCTTTTCAGCGAAACTTACGCTATGTCGCCTTCCGACTATCGTCAAGTTGCGAAAAAGTAGAAAAGTCCCATTTCATCGATAAAACAAAGCTCGCTGTGCCACGGCGGGCTTTGTTTTTTTATGCTGTGCCACAGCCAGGAATGTAGGTTTTGCGGAATTGACACAAAGATTTGCATGGGTGGCACACATGTTTCCTCGCCTTGCTGTACCTTTGCCACCGATAATATACAAGTAAAGCGTATGGAATTAAGTATCATCTTCAGTGTAGCCCTCGCCGCCTCCTTCATCGTGGTAGTGCTGGTGTTAGTGGCTGTCATTGTTTACCAGCGGTGGCAGATTGGCGACAAGAACGCCACACTGGGACGCTTCATCGACGAAAATGAGAAGATGCGCCGCAAAATAGAACGTAACGGAACTTCACGGCCTGTGACTCAATAGAATAATGTATCACCATATAAATAATAATGTATTATGGCAACAATGACAGCAGAACAAATTGAGCATAAGAAGCAACTGCTCGCAGAGAAAATGAAAGAGATGAAGGCCATCTACGACGAACTAGTGGAGGCTGGTGCAATCGAACTGTCCGAGGAAGAACTCGATAAGGCCGCCGGAGGAGTTTCTGGCCAGGGATGGAGACCTCCTAAATTCAGAAAACATCCGATTCCAGAAGATCCTCTCGACTTTTCCTCCGATCTCTAAATATTAATTATTGAAATTTCCAAAAATGATACATCTTTTTCCGCCAGTGAGACATCAGTTTTGCTGATGGTTTATAATTTTGCAGCCGAGTTCAATTATTAATCAACAAATAGACAAAAATGAAAAAGATTCTAATGTCGCTTGCAGCCGTCCTTAGCTGCTTAATGACAATGACGGTGTTCACCGCCTGTACCAATGATAACTACGACAACCCCGTGACTCCACCTGAACCGGAGAAAGAACTGGCCGATGCCACCATCCTGTGGTATGGCTGTGGTGGAGGAAACGTGGATGCGGCTATCTTGGAAGATTTCCACAAATTCTACAAGGCTAAGCCCGAGAGTTTCGACCGTGTGAATGTGGTGGCTCAGTATAAGACATCGCTCAATCCCACGGTCTATAGTAAAGTTGACTATGAAACTATTGTACAGTGGGCTGATTATACGTCTAAGCTTATGTCCGAGGAAGAGATGGAAGATATGGATTTGGTGAGATACTTCTTCTTGTGTCATCCAAAGGCTGGCGAGAGCTATCGCTTTGCGGTAGATCCCAATAAGACTCTGCGTAAGCAACTGCTGGAAACGGAGCCTTACGGAGAGACGAATGCCGATATCACCAATCCCGACTCGCTGACCAACTTCATCAACTGGGCTGCTAAGAACTATCCTGCCAAGAGGTATATCCTTGTGATGGCCGACCATGGTGGCGGCTACCTGCCTCATCATGATTTAGCAGATGCAACCAGTAGTCCATTGAATAGCGAACGGCGACGCGGACTGATTTACGATGATGGATATAACAAAAAATGCTTTTCAGCCAAGAGTTTTGCGCGTGGCGTGAGAAATGCCTCGGTGCATGTAGATGGTATCGTGGCCTACCTCTGCCTGATGAACAATCTGGAGTTTCTTTACGATGTGAAGGACGTCACCGACTACATTGCCGGTTCGACTTACGTCATGTGGGGTGGTGGCTCGGCTTTCTATGCCATTGCCGACAATTTTGCTGCCGGACAGGACACGGAAACGGCGCTCTCCAACTTCCTCGATGCCAATATGGACAACTGGGACGCGGAGTTCTATCAGAGCACCAATCCCGACGACCCCCTCTACTATGACTTCACGCTGACCAAGACCAGCCGACTGAACGACCTGGCTCCCGTGCTGAAGGAGTTTACCGACCGATTAATCTATACATACCAGAACGGTATCGATGACCAGCGCGCACGTATAGACTTGTGTACGGCTAACGCCATGAAAGTGGATAACGACTATCCCCTTTACGACATGGGACGATATATCGAGAGCCTCTTCTATGAATTGCCCGAAGTGTACGATCAGACATTCGTCTCAAGCCTCATTACTGCCTTCAACGACTGTATCGTCAGACAGCGCCACAGCAAATATCTGACTGACCATAACTATGAAGTGGACTACAGCATGATGCTTGGTTGTAAAGGTACTTATGTGGTCTACAATTATGAGGGAGATGGAGCAGAATCCAAGTTGATAGGTGCTTATGTCTATTATTCAGACGGTAAGCGCGAATACTATCGTTACGTTGATAATGGTGGCGACAACAGTGAAGGCAATCTGGCTCACTATGAGCTTGAAAAGACCGAAACATGGGCCAGCACCTTTGCCAACACCTATGAGCAAACAACCTTCGACAAGTTGGTAGGATGGAGCCGATGGATGTACCTGAATCCAACGCCGCCACCCGCATGGAGCCCTTCATCGTTCAATTTTGTTTTGCCCGAAGACAAAGTGACAGAATTAACAAATTAAACATTTCTATACATTATTAATTATTCAAATAATATGAAAAAGTATTTTATGACGCTCGCAGCCGTCCTTTGCTGCGCAATTACAACAACAGTATTCACCGCCTGCAGCAGTAGCGACGATGACAACGACAACACGCCGAAGCCAGCTGAAATCATGGGCATCGGCGCACACTACACCTTCAGTGTGACGGAACAGATGTCGCAACTCTGCGACTACACCATCACCTACTACGGCATCAGTGGCAAACTGGAAACCGAGAAAGCCACATGGACCGTTGAGGACGGCGTGGCCACATGGGAGAAAACTGTCAGCAACACCACTATCCCCGCCACTTTCGGCATAAGGGTTAGAGTAAGGGTTAAAGACGGCGCACAACTCGAAGGTGTGAAGGTAGACAACGTCTATCCCGTCACTCAGAAGATGTTCGTCGAAGGTGTCACCACCGAAGCGAAGCCAGCCTGGGAAAAGACCGTATACTTCAACGGTAACGTCACCAGTCATGCTAGCACTAGCGGCGAGAAGCTGCAGGCGTACCTTGACGTGATAGATGAGCGTGGCGGCATGGTAAACAAGACCTATACCTTCGACAAGGAAGGCAACGAGATTGCCTCCGGCAAGATAGAGTAGAACTAAATGTTTACGAAACACACAGGCATAGCATGGTGAGGTCGTCGTTGGGAATAGCTCCATCGCGATGGTGCTCGACGGCTTTCACCAGCATGTCGATATATCTTCAAAATCCGCCATCCGGACGGCAGACAAAAATACTTAAGGATTACAAATTCTAAAAACAAATAATTATGACGATGGACGCAACCATCACAACTTTACGGTAGTCCGATGGTGACATGGCGTAAGTTTCGCTGAAAAGACGATAGAAGGTGCGGCGGGATAGTCCGCATAGTTCAGCGATGAGACCTACTGAGTCGTTAGTGGTAGAAAGCAAGTGCGCGGCGTGGCGCAGTCGGTAACTGTTGATGAAGTCGGCAGGAGTCTGGTCGGCACACTCGCGAATGGCATCGTAGATGTACGTTCGGTTGGTGCCTAGCATACGGGCCAGTGTATCCGGATTTGTGTCGGGATCCGTGAATATGTCGGGGTGCTTCATCAGTTCACATAGGCGGCGGTAGAGTTGCTGACCTGTGGTGAGTTCTGCCTCAGGTGCGGCCTCCAATTGCTCAATAGCCTGTTGGTTTTCCTGTTCGCGCTGCTCAATCTCAGCAAGCAGACGGCGATTCTTCTCCGTGAGCACCTTATTATATTTATAGGAGCGCCAAAGCAGGTAGACGATGAGCAATATGATGACGAAGGCAGCAACGGAAATGATGCGATGCAGGGAAACCGAGAATTGCAAATCTTTTAATTGCAAATCGCGTTCATGTGTCTGATAGATTACAGCTAGCTCCATCGACTTATCGCGGCGTTCCCATAGCTTAGCCGAATCGAGTGCAGTAATTATTCGAGTGGCTACAGCCAATGCTGAATCGCGCTCGCCTGCACCCAGAAAGGCTTCAAACCTCTGCTTTACAAACCCCTGCAGGTTCTCAATGTCGTATTTCATGCCTCTCTTGTGGAGCAGAGGCTCTATTTCTTCGGAATTGGCTACAGCCTCGTCGAAACGATGTGCTATGTTAAGATATGTCACCGAATTTGCCCGTCCTACCGGTGTGTTGTATAGGTGATTCTTCTGGTATTCCTCGTAAGCCTTAGCGGCCTCATCGTGACGACCTTCAATTTCGAGCAAAAAAGATTTTATAGCCAATAACTGCAACTGAATATAAGGATGGTTCACATCCATCTCCTCAGGATGCTTCGCTAAATTATCCAAGATTTTTTCAATGTATTCTACCCACACCCTGCCACGCTCGTATTGGAACATATTACAATATCCAATCATAGCATCAACGGCTATCTTCAGACGATACGTTTTCAATTCCTTCAAACTTTCATTACTATGTGTAGGGTCGGAGATATAGCTATCTGTTAAGTCGAGTGCTCGTTTCAGATATACCTCGGCTTGGTCGTAACGCTCCAGAAAAATGTTACATCGGGCCATATTACTGAGCGTCTGTACAAAGCTCGACATAAGCAGCTCATGGCTATTAATGTAATCCATGTCGGCGTCGTTTATATGCCGCTGCCCCTTACGCAGAGCTAAATCATAATGCATGTTTGCTACGTCCTTATCAATATCGAGCCCCTGAACCATGAAATGGAAGAAGCGGTCCTGCTCTGTCACCACCTTGCGGGCCAGAGCAGAGTCGATGATTGCCATGGCATGTTTGGGATTGTGATG
This sequence comes from uncultured Prevotella sp., assembly GCA_900322175.1. Lineage (GTDB taxonomy): Bacteria > Bacteroidota > Bacteroidia > Bacteroidales > Bacteroidaceae > Prevotella. Next base: position 8,035 of record ONYZ01000058.1, read on the forward strand.
GTACATGACGCATGCCACATAGAAATCGCCGGTAATATCGCCTATTTCGCCTTTATCCTTCAGGCTATCTACAAGATGGCGTATCGATACGGTATCGTGGACTATACTCAAAGTGCTGTCTATCTCGGTTGGGTTGAAATGACGATTGCGCGAGGCCTTGCCGCACGAAAACATTATCAATACTGCAGTTACCAAGACTGCCAGCGATAAGAGTTTCTGGATGATTGAATTGGTCTTTTTCATGTTGCTGTCTTTTTTACGATACACGCAGGCATAGCATGGTGAGGTCGTCGTTGGGTTCGGCGCCTTGGCGGTGTGCTGCTACTTCGGCCGCCAGGGTTTCGATCACCTGCCGGGCTGTGTCGAAGTGAGTGTTGCGCAGGATATCAAGCAGACGTTCATCGCCAAACTGGCGCTGCTCGGGGTCTTCGGCCTCGTTCAGTCCGTCAGTATATATAAAGAGCGGACGTCCTTTTACGCTGTCTATCTCTTCGCCTACATATTCTAGACCTGGGAATAGTCCGATAGGTGCATTAGGTTGCATTTTCAGGAAATCACCCTGATTGGCGCCACCACCGATGACTGGCGGATTATGACCGGCATTACAGAAGTCGAGATGACCAGTCTGCAAATCCAGCAAACCTAGCCAGAACGTCACAAACATACCATTCTCGTTGTCATCGCCCGATAGTGCATCGTTCATGCTTGTACATATCTCTGCCGGCATCATGCCCTGTTTTGCCAGTGTCATGAATAGTCGTGTGGCTTGCGCCATAAAGAGCGATGCTGGTACGCCCTTGCCCGATACGTCGCCAAGCGCAAAGTAGAGTTTATCGCCCAGCAACAAATAGCCATATAGGTCACCTCCTACCTCTTTGGCGGGTGACATCGATGCATACATATCCAACCCTTCAAGTTCGGGGAAAACGCTAGGCACCATACTCATCTGTATGTTGCGCGCTATCTGCAGTTCTCCCTCGATACGGTCCTGAGCTGCTTTCATCTTAGCAGCACGGCGACGCCAAATAGAATAAACAACAAACACCACCGTGAGTAGCACGATGGCTACCAGCAGAGCTACCACACGTGTCTGCAACAGCGAGTTCTTCTGCTTGGCTATCTCGGCATCCTTCTGTTGTGTTTCATAGATAGTAGCCAATTCTGCGCTTTTTCCATGAACGTAGCGCGACAAGGCTGAATCGAGATTCTGACAAATCCTGTTTGCCAATACATTTGCCGTGTCGCGGTGACCAGCCATCAAGTTGTACTTGTATTTTTGCAGATAAATATCTCTCACGACATCTAGCGACATCTCTGTGCCGAATGACATGAGTACCTCATCAATCTTCTCCAAAGACCGCGAAGCCTCTTCCCAGCGTTTAGCAGCACCCAGATAATAACAACTGTTAACAACACCACTGGTTGTCTTAGCCCAGTTGGTAGCAAGATACTTCTGGTATGCTTCGACAGCCTCGGCATCCCTACCAAGACCTTGCAGCACACGCGCCTTGTCTATATAGGCATGACCTTTAAGTTGGTCAAACGACACGTCATTGCGATCCTTTTCGGGCAATGTCTCGTATTCGGCAAAAGTCTTTTCCTGACGGTCGATCCAACGCTTCATCATTACTAATCCGGTATGGCTATCGGAATTATGCGACTGAATAATCTGGTAAAGCAGTATCATTCTGCGCATAAGCGCAAAACTCTTGTCGCCTGTCTTATTTTGCTTGCTAGTATTAAGTTCATAACACTTCTCGTAATATTTCTCGCCATTTTCCTCTTCTCCATGCATGGTCATACCAAGTCCCACATTAAAATACAAGTCAAGATAGTAGTCATACACCGTATCATCGTCATTGGCTTCATCGATAGAGAAGCGTTTAAGGGCGTCAAGCGCCAAGATAGTGGCGGTTTCATAATATCCGCGGTTTCGTAATATCAACAATCGTTCGCGAATGGCCGCTATCTGAACCATCCGGTCATACTTGTCGGCATCACTAAGATTGATTATCTTCTGGAAGATTGTGTCTGCTCTGTCATAGTTCATTCCCTCGTACATCACGTAGTAACCATGAAGAAAATCACGCATAACCGAAGATATAGCACCCATTTCGTATAGACTGTCGCTTACTAAGTCGTATCTGGCCTGGTGCTTATCTGAAAGTAAAAACGCTTCGCTCAGAGAAACACGATCCGAACGTTTTTTTGTTTCGTTTTGGCACGATAGTGTTATCGCCATCAGCAAAGCCGAAAGCGTGAAGGCAACCATTAATTTTGCGTTACATCGAGTTATAAGCATATACTTTTCGATTTATGAATTATGGATAATTTTTACGATACACGTAGGCATAGCATGGTGAGGTCGTCGTTGGGCTCGGCGCCTTTGCGGTGGGCTTCGACATCGGCCGCCAGGGTTTCGATTACCTGCTGAGCTATGTCGAAGTGGGTATTGCGCAGGATGTCAAGCAGGCGTTCATCGCCAAACTGACGCTGCTCGGAGTCTTCGGCCTCGTTCAGTCCGTCGGTGTATATAAAGAGCGGACGCCCCTTTACGCTGTCTATCTCTTCGCCTACATACTGCAGATCTGGCCATAGTCCGATGGGGGCATTGGGCTCCATCTGCATAAAATCGCCATGATTGTCGCCGCCACCGATGACTGGTGGATTATGGCCGGCATTGCAGAAATGGAGATGACCAGTATCCATATTAAGCATCCCAACAAACATGGTCACGAACATACCGTTCACATTATCCTCGCCACCAAGAGCTGTGTTCATTCGGGTACATATTTCGGCAGGCATCATGCCCTGATCGGCCATGGTCTGGAACAGGCGTGTGGCCTGTGCCATAAACAGTGATGCAGGAACTCCCTTACCGCTCACATCACCCACGGCAAAGTAGAGCATTTGATCACGAACGACATAACCATACAGGTCGCCACCAACCTCCTTGGCAGGAGTCATCGAGGCGTACATGTCCAGTCCCTCTCGATGCGGGAATGTGTGGGGCACCATACTCATCTGTATGTCGCGAGCAATCTGCAGTTCGCCCTCGATACGCTGCTGAGCAGCTTTCATCTTAGCAGTACGGCGACGCCAAATAGAATAAACAACAAACACCACCGTGAGTAGCACAATGGCCACCAGAAGCGCCACAACTCGTGTCTGCAGCAGTGAGGCCTTCTGCTCGGCTATCTGCATCTCCTTGCCTTGAATATCGTATACAGTTGCCATTTCTGCCATCTGACTGCGTTTCTGCCACATATAGGCCGAGTCAAAGCGTTCGGCTATCTGTTTGGCCGTATAAAGTGCTGAGTCATTTCGCCCTGCATTGATATTGGCACGGAACTTAGGCAGATAATAGGCATGGATTTCCTCCAGATACACTTTGGGTACACGCCACTTTATGAACTCGTCCAGATGTTCGTAGTTCTCGGCAGCTTCTTTCCAGCGTCCTGCAGGCATTAAGTAGTCATTAGCTTGTATATACCCATTCACATCACGGGTAGTTTCGTATTTGCAGTATTCATCATATTCAGCTGCAGCCGAATCTTTCTGGCCTATAATCCATAATCTGGTGGCACGGTCCAGATGAATATAGCCATCATATATTTTCCATACTCGAGCATCAGGATGCCTGCGACGGAACACCTGTTCAACAGAGTCGACAAGCTCAAACCAGCTCTTGCTTTGCTCCCAATCCTGCACCATCACGTAGGCATCTTTCACCCTGGCATAACAATTTATGAGTCTCTGATGTATGCCTACCGACGAGTCGGCTGCCAATATTTCCCAGCAATAGCTCCGGGCTCTATCTGCCACAGCCTTAGCTTTTTCGGGTTCGCCCAGTTTTACGTAACAGCAGGCCATCATGGTAAGCACGTTTGTCATTTGGTCGTATTGACGATTGCGCAGCGAGTCCATCGATGCTATCAATGGCACGGCCACACGCAGAAAACCATCGTAATTGTGAGTCATATACAGTTCGTAAGCCAGCCAGCTTACACCATAGTTGTAATACCACTGCTTGCGGTCTTCCAAGCTATTGTGAGTCGCAATCTGCCTGCCCAATCTTTCTACTTCGGCATCAATCTCATTAAGATGATAAAAACGCTGATGAGTAATGAGGCGGAATGTTTCAGCTCCCAATTCGTTCAGGTCGCCCGTCTGTTCCAAACTGTCTATCAGAAAGTAAGAACGTGCTGTATCGCCAGCGTCAATACCCTCTCTCAATATCAGAGAGTCGGCCCAGCTATAGGTGGGGTGAAATAACAGTTGTTTCTTACCATCACTTTTATCGCATGCTACGAGCGAGGCGATTAATGCTATGATGATAAAAAGTGGTATGTAAGACTTATTTATTGGCGACAATCTCATCATTTACAAATCTGTTTTTATGTTTACGGCTGCAAAAATACGAAGAACTTTTTGAATTACAAAGCGGAGACTATCAATTTTTAATTAAAATATTTCGTTTTTTTCTGAAATAATGACTATCTTTGCAGCAAAATTGACCAATAATGAAAACAACATCTCACATTTCCTTCCTATTCATTGCCATCTGTATGCTGGCGATAACATCATGTGACAAGAAGCAGACTTATGTCCCCAAGACAACACTTGCCGATAGTCTGATTTCTGCAGCTACCAGCGTACAAGACCTTGATCGCGCCATTTTCCTTTCAGATAGTCTGCTGGAGACTGGCGACATTTCGATATTCAGGAATTGCTACATGAAAGGAAGTATTTATTTACGAACTGGAAAACCACAAGATGCTGAAGCCATACTGAAGCGCGCCTTAGCCGAAACGCCCAAAGACGCTTATGACAGTTTGTTCTATTTCCAGTGCGTCAAGGCAATGGTAGAATCTGCTAATCAGAAAAATGATGACGAGGGGGTGTTACGCATCGCTTTGCCAGCTTACGAAGGTCTTTATGCCTTAGTGTCCAGACCAGAATACGCTACCGAAGCCTACGATATTCTAGCAGAGATTTTGCAGTGTGTGGGTGTGAGCCAGCTTAATCAGGGCTTGACTGCCGAAGCAAAGAAGTCTTTCGAAAAATGCTATGATTGCATCCGGAAAGTCAGGGCGATAGACACTTCATGGAAACACGATTACTATGCATCTATTTATCTATTTAACACCGCCATTTCTTATTCAGGTCTAGATGATTATGCGTCGGCAGAAAAATGGCTTAACTATGCGGAGGCTGTAACTAAGGATATGGCTAACAAAGAGAATGTTCCTGCCCTAGTCACCGACATGTCGTGGAGTACCTATTATATCAACCGAGCTACTATCTGTATTGGCCTGGGCAAGCAAAAGGAGGGCGATCAAGCCCTTGCAGAGTTCAAGCGCACGCAATTTGCCAAAACAAATTCTATGGCGAAAATCTATGAGGGCGATTATATGTTGAAGGCTAAGCGTTACGCCCAAGCTGCCGATGCTTATGCAATAGTATATCAGTATCTGAAAGATTTTGGCTCAGAGCCTACACTCCAAAACATAGATTACCTGACAAGTAAATTCACTGCCAACTACAAAGCCGGTCGTAAAGACTCAGCATTAAGCGTAGCTGCATACACTTTCGAGTACCTCGACTCTGCCATTATTCTTGAAAGGAAGAATCAAGCACTCGAACTGGCCACTATCTATCAGACACAGCAGAAAGATGCTGAGATTGCCGAGCAGAAGGCAAAGCTGATGTATACCAGAGTGATAGCCCTTGGCGTGGTTGTTATATTGCTCATAGTTTTCTTTACCATCTATGCGCTGATACGTCGTAGTGAACGCAAGCGTTTGGAGGAAAAGAATGAGCAACTCACCATTGCAAACGAGCGTGCCGAGGAGTCATCGAGAATGAAGACAAAGTTTATCCAGCAGATATCGCATGAGTTCCGTACACCGCTGAATATACTCTCTGGCTTTGCGCAAGTCATCACTGCCGAGGGTATGGAGCTCGACGAAGCCTCGCGCCACGAAGCCAATATCCAGATACTCGAGAACACCGACCGCATTACAGGTCTTGTCAACAAGATGCTTGAGCTCTCGGATGCTAGCAGTCATACTGTCATCGAACTTACCGATCATGTGTTGGCCGTACAGATAGCATCGAGCGCTGTGGAGGCCTCTGGCATTGAGAAAGCCAGTCATCTGGCGTTCGAATTAATGCTTGGCGAAGGATGTGAAACTGTAGAGCTCAACACGTGTCAGAGTGCTGCAATACGTGCGCTTTCGCTGCTGCTTGATAATGCCCGTAAGTTTACGGCTCCTGCCGAGGCCTATGGACAACAGGTTTCAGCGGATGAGAAACAACGCGTATTCTTGAAACTTAGCGTTGTTGACGGTGGTGTGCAGTTCATCGTGGAAGATACGGGTATCGGCATCCCTGCAGTCGAAGCCGAGCGCATTTTCGATGAGTTCGTGCAGCTTAATGAATACTACGATGGTACAGGCATCGGGCTCACCGTGGCCCGCAGTTTAGCCCGCCGCCTGGGTGGTGATATCCAACTCGATACGACCTACACCGATGGCGCTCGATTTGTGATGACATTACCCATTCTCGTCTGACGGCTACACTCTCCTTTTAATGAGGTATAATGTGCCGCTGTTGGTGTGGCGCGACTGGAACTTGTACTCAGGACGACGAAGATAGTTGCCTATCTTCTGGAACGATGTGGTGTCCTCCTTGTAACCCTTGAAGTGAGTCTTCAACAGGGCAGATAGGTCCTTTAGCGTCATCCATTCGCCGTCTTCGTCGCTACGAGGCTTGGCGATGAGGCTCATCAGCATCTCGCCCAGTCCGTTCAGTCGCTGGTAGGCCAGGTTGTGCTCCATCAGCGCACGCTCTTCGTCCTTCGACAACCAGTAGCGCTCGCCGTGACGTATCTCATACATCAACTGGGCATAGAGTTGGGAGTGATCTACAGGTGTCTCGAAGTCGATGTCGCCATCGATGCTGACACAGAGGAAACGTCGCGAACCTGATGGGTCGGTCAGTGGCGTCTGCTCGTTGGTGGTGCCGATGAATGAGGCATAGCGACGATTTGAGGTATAGGCCTTGCCGTATGGCGGGCGATATTTCAGGTCGGCTGTCGACACGAGATACTTCAGCACAATCTGTTGGCGCTGGGTAATCTTGTCGAACTCGTCGAGATTGATGAGGCCGAACGAGCTCAAGCCCAGATTCAGGTCTTGTTCGTTCTTGAAGTTGATACGGTCGTTATAGTAATCCTGCAGGTCGCGGGGCAGTAGGATTCTGCAGAAACTCGACTTGCCGCAACCCTGGCGACCAATCAGCAACGGCACCAGAGCATTACCCGTCAGCTGTCCTTTGCCCAGCCACATGGCCACCATCGATCGCATCCATATATTAAATAGGTGCGGAAACTCCTGCCACTGGGTTGGGATGCGATGGGCTAGGGGAGTGACGCGATCGCGACCGTCCCACTGGGGCAGATGCTCCAGAAAGTCGTTCATGGGGTCGTATCGCTCTATGTCGTCGCTGTTCACGTAGCGACGGATATCCTTGTCCCAGCACTTGATGCCCTGTTCCATTGCTCGCATGGTGATGGAGTTGCGAGCCTCCTCTGTCAGGTCTTGGAATGAGAATCCGATACCTGTCCTCATGCGATATTCGGCCACGCCTCGCATCACGTTCTTTCGCAGTTCGTAGTTCGAGTTCAGGAATAGGTTTATCTTCATCGTGAGCAGCGTCTCTGGTGGGATGGTCTTGGTGCGCTGTATGCCCTTGCGCTCCATGTATTTCTCTACGAGTTCCTCGTGATAGGCATTCTCGAACACCTTTTGTACCAGTTCCTTTTCCTCCCAGAATGGTGTCTTCATCATTGCTTGTCGCATTGCCGGCCCCATTGATAGACCAGTCTCCATACAGTATTGTGCCAGACGCGAAAGTGTGGCATGGCGTCGCTCGTCCTTGTCGGCTATGCCCTCCGTATCGTCGTAAGCCTTCGAGAGGTTGAACTCGAACACGGTGTGCATTTGCTGATAGCGGTCGATGCCGTGTTGCCCCTCAGTCTGTTCCAGTTGAGATGGCGTGTGGGCAATGGCTTCGGTGGGTTTCTCGGCTTTGGCATAGATGGGTGTAGCCATCGGATTGTACACCACTTCTGGGTCATAACTCATGTAGCAGATGCGCTGGGTGAGTGGTTCCAGTTTCTCGATGGTCACACCCAACTGTCCGTTATAGATAAGTCGTGCGCGCTCATAGAGGTTTTCGTGGAAGAGCTCGATGTCTGCGGGATCAGAGGGACAGGTCGCTTGATTCGCTCCCTCGGAGCGATCATGGACCTGTCCCTCTGATCTCGCCAATTCGCCACGACATACAATCTTAACCGATCCGCCATCGGCACCCACAAATGTCATCAGCGTCTGTGGCATCTCGCTGGCACCACGACGTACTGCAGCAGCCTCGTCGTGACCAGTCAGGTTGTTCACTTCGAGCAACACTAGTCCGTTGTAACTCTTGGTGAAGCGCTCATGGTTGCGATGCTCCTGCTCGAGTGCAAAACAGATGCGCGGCAGGCTCTTGGTCCAGTCTGTAAGTGAGTCGAGTGTGCCATCAGCATTACGACTCTTGATGTCGGCCAATGGATACACATGGCGAAACTCGCTTACCTGTTGCTGATACTCGCCGCTTCGTATCAAGTCGGCCAACTCCTGTAACCCGCTGGTTCTCAGCGTCTCTTTGTTTCTGTAGCTTTTTATTAAGTATGTAATCAAAATTAAGCGACATGTTTAAGATATTGAATATTCAGTCCCTTTCCTATGTCAGCCAACGCCCTGTTGGTGGTATAGAAAAGC
>ONYZ01000074.1 GCA_900322175.1 uncultured Prevotella sp.
GGCGGACACCTTTGCCTCTGGCTGGACGCTTCCCGCTATAAGGGCACGTTGGGGACTCTCACCCGTTAGAATACGTTCGTGCTGGACGAACTAAAAAAGCCCCTCCGATTTGGAAGGGCTTTATTTTTTTAATCTTCTACTACGATTGGCTTGTACTTTGGTACGAGTGTCTTCATGATGCACCAGCCTATCAGGTAGGCTACGGCGCAGATGCAGAACACTACCATATAAGCAGCAGGCTTGCCTTCGAAGCCGAAGAACTGGAAGCCAGCACCCTGAGCTGCAGCCCAGGTAAAGAACTTACCCGAACCCATGTTGATAGCCATCGAACCAAATCCACCTGTCATAGTGCCCAGACCAACGATAGTACCGATGGTGCTCTTGGGGAACATGTCGCCGATGGTAGAGAACAGGTTGGCACTCCAAGCCTGATGTCCTGCACCAAGCAAACCAATCAGGATAGCTGGCCACCAAGCACTGATAGCACCAAGGGGTTGAGCCAACAGACCCAATACAGGGAAACATGCGAAAATCAACATTGCACGCATACGGCCCAGATATGGATTCATACCCTTCTTCTCGACAAAGTATGTAGGCAGATAACCACCACCAATAGATACTACTGTAACAATAAGATAGAGAGTAAAGATAAGTGCGATACCCATAGCCGAATCGGAGGTATAACCATACTGATCGCTGAAATATGCAGGAGCCCAGAACAGGAAGAACCACCATACGCCATCAGTCATAAACTTACCAACGAGGAATGCCCATGTCTGACGATAGGTGAAGCACTGGAAGAATGGGATAGACTTCTCTTCCTTCACCTGTTCGCGATCCTGACACTCTGCCAGGTCGTTGTCCTGCTCGATATAGTTGAGTTCGGCCTGATTTACAAACTTATTCTTGCGAGGTTTCTCGTAGAGCCACATCCAGAGACCCATCCATACATAACCCAGCACACCAATGATGACGAAAGCCATCTCCCATCCCCAGGCACGTGCCAACAGGGGGATAGTGGCAGGAGCAGCCAGTGCACCTACCGATGCACCACTATTAAATATAGAGGTAGAGAATGCGCGGTCCTTCTTTGGGAAATACTCGGCTGTGGCCTTGATGGCTGCAGGGAAGTTACCTGACTCACCCACAGCGAGAATCATACGACAGCTAAGGAACAGCCATACCGAAATTGTGGCGATAGCAACGGCTGCATCGCTACCAGCCTGAACCATACGCAGAGCCTCGATAGAGTCGTAGCCCTCCCAGTTCATAGCCACCCATCCGCAACCAGCGTGCATCACTGCACCAGTGCTCCATACGAAGATGGCGATGAGATAACCCTTCTTGGTGCCCATCCAGTCAATGAACTTACCCGAGAACAGATTGGCTATAGCATAAAACAGCGAGAAGAGTCCCGTAATAGTACCATAGTCGGCATCGGTCCAGTGGAAATCGAGAGCAATAAAATCTTTCCAGGTTAGTGATAGAACCTGACGGTCCATATAGTTTACTGTGGTTGCCAAGAACAGCAGCGCACAGATTACCCAACGGAAGTTGGACATTTTAGTTGTTTGTACAGGAGTCATATACTAATTGATAATTAACAATTTACAATTGAGAATTGAGAGTATTTCTACTATCGAAGGTCTTTCACCTCGATGTTGTCCTTATCATTATAGTTCAGGTTCTCGCCGGCCATACCCCAGATAAAGGTATAATAATAGGTGGCCGATGCGCAATGGATGCTCCACTCTGGGCTCATGATGGCCTGCTCGTTCTTGAGCCAAACCACACGGGTCTCCTGTGGCTCGCCCATCACGTGGCTGATCTGCTGATTCTCGGGCAGATTGAAATAATAGTATGCCTCGATACGGCGACCATGTGTGTGAGGTGGCATGGTGTTCCATACGCTACCCTCCTGCAACTGGGTCAGTCCCATCTGCAACTGGCATGGACCTTCCTCAAGAGCTGTGTTAACAATCAACTGATTGATGGTGCGCTGATTGCTCTCGGCTTTGGTGCCAAGAGGCTTCTCCTTAGTACCTACGATAACAGCCTTCAGGCTCTGAACCTTACCGTTCTTGCGTCCGTCGAGTGTCACCCACTGGGTCTTGTAGTGCTGGTGGGCTGTAGCACTGTTAAGATAGAACTTAGCAGGATTCTTGGGATCCTTTGAGCGGAAGATAACCTCCTTGTTAGAGTCTATATCGTTGCCCTTCTTGTCCTTGCCCAGCCAACCGCGACCCACATATAGTGCTTCGCTATAGCCCAGAGGATACTCCTGTCCGTCAACGATTACCACGCCATCGCCACCGGTATTGATGATACCAAGCTCGCGATTACGCATAAAATAGTCAGCACGCAACTGTGGATGTGTCTCCAACTTCAGGTCCTTCGACACAGGCATAGCTCCTCCGTAGATAAAGCGGTCGTAGTACGAATAAGTGAGATTAATCTCGTCGGGAGCCATCACCTTCTCCATCACAAAGCGATCGCGCAGTGTCTGCGTGTCGTAATGCTTCACGTCGGCAGGGTGACAGGCTGTCTGGAACGTCATGTTCTGCTGACCAAAGGCCAATGTCAGATTTCCCATAAGCATCAATGTAAAAATTGTTTTCTTCATTGTTATTATTTTTTTTCGTGTTAATTCGTGCCTAAGAATTATTTCGCAGCCTTTTCGTCGGCGATGATGCGCTTACGATTCAACCACATCATAACAACTGTAAAGCCAGTAAGCAGTCCCATTCCTATCCACTGCAGATTATTTACACACTTGTAGATGACCCAGCCGAACAGGCTCGATGCAAAGTCGAGAGCACCAGCCTCGAATCCTTCGGGAATCTTGGCAGCATTGTCGCCTGTCTGCTCGAATACGGTGTGGGCAGCCTGAGTAAATGCGGGAGCCATATCAGTAACAAACCACAGTCCGATCGCCAGTGCCACCAGTCCTACGATAAAAGTCTTAACCACATTTCCCTTGGTATATGGCAACACCATCACAAACACATAGAACATTCCAGCCAGTGATGCCAGTGGCAGGAACTCGTTGCCAGGCAGGATAACAGCCAGTCCCAGCGTAACGGGTATCAGCAGCAGCGATACTACCAGCGTAGTGGGATGACCTATCACCAAGGCGGGCGACATACCTATATATACCTTCTTACCATTAAACTTCTTCTTAACCACCTCTTGAGTCTTCTCCGAGATAGGCATCAGTCCGTCGATAAACAGCTTGGTGATACGTGGAATCAGTTCCATCACAGCACCCATCGTGACACCAAGGAAGAGTATCTTCTTGATGTCCATCTGTGCCAGCGCACCTATCAGCGCACCTACTATCACACCCAGCACCAGTGGCTCACCCAGCACTCCAAACTTCTTCTTCAGTCCTTCGGCATCGATGTCGAGCTTAGAGAATCCGGGAATCATATCCAGTCCCTTGTTTACCAGCATGGCAAACGGGGTGAAACTCTGCACGAAAGGCTGTGGGATAGAGATACCCTCCATACCTTCGTAATACCCTTGGAACTTTGGAGCGGTCAGATCGGCCATCACCAGTGTGTTGATGTAGCACACGATGGCAGCGAAATAACCCCACGCCAGACTCTGGTCCATTACGAAATAAGCCACCGCACCGATAAAGGCGAAGTGCCAGTAGTTCCACAGGTCGATGTTAACGGTACGTGTAGTCTTTGTGATGAGCATCAGGAAATTGACACCCAGACAGATGGGAATGATAAGTGCACCTACAGCAGTGTTGTAGGCCACTGCTGCTGCTGCAGGCCAACCCATATCAAACACACCAAGTTGCAGATTGTAGAGACGTGAGATCTCGCTAAGCGGACCTCCGAAATTGTTGGTCAACAGGGCAGTGACGATACCCAATCCTACGAATCCCACACCTACGTAAAGTCCTGACTTAAGCGACTTTCCGAATTTCAATCCGATGCAGAGGCCGATGATGGTAAATAGTATCGGCATCATCACAGAAGCACCCAGACTGATGATATAACTAAATACTTGTTCCATTGATGTTAGTTGAATTTTGGCGCAAAGTTACATTTTTTTTCGCTAAACGCGCAATGATGTGGCATTTTTTTATTACTCAAACGTTAACGTAACTCTACTTCGCCATCCGAGTTGGGGATTACGACGATGAATCTAGAGCCCTCGGTGTAAGTAGCATCAAACTTCAAGTCGCCACCTATCATGCGTATCATCTGTCGGCAGGTGGGTAATCCCAGTCCCAGTCCTTCGGTAAAGATGTCGCCCTTTTCAAAAGTGGCAAACAACCTAGCCAGATCGTCCTCGCTGATACCCGGACCAGTATCCTCTACCATGAATATCAAGGTTAGTTCCGATGCCATTACCGTAAGTTTTACGTGACCATTTGTGGTAAACTTCTTGGCGTTGAACAGCAACTCGGACAAGGCCTTACTCAGAAACTCGCGATTGGTTCTTACATTGAAAGTATCCAGCAGTCGGATATCAGTAATCAAGTCGACGGTATAGGGAGGATTATGGACATACAGATACATAAGTGCATCGACCAACTCACGTACATTTACCTCCTCCGTCACATTTATCTTAGAGTTTCTATTAGCCGCAACCACCAGCATGTTTATCATTCGGCTCATGCTTAAGGCATTGTACTGCATAGTATCTATAAGTTCCTCTCTCTCATCACGTGGAATCGATTCGGCATCGTCGCGCAGTACCTGGGTAAATCCATTGATGATGTTGAGCGGAGTACGTATCTGATGTGTCACGTCTTTCAGAAATTCACTCTTTTTCTCATCGGCTTTGCGAGCCTTCACGCTGGCATCTTCCAGTTCTTTGTTCAACTTCTCGGTAGCAGCATTTACCTCCTGCAGCCTTGTGATATGCTCTGACAGAGCCTTTTGCATCTCGGCAAAGTTGTTCTGCAATCGTCCTATCACATCGCGGCGGTCGGTCGTATCTATCGGCTCATCGTAGTGACCGTGGGTGATGTAGCTTAGCTTGTCTGTCAGTTCGTTGATTGGAGTAACCATAGAGGCAATCACGTTCAGACTGAATGCCAGAATAACCAGCAGTCCGAACACCAGCAGCGGTATCAGTATATACAGCAGTTTGGTGTAACCAGCCAGAATATCCTTCTCAGGACAAACCAGTGCTATACTCCAAGGCGCACGCTTCAGCGACTTATACAGCACCATGCAACGCTTGCCACGATTTTTTACTGACAACATGCCCGAGTTGCCCGATATCATATCGTGCCCCAGTGTTATCAGGTCCTGATCGTTCTTGGTATCGGTATCGCTGAATATTGTTTTCTTCATCAGTTTGGTGGTGTCGGGGTGTATCAGATACTGTCCGTCGGCACCCAGCATTATGCTGTACGCATTGGGATAAGGTTTGTAATCAGATATCACCTGCGACAGCCAAGGGATCGACAGGTCGGTGGATATCACTCCTATCGTCTCTCGCTTGCTATTACGTATGGGTACTCCGAACGATACTATCAAGTCGTCGAAATTGCCCGACACCACTCCATTTACATCGGCATATGCCTCAACCCAACTGGGTTTGCCCAGCAGCAATGGCGTCTTATAGTACACCTTGTCGAAGTATTCGTACGGTTCCTCTGTCTTCGACACCACCGAGTCGCCCTTGTGGTAGGCGTATACAGAGAAGTATCGGCCTATCTGCGGGAAATAGTTGGGTTCGGTAGATATCGAGCAACCGTCGAAGTTTGGATTCATGGCCACTATGCGGTGTGCGAAGTTCAGCAGCGAGTCGGGCTGCAAATTGTCATCGGTCAGATGCCATCTGGCTGTCATCGTGGCTGTCTCCACCTCGTTCATCATCCCGTTCACGCGCATCACCACATTGTCCAGTTCCCGCTCGGCGCGCTCCATGGCCTCTTCCCTTACTAGCTGGCGCGAACGCATAAACAGTATGCCCAGCGACACTACGAATATCGCTATCAGAAAGAGCATGATGCCAAAGGTAAGTTTCAGCGACAGCTTTCGTCTTATTCTGTTTATGATGTTTATCATAGGCTGCTCTCTTTTTCTTCACCTTTAATTGCCACTTCCAGCATTCGCGATAGTAGGGATGTTACAGTATCTGTGTGAGCCTCCATCTGGTTGGCCAGTTCCACTATCTCCTCATGACTCATCTCGTCGTAGTGAGTCTTCAGGTCCGATACCAGGAACGATATCTCCCTTACTGGCTCATCCATCTGGTCGGTCATGTTCTGCAGGAATGCAGTCTTCACTCTGTCGGCCTCTTTTATATGCTCATTTGCCTCGTTCAGTGCCTTGTTTTGTTCGTCCAGCTTCTCGCGCGTGCGATCTATCTCATCTATATGCTTGCGTATCGATCGGCGCATGGCTACAAAACTTTTGGTCAGACTTTCCACCTCGTCCTGTCGGCCGCTGGTTGATACGGGCGCAAAGTAGTCGCCCCTTGTCATCTGCTTGGCCGAAGCCTCCAGTGTTCGCAGCGGGTCAATCTCGTGGTGGATAAAGAAGTAGCAGAAGGCCGTAATCGCCAGCAGTGCCAGTATCACTACCGCCAGCATCAACTTTATCAGATGGTGATAGTCGCCCAGCACCTCTTCCTCCGGACATACCACATCTATCACCCATTGTGTGTCCTTGATAGGTTTATATGCCACGTAACTCTTCACCCCGTCAAAATCGATTGTCATCGCACCGGTCTCGCCTTTCAGCATCTTGTAGGCCAGGGAACTGTGTTTCTCGTCGTGAAACTGGTCCATAACTCTGAACATTGCGCCAGGTCTAAGCTGCGCTGTGTCGGGATGTATCACAAACGCTCCCTTGCGTGTAGCCATAGCTCCGAACACCGTCGCCGACGGACGCCCGTGCTGCACCTTTTCCGTAAGCCAGTATAGTGATATGTCGATGGCAAACGAACCTATCGCACGACCATTGTCGCGCATGGGGATACAGAATGATATTATCGGTTCATCATTAGTCTTATAGTTCTCGGAAGGGTCGCTCCAGTATTCAGCATTAAGGTCTTTTGTCGTCTCGTACCATGGCTGGTGTATATACGATTCGCCCGCAAACGTCTCGCTCCTTATCAGTTGTGTGCCCCTGCGGTAGTAGTATATCATGTATTCGCCAGGATGGTTGGGATAATAGTCGGGCTCGAATGCAGCAGCCACACCTACTATCTCGGGGTTGTTTCTCAGTATCTCTTGCAGATAGCCCTCCAGCATTGGGGGGTTATGCAAGTTCTGCTCCACGTTCCAGTGCGTCTGTCGGGTTACCACCTCTTTCTCGTGCAGCGTGTTGGTCACGTCTATCTCCATCATGTCCAGCAGGTCCTGCGCCTTGCCCTCAGCCTCGTTCTGCACAGCCTCGCGGGCATAGTAGAACATCAGCGAGAACGTTGCCAGAAACAGCATTCCCACAAACAGCACAATCCATAAGCTTAGCCTAGCTGATAGCGAGCTGTGTAATATATCTAGGACTTTAGGTTTCACTTATCAGTTAATTTCTGCGGGCAAAGATAAAAAAAAAGTGACGAAGTTCCAAACTTTTCGTCACTTTTTTCACATTATATCACACAACAATCGCATTATTCGCTGTCTTGTGTTCTTTTTGCAAATATATCAAAGTCTTCGTTGTAAGCTGGCGACTGGATAGACAGCAGGTTGAGTACAGAATGGAATACGTAATGTTGCTCCAGCAACGCTGGCAACTGACTCTTGTACTCTCTGAACCCCTCAGAAGTCCAAACCAGGAACGGTATCTCGTACTGCTCTTTGGGTGCCAGCTTCTTGGGCAGACCATGCATAAACAACTTGTTCTCGCCGAGCGATTCGCCATGATCGGAAATAAATATCATCGCACTCTTCCTATCTTTCATACTGCGCAGGGTGTTGATTAGGTCATTCAGCAGGAAATCAGTATAGCGGATGGTATTGTCGTAGGCATTTACCAGCATGCCAACGTTCTTCTCGCCTTCCTCCACATTCTTAGCCACAGGCTTGTACACCTCAAACTGCTTGGGGTATTTGCTGGAATATTGGGGACCATGACTGATGCCGGTATGCAGTACTATCAGCACCTTGTTCTTCGGACTTGATTCGATACGCTCACGAAGCCCGGCAAAGAGCAGTTCATCATATCTGTGATCTACATCGGGATACATTTTGGCCAGCTGCTTGTCAGTCAGATATTCGTCAATATGTATTGGCGGCTCGCCCCAGTTATAGGTGCGCCACGATACGTCTACACCTATGCGGAACGCATAGTTGGGCAACAGTTCGTAAAGTTCGTCGCAGTCTTTGGGTTCCAGAATAGCCTTGGTACCGGCTGTTGTATAGGTGGCACATGAGTTGGCCTCAAACACCTTCAGATCCTTCTGTCTAGACAGCAATGGGTTGGTATCACGCTTATAGCCGTATAGCTGGAAGTTGGCTTTTCGTGCCGACTCGCCGATGACTAGCACCACCACAGCCTTATCGTCATCCGTAATCTTGCCGTCAGGCAACTTGATTTCCTCGGCTTGCTTGCCCTGACTGATACTGATCACGCGAATCGTGTTGACTATGTACGACCAGGGCTGTAGCAATCCTCCCAGTTCGGTATCATGCTGACTGACAAACAGCGTCTGGTTGATGTTCAGCAGTCCGAAAACCAGAATCACACCCAGCGAACAACCGCAATACTTGCCCATCTTCTTCGCCTTGCCTACCTTTACCGGCTGTATGATACAATACAATGCAGGGAGAATACCGAATACAAAGATAAAGATCCATAGCGACAAACTGAAGAATCCCGAAGCTTCCGAGTATCTGGTGTTGAACACGTTTCGGATGGTGTTTTCATCGATGATGACACTATATGTCAGAATGAAATAAATCGATGTAGCATTGATTATCGACAGTATAGCCAACAGTATCCGCCCCACAATCCTCATGCAGAACATAGTAAGATAGGTCATCATGAAGTTCACCAACAGCATGATAACCACCAGCGATATCATCAGCCATACTACACCTATCGTACTCTCATTGCTGTTGTCGATTACAAACCTGAAGAATGGAATATTGTAAAGCAACAACGTGCCTATACTTACGATACACGAGAAAGCCAGAAGCGATATTGGTCTCTTTAGCGTCCCTTTTATCTTACGTAATAGTGATGTCATGATTGATGTTAGATGTTCGATGTTTTATGTTCGATGTCCAGAAACTTTCTTCCGCACAGGTAGAACATCAGTAATGGCATTGTAACACCTATGATGCTACCCACACACACATCCGACAGGAAGTGTTGCGATAGATATATACGTGAGTATCCTCCCAGAGCAGCCATAGCCAGCAGTACTAGCAACGATGTGTTAAACACCGACTTAGTTCTTAACGTCTTCGGTTTGTTATCACTGATATAGTGATATGCCAGAATAATCACACAGCAGGTGGCAAAGATGAAGAATGTAGACGAATGGCCTGAAGGGAATGAATTGCTATGATGCATGTCTACCCCATCTACCAGTGGCAAAACCATATCAGGATAATTCTCGAACACCCTGACCGGACGCGGGCTACTGAAGAGATGTTTCAATATCTGCACCATCACACCTCCCGCCGCTTCACATATAGCATAGAATATGGTAATATTCCTCTTCTTCCACAGCAGTGGGAGCAGCGCCAGTATATACAATGGCCACTCTGCCAACAAGGTATAATACTTAAAGAAAGTATCCTGTATGTCGGTATGATGCGAGTTTAGCATCATGTGGAGCTCAGGCTTCGGATACGAATACAGCAATCCGAGTACCACCATGAGCAATACCAAATAAGCTATAACATAGGGTGAAACCGTTTTAAATAATTCCTGCTTACTTATCATTTTCTTCTGACGTTTGATAAATTCGGCTGCAAAGATAGCGTTAATTAAGCGAAACACCAAAAGAAAACTCGTTTTTCTTTGTATCTGTCGCAATATCCGTATGCCATACGACAAGAGCCGAGACAACACTGCCCCGGCTCTTATTGTTAAGTATTTCGCTAATTATCTAAGTTGCTTCTTACCGTTCTTGATAGTCACTCCTTTGTAGTTCTTGTCTACTTTCGCACCCATCAGGTTGTAGGTAGGAGCATCCTCGGCATCCAGCTCGATGGTGTTGATGCCAGTAGGATTAGTGCAGGTAAACGTAATCTTGTCGAGGTTTACATACGGACCATCGATAGTGATTCGGAGTATCTGCTTACCTTTCTCCAGATTCTTGCTCAACTTGCCCTTACGTGATACGTAGGTATTCCAGTCATCACCCGTCTTTGGCACATTCACCTTAAACAGCTGTGTAAGTTTGCCGTCTTCAACCAGACTTACGATGAACGACGAATTAGAATTGCCCGATGCTACCACAGCCTCGTAGCTGTATTCGCCAGCCTCCGTCACGTCGACAGTGTACTCCAGCCACTCGCCCTGAGCAGTGTATCCCAGAGCCACACCACCGTTGCCCTTCACCAGGTCAACACCGCCAGCGTCGCTGCGATACTTAGCGTCGCCCTCGTCCTTGGTGTCGCTGTCGTGGTAGCTCTGTCCATCGGCACCCGAATCAAAGTCTTCAACCTCGAGTGTACCAGGCAACTCTGTTATACCATTATAAGGTACGCGCGCGGGAAATACGTCGAAACCTCCCCAACGCTCGTAGGTAGCACCGTCGGTGGTAGTCACCACAGCTTTTAGGTCATAGCGACCAGTCTCTTCGGGTATAATCTCGTAAGTGTATGGTTCTTCGGTCATCGTAGCCACCTTAGTATCCTTCACATACAGGTCGATGCTCTGGATAGTCTTGGTTATCATCTTGGCATCAATGTCGATGCTGATGGTCTCGCCCTTGGTGGCCTTGATGGTAGATGGCTTGATGTATACCATAGCCTCCATCTTCATACCGGGGAACGGACTCTTGGCGTTCTTGGCAGCATCGGTCTGCATATACTCGCGCAGCCACTTCAGTGCAGAGCGCTCCTCATTGTTCTTAATAAGTCCCGATATACCTTTCTCGCCGTCACCTTCTATCCATGTGTGGCCATAGAACCATCCCCAGACGGTTACACCTGCACAGTAGTCAGCCTCCCACATCACAGGGAAGTGCTGCTGGAAGTTCCACTTCTGGTTAGCGTCGTTCACGTCGCCTATGTCATACTCGGTGATGTACATAGGCATCTTGAGTGCATTCTGTATCTTCTTCATCACAGTAGAGAACGTCGATTTACTCACTCCCCCCAGGTCATGACTCTGACATCCGTAGGCATCGATAGGTGCTCCGGCATCGCGCAGGGCTTTTACCAGAGCGATATATGCATCGGTGTCCCACTGGAATGTGTTGAAGTCGTTATAGATAAGTATAGCCTCTGGCCAGCGCTCACGAGCCAGTTCGAATGCCTTTATTATCCAGTCGTAGCCAGTCACGCCGTCACCACCCAATGCCTCGCGCATGTATCTAGTACCAGCCTGGTGATTACCCACGGCCTCGTTCACCACGTCGATTATCTCAAGGTTAGGATACTTCTTCTTCACGGTGTCCATCCACTTTACCACAGCCTTGTATTTCTCCTCGGCTGACAGGCTCTCTATCCAACTAGGATACTGCGATCCCCACACCAGCGTATGGAACTTGAACTTCAGGTTGTGGTTCTTGGCATAATTAAATGCAGGGTCGGCACCGCCCCAGTAGTACTGTCCGCGTGTACCTTCTACCGTCGACCACTTAGTACCGTTCTCGGGTGTAACCTGATTCCAGTAGTCCGAATACTTAAATCCGGAGTAGTCCATCGATCCTGGCCAGTCGGTAGTGATGTTACCTAGAAACTTGTCGGGGTTAGTTGATAGTTGCGCGCTAGCCTGCCCCGCCACAGCCATAGCCGCAAACAACAGATAGTTTTTAAACTTACAGTTCATATTTTCGTTGTTACAATATTGGTTTTAATTCTCGGCTGCAAAGTTACTGCTTTTCTTCCTAACCCACTTTGTCATTTGTACGCAATAGTTTGCCGTTTGTTTCAAACTATCTTAAAACAAACGGCAATGCTATTATTTACGTCGTCACATCAATTATCTAAATGTCAAATGTCCAAAGTGAATAAGTAAATGATATATGTAAAGGTTTACGGACTTTTTTTGAAAAAATTCCTTAAATCGATACTCTAACTTCTATAATTATTGTACTTTTGCAGCCAAAATTTTGCTAAAAAGAGATATTATGCCAGCATTTACCCACACACATGGCCATAAAGAGTACATGTTTCGAGGTGGGGCTGTCTAAGGAGCGGAACATTGAAAAGAAGAAGGCGCAACCGACAAACCCTGTGGGGAAGGGGGGGGGACGGCTGTTAACCCAAAAACTGTAGCTAAACGATACATGATTGCCTAATATTTACTACCTTTG